>JABDKF010000193.1 GCA_013003155.1 Woeseia sp. | reverse complement strand
GCTGTCTTTACCGGCAGCATCCATTGCCTGAAACACGAGCAATACCGCATGGTGATCGCCCGCCATAAGCACTCGTTGCAGCCGATCAAGCTTTTTTTGAGCTTTCTTCAGGCGTCGCCGGGCCTTGGCCGGATCCACGTCTTGCGGCACCGTGGGCGTATCGGCAACGCGAAAACTACCATCGAACGGCACGAGTAAGGAGGAGGAGGGTGCTCGAAACATCGGTGTCTCCGCGGGAGTTTATGCTTGGCGCGCTGCGTGCTGTTTGAGAGCCCACTCTACATGCTCACGTACCAGCGCGGAATCGTGAGTGAGTTTTTCTTTCAATGCCGTAATGACCTCGGCCGTGCTTTCAGCATTGCCAAGGCCCACTGCAATATTTCGCAGCCACTGTTCGTAGCCTATGCGTCGAATGGCGCTGCCTGCGGTTCGCGCGAGGAAGGTTTTCTCGTCCCAGCGAAACAACATTGTCATATCGCTGTTATCAAGTTGTTGGCGTGGCGCGAAATCACCTTCATCGGTAAGCGACGCAAATTTGTTCCACGGGCAAAACAGCTGGCAGTCGTCGCAGCCGTAGACGCGATTGCCGATGAGTTTTCTATAGCGCTCGGGAATGGCGCCTTTTAACTCGATCGTCAGATAAGAAATGCAGCGTCGCGCGTCCAGCTTGTACGGTGCGACGATCGCATCGGTCGGGCAGACGTCAATACAGGTACGGCAGCTGCCGCAATGTGACGATTCCGGCTCATCAACAGGTAAGGGTAAGTCGGTGTAAAGTTCACCGAGAAAAAACCAGGAGCCGGCATCGCGATGAATAAGATTCGTGTGTTTGCCTATCCATCCCAAACCCGCTTTCTCCGCAACAGGTTTCTCCAACACTGGCGCGCTATCCACGAACACGCGATAGCCGAAATCCCCGATTTCGTCTTCAATCCTTGCCGCCAGTTGCGCAAGTCGCTTGCGCAGCACTTTGTGATAGTCGCGGCCGAGCGCATAGCGGGACACATAGGCTTTTTGCGGATGGTCCAGCAGTGCCTTTGCTTTTTCAGCATCTTCTGGCAGGTAGTCCATCCGCACAGACAAGACCCGCACTGTGCCCGGAACGAGCAGTGCAGGACGGCTGCGCTTTGCGCCGTGACGCTCCATATAGGCCATTTCCCCATGAAATTTTGACCTCAGCCACTCATTGAGCTGTCGCTCCGCAGATTCGAGATTGACGTCACTGACGCCCAGCTGCTGAAACCCGAGCTCAGCGGCCCAGTCGCAGAGCCGCGTTTTCAGCGCAATCCAGTCCGTTTTTGGTGACGAAGTGCTCACTATGGAGATGTGATCGATTCCTTAACTTGTCTTGTCAGTATAATGCCGCCCATGACTGCAGAGATCCCGGAAAACGTTGTTTACTCGATCGCAGACGTCCGGGCGATCGATCAACACACTATTGATAGCGGCGTCGCCAGCTTCGAATTGATGAAGCGTGCCGCCCATTTCGCGCTGGTCACGGCGCTCTCGGAGTTTCCGCGCGCCAAACACTGGGTGGTCCTTTGCGGCAGCGGCAAAAATGCGGGCGATGGCTATATGTTGGCGAATCTAGCCGTGGCGATTGGCCGGCAGGTCGATGCGCTGTACGTGACGCCGCCTGATCAGCTCTCCGGTGATGCGCGCCGCGGATACGAAGAGGCGGTGAAGGCGGGCGTCACCGTGACGCGCTTTGACGGAGATCTGCACGAGAATGCCGACCTGATCGTCGACGCATTGCTGGGCAGCGGCCTGAACCGTGCGATCGATGGCGATTTCGCTGCCGCAGCTGCCGCGATAAGTTTGCACCCGGCACCGTGCCTGTCACTCGATATTCCCACTGGCATAGATGGTGACAGCGGCATCAAACTGGGTATTGCCGTTCAGGCAGACGCCACGACAACGTTTGTTGGCCGCAAAACGGGGCTCTACTTCAATGATGGGCCGGCTCACGCCGGACAGATTTTTTATTCCGATCTCGGCGTGCCCGCGGCTGCATTCGAAAGTCGTCGTCCGGTGCTGGAATTCTTGCGGGAGTACCTTACCCAGGAAGCGCTGCCACCGCGGCAGGTCCAATCGCATAAAGGGGACTTCGGGCACGTGCTGGTCGTCGGCGGAGGGCCGGGCATGCCGGGAGCTGCGCGACTCGCCGCAGAAGCAGCGCTGCGCGCCGGTGCCGGCAGCGTCAGCGTCGCGACGCATCCTGACAATGCTGCTGTAATCCCGGCGTCGCGCCCCGAGCTGATGTGTTACGGCGTCGCGGCCGATGATATTTCGGCCCTGATCGCCAACGCGACGGTTGTCGCACTCGGGCCGGGTCTCGGCAAAAGCGAATGGGCGCGAAAAGTATTTGCCGCTGCCCGCAAGGCGGACGTGCCTATGGTAGTCGATGCGGACGGCTTGAACCTGTTGGCCGAAAAGCCGGACGTGAATCCATGCCGCGTTATCACGCCGCACCCTGGCGAGGCGGGGCGTTTGCTTGGCTGCAATGCGACAACGGTACAACGCGATCGGCTGAACGCGTTGTACGCGCTGCAGAAAAAATTTGGCGGGTGCGCCGTGCTCAAAGGGCATTGCTCGCTGATCTCGCGGCAGAGCGAACCGGTGTTGATGTGTACCGATGGCAATCCGGGGATGGCAACTGCCGGCATGGGCGATGTCCTGACGGGCATCATTGCGGGCTTGCTCGCACAGGGCTTGCCACCCGATTCGGCTGCCTCGGTCGCGGTCCATGTGCATGCATCTGCTGCCGATGCAGCGGCAACGTTCGGTGAACGCGGTATGCTGGCCTCGGATGTGCTCGAGGAAATTCGACCGTGGGTAAACCCCTGACAATTGTCCTCACGCTTCCTGACGAAGCGGCGACTACAAAACTCGGAACACAACTGGCAAGGCAGCTGCCCGCCAGTACCGACGGCTGGCTGATAGTGTTGCAAGGGCAACTGGGCGCGGGAAAATCGACGCTCGCGCGTGGCTTCGTTCGCGCACTAGGTCATGTAGGGCCAGTGCCCAGCCCGACATACACGCTGGTTGAACCGTACGAACTTGCCGGACGTCGTGTCTATCATGCCGATTTATACCGCATCGGTTCGGCGGACGAGCTGGAGTTCCTGGGTTGGGACGAACTCGCAGATGGCCTGCTTTTGGTTGAATGGCCGGAGCGCGTGCCGCGGCTACTCGAGCAGGCTGACCTGCGCATAGCACTCGCCTATGACGGCAAGAGCCGCATGGCGACGTTGACGGCAGCCACCGAACGGGGCCACGCCTGGCTTGCAGGCCTGAAATCTGACGCTGTCTTGGCAACGCCAGCAGTCCTGTAGTCTATTAAGAAACAGCCCTATCTTTATAATATTGAAAGAAAAAATGTTGGCTTTTTCATTCAGATTCGTATACTGGCCAGATCGCGATTGCCGCACCGGATACGCCCAATACGATGCTCTCCCGCCTGACCCTGCTAATTTGTTCACTGTTGCTCGCTGCCAGCACGGCCGCCGCTAGCGCAACCGTCGAAAATATCAGGGTCTGGACCGAAGGCGGCCGAACCCGCGTTGTCCTCGATCTCAGTGCCCCGGTGACGCACAAGATATTCACCTTGCGTGGCCCCGATCGACTGGTTGTCGACTTACACGACGGTCGCCTTTCTGATTCTTTACAGGCGATGCCGCAAGGCAGCGGTGCGATCCGGTCGATTCGCAGCGGGCTACGTTCCAACGGTCAGTTACGCGTCGTCCTCGACCTCGCAGAGTCGGTCCGTTCACGCAGTTTCACGGCGGGGCCGAACGGCACCTACGGGGACCGCCTCGTCATCGATCTGCAAGGTCGCGGACCGGTGCAGGCGGTAAAACGCGCGACGGACAACTACGAGAGTGGTCGCGACGTCGTCATCGTAATTGACCCGGGGCATGGAGGGCATGACCCCGGCGCGATCGGCCGCGGCAGAACGCGCGAAAAAAATGTCGCGCTGTCTGTGAGCCAGCTACTGGCTGAACGCGTCAATGCGCAGCCCGGCATGCGCGCGATTCTCACGCGTAGACAGGATACCTATATCGATCATCGCGAGCGGTCCGAAATCGCCCGTCGCAACAAGGCGGACCTGTTTGTATCCGTGCATGCGGATGCGGTCGATGACCCCAAACCCAAAGGCGCATCCGTTTACGTCTTATCTCTGAAGGGCGCCAGTGACGAAGCCGCCAAGCGTCTTGCCGAACGTGAAAACGCATCGGCGCTGGTTGGCGGGGTATCACTGGCCAACAAGGACGAGGTGTTGGCCTCGGTGCTGCTCGATTTGTCACAGAACGCAGCGCTGAGTGCGAGCCTTGACGCGGGCGATGCCGTAATCAAGGAATTGGCGCGTATAGGTCCTGTGCACCGCCGCAAAGTTCAGCAGGCAGGTCTGCTGGTGCTGAAGTCGCCGGACGTCCCGTCGATCCTCGTGGAGACGGCGTTCATTTCGAATCCCGCCGAGGAAAAGAAGTTGCGCAGTCAGGCGCACCAGCGGCGCCTGGCGAATGCCATACTGGCCGGTATCAGCAACTATTTTGCTGCAAACCCGCCGCCAGATACGCAGATTGCAGCGAATGCCAAACGCGCGCCGGCGCAGCAATTGCGGTACGTGATTGTCGCCGGAGACACCCTCTCGGAGATTGCCGAGCGCTACAACGTGAGCATGCGCGCGCTGCGAGCCTTCAACAACCTGTCCGGCAATCGGCTACGGGTAGGCCAGACCCTGCGCATCCCGGTCGGCACCGGATCCTGACACCATAACTACCCAAACGGCCGCGCATTTGAAAGAATGCGCGATCCCTAGCTCGTGCCATCCTTTCGCATGCCGATCCGCCAGCTTCCCGGCCACCTTGTCAATCAAATCGCTGCCGGCGAGGTCGTCGAGCGTCCCTCGTCAGTTGTTAAGGAGCTGATCGAAAACAGCCTTGATGCCGGGGCCCGGTCAATCACTGTCGATATCATGGCCGGCGGCGCGAAGCTGCTGCGCATACGCGACGATGGCAAGGGCATCGCTAAAGACGAACTTGCACTGGCACTCGCGCGACATGCGACCAGCAAAATTGCGAGCCTGGAAGATCTGGAGGCCGTTGCTTCACTGGGGTTTCGCGGGGAAGCGCTGCCCAGTATCGCCAGTGTCGCACGCCTTACATTGACCTCGCGGACAGCGGCAAGTGACGACGCGTGGCAAATCACGGCGGACAACGGCCGCCTGTCAGAGCCACGGCCTGCCGCACATCCGGTTGGCACAACCGTCGAAGTCGAGGACTTGTTCTATAACACGCCTGCACGCAGGAAATTTCTGCGCACGGAGCGCACCGAGTTCGGCCATATCGATAAATGGATAAGGCGGCTCGCGCTGGCACGGGCCGACGTAGCGTTTACCGTTACACACAATCGGCGAACGGTCCTCAGCTTGTCAGCGGCGCACGACGCCGACGAGGAGCTTGAGCGGGTCGGCAAGATTGTTGGCGAAGCTTTCGCAGCAGAGACAATCTATGTAAGTCGGGTGGCCGACGATATTGCGCTACGCGGCTGGCTCGCGCTGCCAACGTTCAATCGCAGCCAGCCGGATCTGCAGCACTGGTTTGTAAACGGTCGCAGTATTGTCGACAGGACGCTTGGCCATGCGGCACGGCATGCCTACCGTGACGTAATGTTTCACGGCCGACATGCGGCGTACGTTCTGTTCCTCAGCATGGACCCAGCCTCCGTTGACGCCAATGCTCATCCAGCGAAACACGAGGTCCGTTTTCGCGACGGTCGCCGTTTGCACGGCATCGTGTCGCAAACGCTTGAACAAGCCCTGGCCGGCACCCGTCCCGGCGGCGTGCACTCACACAGTCCGACAAGAGTGGCTGCAACGTCTGGCGCGGGCCAGCAGCCGATGCCACTGACTTCTGGCGGCGGGCATCAAGTAGCCGATGCACTTGCGGGCTACGACGCGCTGTCCCCGCCGGAGTCGCGCACACCCGGCGGACGCAGTCCACACCCCGCGCCGCAGCCTGCCGCCGCCGACACTCCGCCACTCGGCTTCGCGATTGCGCAACTCGCGGGCGTGTACATACTGGCAGAAAACGCGGCGGGACTCGTGGTGGTGGATATGCACGCGGCGCACGAGCGAATACTTTATGAGCGACTGAAGAATTCATTTGCCGCGCGTGAGTTAACTCGCCAGCCACTGTTGGTGCCGCTGTCACTTGCCGTGTCCGAACGCGAAGTGGCGTTGGCAGAAGAAAACAGCGATGTGTTCACGCGACTCGGACTCGTGGTGGACAGCGGCGGGCCGACCAGCCTGATCGTTCGCGAATTGCCGGCATTGCTCAAACACGTTGACGCAGAATCGCTCGTCCGTGACGTGTTGTCCGATCTTGCCGCCAGCGGCAGCAGCAGCCGGGTCGAGGATATCAGTGACGAGATACTTGCGACGATGGCTTGCCACCACTCGGTGCGCGCGAATCGGGCTCTTACCATTCCCGAAATGAATGCGTTGCTCCGCGAAATGGAAACGACGGATCGCGCCGACCAGTGCAATCACGGTCGTCCAACGTGGACGGCAGTTAATCTGGCAGAACTCGATCGAATGTTCTTGCGTGGACAGTGACACCTTGGCCCCAGCGCCAGTCATCTGCCTGATGGGGCCGACCGCCTCCGGCAAAACCGACATTGCGCTACAGCTGAAGGCAAAGCTGCCGGTTGATTTGATCAGTGTCGATTCGGCACTGGTATACCGCGGCATGGACATTGGCACCGCGAAACCGGATGCCGCGACGCTGGCCAGGGCGCCGCATCGCCTGATTGACATTCGC
The DNA here is from genome assembly GCA_013003155.1 of Woeseia sp. GTDB lineage: Bacteria > Pseudomonadota > Gammaproteobacteria > Steroidobacterales > Woeseiaceae > Woeseia. The sequence goes on along the minus strand of JABDKF010000193.1, from coordinate 6,785 downwards.
GAGCCGGAGGATGCCTATTCGGCCGGCGCGTTTGTGCGAGACGCATGCGCAGCCATTGAGGAAATCACCGCCAGCGGCCGAATTCCGCTCCTCGTCGGCGGTACCATGCTCTATTTTCGCGCGCTGACTGCCGGTATTGCCGAACTCCCGGAAGGTTCCGCGTCTATGCGAGAAGCGCTGGACGCCGAGGCGCAGATTGCCGGCTGGCCGGCCATGCACGCTGAATTGCAGAGTGTTGATCCCGATGCCGCCGCACGGATTGACCCGAATGATAGCCAGCGCATCCAGCGCGCGCTCGAAGTTTACCGCTTGAGTGGCAAACCGCTCACGGCCTGGCAGGCGGCCACCGTGCCGCCGACGGACCATCGCTTCCTTAAAATTGCCCTGTTGCCGGCGGCACGCGCCGAGCTGCACGAGCGCATCATCCGCCGTCTTGATGCGATGCTGGACGACGGTTTCATCGAGGAAGTTCGCGGTTTGCGGGCACGACCCGGGCTGACAGCCGCGAGTCCGTCTATGCGTGCCGTCGGCTATCGACAGATCTGGGCGCATCTCGCGGGTGAGGTAAGCCTCGACACCGCCAGGGCGCGGGCCCAGGCGGCCACCCGCCAACTCGCCAAGCGGCAAATCACCTGGTTACGTTCGGAACCATCTTTGCATGCCGTCGACCCCCTTGAAGTCAGCGCCATCGACGCCATCATGGGGTTGATCGATGGCGAGTTGTCGCAATAATTTAAGATTGCCGCACAAATCGCTGTGTTAGACTTTTGCGGCGCTATGGGCAGTTGTAGCGTTTTTTGGCTGGGTTTTGCCAGCCTGCGATAGACAACAATGATTGTAATAACAATAAGGAGGCCGTGAGATGGCCAAAGGGCAGTCGCTGCAGGATCCGTTCCTTAATATTCTGCGCAGGGAGAAGGTCCCGGTATCCATTTACCTGGTTAATGGCATCAAGCTACAAGGCCAGGTTGATTCTTTTGACCAGTTCGTGGTGCTACTTAAAAACAGTGTCAATCAGATGGTTTACAAACACGCGATTTCCACGATCGTACCGTCACGCAATGTGCGTTTGCCATTGCCCGACGATGACGGCGGAGCATCTGACGACTAAGTCCCCGCTCTACGTCCGGCTGGAGGCTGCGCTTGTTTGAACGGCCCAAGAGTGGCGAGCGAGCTATTCTTTTGCACGCATCGCGCCGCGGTGCACCCGATCTCGCCGAACGCGAAGAATTTGCGGAACTGGCGCGCTCGGCAGGTGCCAGTCTCGTTGGTGCGCTTGTTAGTCCTCGCAAAAAACCCGACCCGCGGCTGTTCATCGGCAAAGGCAAGGCGGCCGAATTGGCGCGGCTGGTCGCCGCGACCAATGCTGAGCTCGTGATCTGTGGCGCGCCCCTCAGTCCCAGCCAGGAACGAAACCTCGAACGCGAGCTGAAATGCCGCGTCCTCGATCGGGGCGGATTGATTCTCGATATCTTTGCGCAACGCGCCCGCAGCTTTGAGGGCAAGCTGCAGGTCGAGCTGGCGCAACTGGAGCATCTGTCAACGCGACTCGTGCGTGGCTGGACTCACCTCGAACGGCAAAAGGGCGGTATTGGCCTGCGCGGCCCGGGTGAGACACAGCTCGAGACTGACCGGCGCCTGTTGGCAGATCGTATTCGCCAGCTGAACATGCGGCTTGAGCAGGTCGATAATCGCCGTTCCATGAATCGCCGGAATCGTGTCAATGCCGAAATTCCGACAGTCGCGCTCGTCGGTTACACAAACGCCGGCAAATCAACGCTCTTTAATGCGCTTACCGATGCAGATGTGTACGTTCAGGACCAGCTGTTCGCCACACTGGATCCCACGGTGAGACGAGTCGACCTGCCCGACGGAGCCTCTGTCATTCTTGCCGATACCGTGGGATTTGTGCGCGATTTGCCGCACGAACTCGTTGCTGCATTTCGGTCGACGCTGCAGGAGGCGCGAGAAGCGGATTTGATTTTGCATCTGATTGATGCGAGCGATCCGCAACGCTGGCAACGGGTACGCCAGGTGAACGCAGTGCTGAAGCAGCTGGGTGCCGACCAGGTGCCGCAAGTCCGCGTTTACAACAAGATCGACAAGCTGTCGCGCAAACCGCGCGTCAATACCAATCGAGCCGGCGCCGGCCGTGCTGTCTGGTTGTCCGCGATCAGCGGGGCCGGAATTCCCTTGTTGAAAGAGACCATTGCGAATCGCCTGCGCCGAGAAATGGTACACGGTATGATGCGCCTTCGCCCCGATCAGGGGCGCCAGCGGGCACGGCTCTTTGAGCTCAGCGCGGTCGAGCAGGAGACCGGGCTGGAGGACGGTGGCTGGTTGCTGGAATTAACAATGCCGGAGCGGGATTTGCAGCGCTTTTTGAAGCGTGAGAGTCTCGCTGCGGAACAATTTGAGCCGGCAAGGCGATTTCGTCCGCAAGGCTCGGTACTTCAGAGATAAAGTAATCTATGGCTTGGAACGATTCTGGAAACGGCAAAGATCCCTGGAAGCGAGAGGGCGATAATGCCGCCGACCTCGACAAGATCGTACAAAGTTGGCAGCGCCGACTGGCGGGCATCTTTGGCGGTAAGTCCGGGGGTGGTGGCAAGAGCTCCGGCGGTGGCTGGGTTCTTGGAATCTTGTTGCTGGTGGCGTGGGCCTTGACGGGTCTCTACCGGGTAGATGAAGCCGAACGCGGCGTCGTGCAGCGCTTTGGTGGCTACACCACGACCACCATGCCTGGGTTGCATTGGCATTGGCCGTACCCCGTCGAAACCGTCGATATTGTTAATACCAACGCGGTTTCGAATTACGCATTCCGCACCGAAATTCTAACGGCTGACGAACAGTACGTGTTCGTCCAGATGGTTGTGCAATATCGTCGCGAGGATCCGGTCAAATACAGTTTTGAAGTTGTGGACCCGGAGTCCACGCTGCAGGACGTAACGGAAAGTGCGCTGCGTGAAGTCGTCGGAACCAGCACGCTTGAAGTATTGGTTACCGAGCGCCGTGACCAAATCGCGCCGCGCACCCAGGAAATATTGCAGGCGACACTCGACGGCTACGATGCTGGGTTCACCGTCACATCCATCAGCCTCGAGAAACTCGACTATCCGCAGGCGGTGCAGGCTGCAGTGGATGACACGCAGAAAGCGCGCAACGATAGCGACCGATTTATTCTGGAGGCAGAAACCTACGCGGGCGACATTATTCCGCGAGCCCGTGGCGGAGCCGCGCGCATGCTGCAGGATGCGGAAGCCTATCGCGACCGGCTAATTGCAGATGCCGAAGGTGACGCGGCACGCTTCCTGTCGCTTTTGTCCGAATACGAGAAAGCGCCGCGCGTGACGCGCGAGCGTCTCTACCTGGAAGCGATCGAGGATGTCTACAGCCGTGCCAATAAGGTTATTTTGGACGCAGACGGCAGCGGCAACTTGCTGTACCTGCCTATCGACCAGTTAGTGCAGGGCGGTGGCGCAAGTCGTGAAAGCGGTCGCAGTGATTCATCGCGCACCAGCTCCTCACAATCGCCGTCAGTATCGTCGACACCGGACAGTGAAAAAATACCCGAGCGTGAGAGGAGGACCCGCGAATGAGTGATGTTCGTTTTGCCAGCATCGTCATGATCGGCCTTGCATTGATCGTGCTCGGCCTGTCGGCATTTACGGTCAATGAGCGCGAGCTGGCCATCAAGTTGCAGGTGGGTGAAGTAGTGGCGCAGGACTACGCGCCGGGACTTCACTGGAAGATTCCAATCTTTCAGTCAGTGCGCAAATTTCCAAAACGCATCATGACGATCCAGGATCAACCCGAGCGTATTTTCACGGCTGAACGTCTTGCCCTGCAGGTCGATTTTTTCGTCAAGTGGCGCATCATTGATTCTGTGCAGTACTACAAATCAACTGGCGGCGTGCAGATCGTGGCGAACGATCGCCTGTCCGAAATTATCAAGAACGCGATCGTTACCGAATTTGGCAAGCGATCCGTGTCAGAAGCCATTTCCGTCGAGCGCGCTGAACTTATGCGAGACATGCTGGAGACCGCAACAGCGGCTGCCCAGGGTCTGGGTGTTGAGCTGATCGACGTCCGTGTCAAACAGGTTGAATTTCCAGATGACGTGCGCAACTCCGTTTACCAGCAAATGCGCGAGGAGCGCGCGAGGGTTGCCGCCGAGCGACGCGCCCAGGGTCGCGAGATTGCCGAGCAGCTACGATCAACCGCCGATCGTGAGCGCACGGTGATTCTGGCCGAGGCCTACCGCGACAGTCAGAAGCTGCGTGGTGAGGGTGATGCGCGCGCTGCGGAAATTTATGCAGAAGCCTACAATCAGGACCCTGAGTTTTACGCCTTTTACCGGAGCATCGATGCCTATCGGAATTCGATTCGCGAGTCTGGTGATCTGCTTGTGCTTGATCCCAAGAACGACTTTTTCCGCTATCTGAACAATAAGGATGGCGCGCGCTGACACGTTTCGCAGCATGCGTTGAAACGCGCCGGCGGCTTATGCCGCATAGCAGGGGCGCAACAGACTAGCTTGCTGACACGGTTATTAGCAGATCATGTGGCAGGACATTCTCACCGCAATTGCGCTGTATCTCGTAATCGAAGGCATGATTCCGTTCGTTAGTCCCGGAAATTTTCGCAAGACCGTCGCACGCATGGCCATGCTCGGCGACAACAATTTGCGGCTGGCAGGAGCGCTGGCGATGGCAGCAGGATTACTACTGCTGTACGCAGTTCGCTCCTGACCAGACGACCTGAGGAGCCATTGCCGAAATGGGTAAGAACGTAGTAGTCATCGGAACCCAGTGGGGTGACGAGGGAAAGGGCAAGATCGTTGATTTGCTGACTGATCGCTCCAGCGCTGTGGCGCGCTTTCAGGGCGGGCACAATGCAGGTCACACGCTGGTTATCGGCGGCAAGAAAACCGTTTTACACCTCATACCCTCGGGCATTCTTCGCGACGACGTGATGTGCTTGATCGGCAACGGGGTCGTGCTCTCGCTCGAAGCGCTAATAACTGAGGCCAATGCCTTGATCGATAACGGCGTCCCCGTGTTCGATCGTTTGAGGGTCAGCTACGGCTGCCCGTTGATTCTGCCATCACATGTCGCGCTGGATTTGGCGCGCGAAAAATCGCGCGGTGCGAAAGCGATCGGCACAACGGGACGCGGCATCGGGCCTGCGTATGAAGACAAGGTGTCGCGGCGTGCCCTGAAAGTTGCAGATCTTTTCGTGCGCGAGAAGTTTGCGTCGAAACTGGGCGAGGTACTCGACTATCACAACTTCCTGTTAAAGCATTATTTCCGGACGGATACCGTGGATTTTGCCAAGACGCTGGACGACGCGATGCTTGCCGCAGAAACTGTGCGACCGATTACCGCGGACGTCACGCAGATTCTGCAGGATCTGGCAGACGCCGATCAGAGCATCCTGTTTGAAGGCGCGCAGGGTACGTTTCTCGACGTGGACCACGGCACCTACCCATTCGTTACCTCGTCAAATACCGTGGCCGGCGCCGCCAGTATCGGCACGGGCGTGGGACCGCGCCACCTTGACTACATTCTGGGCATCGTCAAGGCGTACACGACGCGCGTCGGGGCCGGGCCATTTCCTACTGAGTTGTTTGACGACATGGGCGAGCATCTTGCGACGGTTGGCGCGGAATTCGGTGCGACGACCGGTCGACCGCGTCGCTGCGGCTGGTTTGACGCCGTTGCGTTACGCAGATCTATCATCAACAGCAGCATATCCGGCTTATGTGTCACGAAACTTGATGTGCTCGACGGGCTGGAGACCCTGCGTATTTGCGTCGGGTATGAAATCGACGGTGAACCAGTAACGGGAGTGCCCCTGTTGCTTGATCGGCTGGCGGAATGCGAACCGGTGTACGAGGACATGCCGGGTTGGAGCGAGTCGACCGTCGGCGTGACGCGCTACCGCGACTTGCCTGGCAATGCCCGGTCCTACCTGGAGCGTATCTCCGCGCTGGCTGGAATTCCGCTGGACATCATTTCCACCGGCCCAGACCGTGAACAGACGATTATCAAGCGAGATCCTTTCGAATAACGGCGCGCCGCAGGACAAACAGAAGCACGCTGGCAACGAAGAGTCCGGCGGGAGCGCCACCGCCACCGCCGCTACCCGAATTCGCAGGCGGATTGCCATTGGTCACGGTTACATTGGCAGTCGCAGAATCGGTTAATCCGGCTGGATCGCTAACGGTTAGCCGAAATTGCAGCAGGGTGTCCGAAGTCACTTCTGGCGCGGTGAATTCTGTGGTCACTGTAGCCGGTGTACTCAAAATGACGGCTGGTCCGCTGGTTTGCGACCACTCATAGGCTAGCGTGTCACCATCGGGATCATTGGACTGAGCACCGTTCAGAGTTACTCGTGAATTTTCCGCAGCGACAATGCCGCTCGCAACGACCGCATTGGGCGCAAGGTTGACGCCGGTGCCGTTCAAGATCGTGATTCGTGATGTCGCTGTTCCACTAAGGACCGCGCCGGTCGGATTGCTGAACGTCAACTCAAAAAATTCGGCATCTTCATTGATACCGTCGTCGTTAATGATGAATTCAAGCGATTTGGGATCTGCGTCCCCGTCCGCCCAGTTTACGGTGCCACTGGTTGCGCCGGAATAATCATCGCCCTCTGTCGCGTTACCAGCGGTCAATGAGTAGTCCACGCTGACCGCACCCGTTGCAGCTCCTGAGCGTTGCAATACCAGGACTGCCTTGCCAAAGCCGCGTTCAGCAACTTCCAGATCACTCGAAAAAGTT
>JABDKF010000187.1 GCA_013003155.1 Woeseia sp. | reverse complement strand
CGCATCGCAATGACATCGTGCATCGTGACGTCAAGCCCGCCAATGTTCTGGTGGCTCCCGATCGCGCTTACCTGACTGACTTCGGTATCGCCCGCACGATGCAGCCGGGCGGAATGACCAAGACCGGCGAAATTGTCGGCACGCTGGACTACCTTTCGCCAGAGCAGGCTATGGGTAAGGAGATCGATGGTCGCTCTGACATCTACGCGCTCGGGCTGCTGCTATACGAGATGTTGCAGGGCAAGCGGCCTTTTACCGGCGAAACTGCGGAAGAAGTACTCGCTCAAAGGACGCTGGCCAGCCCGAGAGATCTCGGCAAAATTGCAAAAAAAGCGGGGCCTGCGATTCGTCGAATCGTCGAACGATGCCTTGCGGTCGATCCGGCAGAGCGCTACCAAACGGCCGACGAACTTGTTGCCGATCTGCGTGCCGGTGGTGCGGCAAGGCGCTGGCGCTGGAGCCCCAAACCGACCGCCCTGTTGGTCGCTGCATTGACGGCTGTCGGCGCCGCAGGGCTTTGGTACAGCTTGAGTACGCCGAATGATGTTGCGCTGCAGGAGCCTGCAGAGGTTACGGAAGCAGCGCCGCTTGCCGTCCTGCCTTTTGCAATCGCGGATACCACGGGTGAGCTGGATGATTTTTCGCAGGTGTTGACAGAGCTCCTGGGCGATCGTCTGGCCGACAGCAGTGACCTTACCGTAATTTCCAGTCAACGCGTCGCGAGCACACTACGCGATCTGCAATTGCGTTCGGACTCGTTGTTGCCAGCGGACCGCAAGCTACTGGGCGAGCTGCTTGATGCCGACTACCTGGTTTCCGGTCGCGTGCAAAAACTCGATACGAACTTTCAACTGATCGCTCAATTGCAACGTGCCGGCTCGGGTGAAACGCTGTATCGCGCGGAGGTCGAGCTAGCCTCCGTCGCGCAACTTTTTGATGGGATTGATGAGCTCGCAGCAGCGCTGCGCTTAAATCTTGACGCCGCACCGGGCGTGCCACTTGCTGAACAGCAAAAGGTCGCTCCACAGGCGCTCGCGCTCTATGCAGAAGGCGTTGAGTTGCTCAGTAACGGCAGCACGCGCGAAGCGATCACGCCGCTGGAATCTGCCGTTCGTGCGGCGCCGGATTTTGCGCAGGCATGGGACCGACTGGCGCAGGCACGCGCAGAAGCAGGTCGCGATAGTGCCGCTATCAGCGCCGCTCGCAAAGCCGTCGCTGCGCTTAATAACCAGAGCGGGCGAGGAGCGGAGCTGATTCGCGCGCGCGCCGCGGCCATCGACGGGGATCTCGAGGATGCGACGGCCCGCCTTGAATCGCTACTGAAGGAATACCCGGCGGATGGCGAGGCGCAATTGATGCTTGCTGAAATTTACGGAGATGCCGGGCGTTATAAGGATGCCGAGGCCGTGTTGCAGACATTGGTATCCGAGAGTCCGAACCATCCTCAGGCGTGGTTCCTGCTTGGCAAATTCGCCATTCTTGCCGGCGATTCCCGACGCGCCGCCGATGATTTTCTCGTAAAGGCGCTGGTCGTACAGAACCGGCTGGACAATGCCAAGGGGCGGGCAGATGCGCTAAATGCCCTTGGCATCGCCTATCAGGGAATTGGTCAGCTGACCGAGGCCACGCGCTACTACCGTGAGGCACTTACGTTACGCGAAGCGATCGGCGACGAGCGAGGTGTTGCGGCGGTTCTGGCAAATCTCGCCAGAGTCGATTTGCACGAAGGCCGCATTGATGCGGCACGCGAAGGGCTCGTTGCGGCCCGCGACCGACTGGTGCGCATTGGTGACCGCTGGACGAACGCAAATCTCGAAAACGAATTAGGTTATCTGGAAGAAAGTACCGGCAGCTTTTCGGAGGCGCTCGATCACTATCGTGAGGCGCTTCGCTTGCGCAACGATCTCGGTGATCAACGCGCACTGGCCGAGAGTTTCAACAACGTTGGCTATACCTATTACCTGCTCGGTGAATACGACAATGCTGTCATTTTTATCGACCGCTCACTGGCTACGTACAAGGAAACGGGCAATAACGAAGGGATCATGCTGGCCAGCCAATCCAAGGGCATTCTCGAAATAGCTCGGGGGCGTTATGACGATGCGTTAAAGGCATTGCTCGAGTCTCTGCAGATCAGCAGGGATCTGGGCGATAAGCAGGCCGAGGGCATTGCTGAAGGATACGTGGGACAGGCCCGGCATTTGCAAGGCAGGTTTGCTGCATCTGCTGCATCGTTTGAATCTGCGCTTACCAAACTGGACTCGCTTGGCGATAACCTGGGCGTTGCAGAATTCAGCTTGTTGGATGCTGAGTTATCCCTTGACGCCGGGCTCATCGATCGCGCGCGGGCAGCCATAGAGCGTGCGAAGTCGCTGCTGACGTCCGACGACAACAATGCGCGTAATGCTTTCTTGTCGCGCGTTGAGGGGACTCTGTACGATCGTGTTGCGGAACCATCGGTCGCCGAAGAAAAATTGCAGGAGTCATTGCAGTTAGCCCAGGCGAGCGGCGAACGCCTCGCCATTTTGAAGTCACGCCTTGCACTTGCAGCGAGTCATACTCGAGCCGACAGCGGCACTGACGCGCAATTGGCAGAGCTTCGCAGTCTTTCCACAGCTGCCGAGAAAATGGGGCACGGCTTGTTGCGCTATGAAGCGGGCGCCGCACTGGCGCAGGCCAATATCATCGCCGAAAACCTGTCCGACGCCGAGGATGTACTGCGCAGGACGCTTCAGCCACCGCGCGGCGCGGCGGAATACCATCGAAAATTCAGATTGCATGCAATGCTTGCCGAAGTGTTCGAACTTCAAGGCCAGGCAGCGGCGGCCGCCGCGGAATGGCAACTCGCCGAAGCAGCCGTTAACTCGGCCCTGGCAATGCAAAACGATGCCCAACGAGCAAAATTTCAGGAATTACCAGCGGTGCGCCGGGTGATTGAACACCAGGAGGTCAAAGATGAAAGTTGAACATGACACAAGCGACTCGGATGTGCGGTCATCACTTGGAGATATTGTGCTGCGCGTGCAGCAGATGTCCGCCGAAAACGAGGAGCTCGTCAAGCAGCTGGCGAACGGCGAATTCCGTTTTCGGCGCCTTGCCAAGGCGGTATGGCGCGTCCAGGAAGAAGAGCGCCGCAATATCGCGCTTGAGTTGCACGATGGTATTGGTCAAGTACTAACGGCGCTCATTAACCAGCTCCAGCATGCAACGTATCAAGAGACGACAGGAGCGGGCAGCGATTCGGTCGAGCTGGCCAAATCCGCCTTAAGCGAGGTGCGCCGTATGTCACGAGCGCTCAGGCCTTCGGTCCTCGATGATCTGGGACTTGTCGCCGCACTCAAATGGCTTGGCAGAACGACAGGCGAGTCCAGCGGGCTGGAGGTCATGCTTGAGGTCACCGAAGAAGAATTGAATCTTGATCCGCAAACGGAAACACTCGTGTTCCGGATCGTCCAGGAAGCACTGACAAACATTATCAAGCACGCGGGTGCGACACGCAGTCGCGTAGTCCTGGGGACCAACAACGGTGCGCTTCAGGTCGCTATTTCCGATAACGGCAAGGGGTTCGATGCCAGCGGAGTCCTGGGCGTCGCCGAGAACGGTTTCGGTGTGCGTGGCATGCGAGATCGCGCCGAGCTGTTCGGCGGAAAATTGGACGTGAAATCTGCGCCAAATGAAGGCACTCTGGTTACGTTGACTTTGCCGGAGACGTCCGAATGACAATGCCTGTACGAATCGTCGTCGCAGATGACCACCAGATGGTTCGCGAAGGCATCGTGCGTATCCTCGAAGATGCGAGCGGCTTCGAGGTAGTGGCGCAGGCTGCCGACGGTGTGGAGGCCGTCGAACTGGTTGCAGAACTAAAACCCGACCTGGTCATCACTGATTTGACGATGCCACGCTTATCCGGCCTGGAGGCGGTTCGTCGCATCCACTCGATGATGCCAGAGATGCGCATCCTCGTACTTACCGTTCATGAAGACGAGGAATACGTTGTACCTATCGTCAAAGCCGGGGCATCCGGGTATCTCGTTAAAGACAGTGCCTCCACGGACCTTATCGACGCGGTCACTGCGCTGGCGAATGGCGATACCTACTTTGGCAGGCAGGCCCGCAGCGTATTGGAAGAGCAGTACCGTCGGCCAACAAGCGTTGCCGCCGATCCCTATGGATCATTGACCGATCGGGAGCGCGAAGTATTTCACCTCGTCATCGAAGGCAAGACCAGCAAAGAAATCGCAGCAACGATGAAGATTGCCGCCAAGACAGCCGACAACCATCGCAGCAACCTGATGAACAAACTGGGCCTGCACAATACGGCTGACATGGTGCGCTATGCCGCGCGCAAGGGTCTGCTGCCGGACAATGTGCCAGCGGCCGCCACGCGCGAACAAAAAAAGTCTGGCGACTAAAGCGCTCCCGCAGCAGGCTATTTCCGCCTTCCAATCAATGCAGTAGCAGCTGGATCTGGGTAATTTCCCCCAGTCTCTATAGGGAATTGACCCCATAGGCGAAGCCACTATCGATCGCCATAATCACCTGCATCAACCATTGCGTTGGCGGCACAAAAATTAGCTGCCGCAAATAGATTGTTTCGCGCAATGGCAGCAGGGCAAGGCAACAGTGGTCTACTTTATCTCCCTCACAGACCACTGGAAAAAAATCCGCCCGCGAGCCGGATGATCCCCCCGGCTCGCGGTGTCGGATTTTTTTATTTCTGCCTTACAAGCTTTCAGCAAAAATTAACGGCTTAATCTACGTCGCGTCACGCTGCACGATGCCGTCTATCGCATGGTAAGCCGAGAGAATGGCGCCTTCCTGCCAGCCTTGCAGAATACTCAGGTGTTCGCCGGCAAGCACGATGTTGTCATCAGGCGCCAACAGAGTCGCCGGGTCAGAAACGCCCCAGCCGCCAAGCTGGAAGGGTACTTTCGACCACGCCACGCTTATTCCGCGACTGGTTGCGCTGTTGAGCTGAGAGTGCAGCGCAGAGCCCTGCAACAGCACCGAGTCTATGCGTTGTTGCGGAGTCAATGCGGCGAATTGACTGCCCGCATTGCCGCCAAAAATATAACTGCCGAGCAATATGCCGTTCGCGGCGCCGAATTCATGATTCGGATACCAAAGCTGCGTAATGTCCTGCGTTGTCCAGGAGATTCCCCCGTAAATATTATGATCCTGCTCCCAGAAACGGCGTGACTGAAAAGCCAGTTTCATGGCTGGCGCGTATGCAAAATTTGCAATCGCGGAAGCATGCGCTGCCGAAAGGTCAGTCGGGATATCGCGTAGCACCGTTGCAGGTATGGTGCAAACGCAATAGTCATGTTCGAGCGTGATGCTGTTGCCACCCTGATCCCGGTAGACGATGCGAACGCCGTTCGGCTGTTTGCGAATTTCGGTTACGACTGCGTCGTAGATAATTTGCTGTTGAACCTGGTCCGCGAATGCCGTGGCGATTCGATCCATGCCGCCAACAGGCTGTAACATGGTGCTTTGTTGTTCGAAGTCCTCTGCAAACGCGACCCGCGCCTGCCAGAAAGTCTCCTGCACAAGGTCAGTGAGTTGCAGCGGACTAAGCAGCTCACCGCGATCTCGGCTGCCGGTATTCTCCTGGCCCGGAAAACCCGCACGACTGCTACCGGTGTAGGCATCGCTGCCGTTCAAGTCGCTGAACTGCCGCAGCATCGTAAGCACCTTGTCGCGATCCGCGGCAGACAATTCCTGATCGAGCGCGTTCCGGTTGATGGCAGTGGCAAGCAGCTCTGCAACATAGCCGCGCGAATCCGTTCGCACTCTGCGCGCAATCTGCGGTTGCCCGCCAAACGTAGCGGGCGATTGCAACAGCGCAGCCCGGTTATCGTTGATGAACGGTTCGAGTGCGACCCCAAACTCCCGGCAGTAACCGAGCAGGAATTCGTGATGATGCGGAATGCGCCCGGGGCCGACGTTGAAGTACAGCCCCGGTTCGGCATCGAATTGGCACTGTTGCGTTGAGTCTGTTTCTGCAGCCGTGTCGCCATTTCTCAACGTGCGGTTTCTGCCGCCAGCGCGCGAGGTGGCTTCAAGAATGGTGCATGTGTAGCCCAACCGGCTCATTTCGAGGGCCGTGGTCATGCCTGCAATACCCGCCCCCAGAATAACGACCGTCTTGCCGATTCCGACATTGCCGGGCCAATCGCCAGGCCGCGGTGATGCGCGGGCGCCGCCGGGTGGAAGCGGCGGCGGAATGGGTCGGCCGGGTGGATTGCCGGATGCAGACGAAGAGCCACAACCCGCTGCTGCAGTTATGCCCAATGCCAGCATGACCC
>JABDKF010000156.1 GCA_013003155.1 Woeseia sp. | reverse complement strand
CGAACAAGTGACCGGCAGTGTCATTGGCCAACAATATTTTTCCAAGTTCGTCGACCAGCAAGGCTCCGTCCGGCAAGGTATCCAGGAATTTGGCGTACTGTTCCAAGTCTGAAACGGAGCTCATACGCTGTTCCGCCGGTCCGCGGGAAGCTCTTTTTCCTGCACACTCTGACATGCGGCCTTGATCCGCCGGGCTATTGCTCGTGGGTCGGTATCTGGCGGCTTTACGATCTGCTTCATTGCATACTCGGTCGACTTCTTCTCCAGCTTAGCGCGGTTCATGAGACACTAGCCAATATTTCTCTGCGACCAGCGTCGAGCAAACACTGGCTAGCTTTGAACAGGCCTTAGCGGTCGGCAAGTCTTGATCAAGAATCATGATCGCTGCCTGAATGCCACACTTAACGCGGGACGACATTGTCACCGCGTTCAAGAATCAGCTTCCGCTGTTGCTCAAGTTGCTCGTGCACGCGCGCGGCAATGGCGCGGTACTCATCCGTCGAGCGGAATGGCTCAAGGTCTGGTTCAATTTCGAAGGTCCAGAAAAAACGATAGTCCCTGCTTTCTTCCAGGACGCGCAGTTTCTGCAGTGCTTTTTCAACATCACCCCTGGTAGCAAGCAGGAGTATCTCGTCGCTAAGATTTGCTTCCGCGTCTTGCCGAGCCTCTTCAGCGAATTCCAGTACCAATTGGCTATAGAGTGCCTCGGCTTTTGCGACCTCGCCGTCGGCCAGAAATACGCGTACCAAAAGCGAAGCATAGCCTTCGTTCCTGACATTCAATACAGGGGGCGAGCTCATTAAATCCGGGTAAAGTTGCGCCATCCAGTTGTAAAATTCTCCGAATTCGCCGTTTCGAAAGCCATTGTCCATCAGGTACCAAAGCGACAGCCAGCGAGCACCGCCGCGCTCCGGCGCACCTTCATTCAACAAGCGCCGCGCCAACGTCAGCCCTTCATCTTTTCGACCGGTGCCGGCAAAAAGATCCAGCAAGGCCGAGTGAGCTGATACGGAGTCAGGGTCGATGGACAGGCTAAAATGTATCCAGCGTTCGGCTGACTCGAAGTCGCCGACAGAAATCAGCGCGCTCGCTACCTGTATCGGAATCTCGTGATCGGCGGGATCAACCCGTACGGCCTCGCGCGACCAGCGGACGGCCTCCGCAACGTTACCGACTTGCCATTCCGCCTGTCCCGCGAAGTAATAGCCGCCTGGCGCTCGGGGATGAAATTCTCGAAGCCGGGAAAACACTTCGAGCGCCTCATCGACACGGCCCAGCGCCGCCAGCGAACCGCCGTAGACAGCGAGCAGGCGCTCCGATCGCGGGTCAAGCTTGAGGCCTCGGGCCGCATACTGGGCTGCTTCGGCAGGGCGCTGTGCTACGTGCCGCAGGTAGGCGGCGAAGTTCGTCAATGCCCTGATGTTGTCAGGGTCTTGCTCCAGTGCGGAAAGCAGCGCCGATTCGGCAGCGCGGGAAGCGCGTGGACCTTCACGCGAAATGCTTTGCATCTGGTAGCGTGCATCCGTCGCTAAAAACAGCGGGACGTCACCGAGCACCTTACGGGCTTGCGCTAGGTACGGCTTGGCCTTGTCCAGTGCTTCTTGAACGGGGAGCACACCTATCCTGTCCATATCGAGGTAGGTTTCTACCAGCTCGACATAGGCACGGCCGTAGTCCGGGTCCAACGCAATTGCGCGCAGGTACCGTTTTTCGGCTCGCGGCAATGACTCGAAACTGTTGATGGCTTGTTCGAGCCTGCCCTGCAGAAACTCTTCGTACGCAGCGATATTGTCGGTACCGCCGTCGTCCAGCAGTTTTGAAGTGCCGAGCAGCGTAAGGTGCAGCTTCTCGACAACCTGCTCAGCGATGTCTTCCTGTATGGCGAAAATATTGTCAAGGTTGTTACGGCGGTAATTTCCCGACCAGAGATGGAAGCCATTTTCGGCATCGATTAGTTGTGCGGTTACGCTGATCTCGTCTCCCCAGCGCTGCACGCTGCCCTCCAGCAGGTTTCGGACGTTCAGTTGCCGCGCAATTTCGCCGACCTCACCAGTCTGGTCGCGAAAATGGAAGGCCGAGGTGCGGGCAGCCACCTGTAAACCGTCGATCTGGGCAAGCATGTGCGTCAACGTCTCCGCCAGCCCGTCTGAAAAGACCGTCGTTTCTGCGGAACCGCCCATGTTCACAAATGGTAGAACCGCAATCGTCTGTTCGCCGTAGACGGCGACGTCTGGTGTTTCGTCTTTCCGAAAGTTCTCGACCAGCAGCAAAACAACGGCAACACAAAGCACGGCGATAATCAGGAAATCGATCTTCCGTCCTGTCACACGTGTGATTGACTGGGCCCGATCTACCTCGTGCTCGCGTTTCAAACCTTCCGGTGTCAGTTCATAGATCCAGGCAAGAAAGACGACCACAGGGAAGCCGAGCGCAAACACGACAAGCACGAAAGTTACGGTCCAATCTGGCAAGGCCAGCGCCGGCATTACGATATCGGCGACCTGCACGGTCGCCCATGCGATGACACAATAGAAAACGGCTACGCGAACGACATTGCGTCGTTTCAATTCGGTAAAAAAGTCCGTCGAGCTACGGCTGGGCTTGCTGATCGCAATTCTCCCGAAACCAGATCGGGCTGATTATAGCTTGGTAACAGGCTCATACTGGAAATGGGACAAGCTTCGGCTATCGAAAGCCTTTTGTTCCTTGTGCTATTGCAACAATTTACATGTCGCATCGTTGCGACGCGACAAGCCCTTCCGGTCACGCAGGGCGCGGTTGACGATAAGCTCTGAGAATCGCAACGTTTTCCGGCGCCGGGTATGCAATCGCAGCATCGGCTGGAATGTTGCCACCGTGCCTGAGACCCTGCGACTAGTCGATGTTTGATGCCTTTCTGCGAAACGGATTTACCAATAGCGCCCAAAGCGACTGATCGCGGTTCTCGCGAAATTCGTGCAAGCCTATTTGCATCGTGGTCTGTCCGTCGCGCGGCTTGTCGCGATAGCTGCCGAACAATCGATCCCACAGCGACAGGTGAAAGCCGAAGTTACTATTGGTTTCGTCTTTGTGCACGGAGTGATGGATGCGATGCATTTCGGGTGTCACGAACAGCCAGCGCAGCCGGCGCTCGAAGTTGGCGGGAAGCTCGAGATTGGCATGCGTGAACAACGAGCCAGCGCTCAGCAGAATTTCAAAGATCACCACGGCCAGCGCCGGAATGCCGAACAGCGCGATAAGCCCGAGTTTAATGCCCATCGACAACGCAATTTCGAACGGATGAAAACGTACCGCGGTCGTCACATCGAAACCCGTATCGGCGTGGTGTACACGATGCAGGCGCCACAGTAACGGAATCTTGTGTACCAGCCGGTGTTGCCAATAGATCGCGAAATCCAGCAAGACGATACCCGCAACCACCGCTGCGCCATAGGGCAGCCAGCCATTCAGGCCGTTGCCGTTGTCCTCCAGCCGCACGGCGAGATCGAATGCCAGTACCGGGAACGCGACGCGCAACAGCAATGTATCAATGACGACGAGCGACAGGTTGGTCAGCCGGCGACGCCAGCCACCGGGCACATCACGTCGCGGCCGTGCCTGCTGCAGGATAATCAGTATCGCAAATACAGACAGGAAAGCCGCAAGCCTTACCTGTGCTTCATTCGCGAGAATCCAGGTTGTCATCGTCAGGCATTCTCACTCTTGGTCGATGCGCCCCGACGCCAGGCGAAGAAGCGGCCGACATAGTCGAGCAGTTTCTCCGGCTTGTTGGCGCGTTTCCACTCGCCGGCAACGTACTTGTTTGCTTCCATCATCGTCGGGTAGATGTGGATAGTGCCGAGTATCTTGTTGAGTCCGAGTCCGTGCTTCATGGCTAACACGAACTCTGCAATGAGCTCACCAGCATGGGCACCCACGATCGTCGCGCCGAGGATTTTGTCGCTACCGGGGGCTGTCAGTACTTTGACGAAACCGTGGTCTTCACTCTCGGTAATTGCACGATCGAGATCGTCAATCCCATAACGTGTGACCTCGACTTCCGTGCCTTGTTCCTTTGCTTCAGTTTCATTCAGGCCAACGCGCGCGACCTCGGGCGCGGTAAACGTGCACCAGGGAATAACGCTGTAATCCGCGCGAAAAGACCAGAACGGACGGATGAGGGAGTTGACCGCCGCAAACCACGCCTGGTGGGCCGCGACGTGGGTGAACTGGTAGGGTCCTGCCACATCGCCACAGACGGAAATACTCGGGTAGTTCGTGCGCAAGAAAGGGTCTGTTGCGACCGTGCCGTTCTTTGCGATCTCTACACCGATGTCCTCGATGCCAGTGGTGTTTGCATTGGCTCGTCTGCCCAGTGCAAGCAACAGCCGGTCAAACTCGAATCTTGTTTCCTTGCCATCCTGTTCGCAGACGAGCGTGCCGCTGCTGCCATCGCCCTCGCAGCGTACGGCCTTGGTTGACAGCGCGACATTCACGCCATCGTGATCGCGCAAAGATTCGAGTACCGCGTTTGACGCGTCCTCATCCTCGCGACCGAGTAACTGTGGCGCCATCTCGACCAGCGTGACGTTGCTGCCAAGTCGATGAAACGCCTGCGTCAGTTCGCAGCCAATCGGCCCACCGCCAAGCACGACCAGCTTCTTGGGCTGCTCCTGCAAATCCCACAGCGAATCGCTGGTGAGGAAGTCGATCTTTTTCAGTCCGTCGATAGGCGGCACGACCGGGCGTGAGCCCGTTGCTATCACGATCGAGCGAGCGGTCAGGGTCCGGCCATTCACTTCCACTGCCCACGGCGACACGACTTTCGCTTCGCCTTCGATGCAGTCCACCCCCAGTTTCGTGTAGCGTTCGAC
>JABDKF010000084.1 GCA_013003155.1 Woeseia sp. | reverse complement strand
GCGCGCGAATGCCGCGCGAGGCCAACGCGAGGTTGATCGAGCGACCTCCCGCCAATGATTTTTCCCGAGGGTCAGCCTGGCGCTCCCACAGTGACACCTGCAGGCCGCGGCGCGCCAGCAATACGGCCAACAGGCTGCCGCACAGGCCGGCACCAAGCACGTCAATCTCATTATTTTTAGTCATCAAACGCGGCCTCCAGGCGGCGCACAAATTCATAAACGTCCATAAAACTGTTGTAGAGCGGTACGGGCGCCACTCGAATTACGTTGGGTTCGCGCCAATCGGCAACGACATGGCGTTTTTCAAGGCGTTCAAAAACGGTGCGCGCAGCCGGTTGTGCGCTACGCACTGTCAGCGAAAGCTGGCAGCCGCGCGCGGCTCGCGGCGTGATGGAATGAATGCGTTCGCCGAGCTGCTGCGACAGCAGAAACTCGAGATAGTCTGTCAGGCTTTTTGATTTGGCGCCCAATGCCGCCATGCCTGCTTTTTGAAAAAGCTGCAGTGACGCTACTACGGGCGCCAGTGAGAGTATGGGTGGATTGCTGAGCTGCCACAGTTCGGCAGTTTCTGCCGGCTCGAACGTGGACGCCATTTTGAAACGGCTGGCTTCCCGGTTGCCCCACCAACCTAACAAGGTGTGCGATGCGTCCCCGCCCAGGTGGTGCTCGTGGACAAAAGCGCCCGCGACCGCACCGGGTCCGCCGTTCAGGTATTTATAGCTGCACCAGGCGGCGAAGTCGGGTGCCCATTCGTGCAACTCAAGCGGCACATTGCCAACCGCGTGTGCGAGGTCGAGGCCGACCCGGCAGCCAGCGCGGCGGGCCATTGCACAAATGGCTCGCATGTCGAGGACCTGGCCGTTGTAGTACTGCACGCCAGGCAACAGGATCAACGCCAGCTCGTCCTGGTGCTGATCGACAAGCGCTTCGAGATCTTCCAGCCAAAGCTTTTCGTCAGGCCGCGGCTGCCATTCGAGCAAGGCAGTAGCGGGGTCAAAACCGTGAAAACGCAGCTGCGATTCACAGGCAAAACGATCGGACGGGAAGGCGGTAGATTCTATAAGGATCCGATGCCGCTTGGCATCCGGTCGATAAAAACTGGCCATGAGCAGGTGCAGATTGACCGTCAGCGTATTCATCGCGACGACCTCCTGCGGCAGCGCTCCCGTAAGGTACGCGAGCCCCTCTGTCGCCTGGCGGTGGTAAGGCAGCCACGGACGACGTGCCCGAAAGTGTCCCTCTACGCCAAGCTCCGCCCAGTCTTCCAACTCCTCGCGCACGAATTGACCCGCAAGGCGCGACTGCAATCCCAGCGAGTTACCGCAGAGGTAAACGATGGCCTTGCCATCATCCGCAAGGGGCAGGAAAAATTCCTTGCGCAGCGCTCGTAACGGGTCAGCAGCATCCAGCGCGCTGGCACACTCGCGGCCATTGGTGAATTCTGCGCTTGTCATGAACGCAAGAACCGTTCTCGGGAAAGATTAAGCCAGCGTAAGGCCGACCCGGCCATTAGCCAGTCGCGCGTTGTCTCGTCCAGTTCCATTGACTCAATTAATTCACCCGGACGGTGCTCTCCAAGCGGAAAAGGGTAGTCGCTACCCAAAGCGATGGTGTTCGCGCCGAGCAGATCGATCATGTACTGGAGCATCGCGGGTTCATGTACCAGCGAGTCAACGAAAAAGCTGCCCAGGTACTCCCGCGGATTTCTTTCATTATTAGTAGCAACGATATCGGGACGGACGTTGAAGCCGTGTTCGAGGCGGCCAATCAGCCCGGGGAAGGCACCGCCACCGTGCGCAAATGCGACCCGCAACTTCGGCAGACGCTCGAATACGCCACCGAAAATCATGGAGCAAATTGATAGCGCCGTTTCTGCAGGCATGCCGACCAGCCATGGCATCCAGTACAGTCCCATGCGATCACTGCCGAGCATCTGCCAGGGATGAACGAAAACGGCGGCACCCAAATCGGACGCCGCCTCCAGTATTGGAAATATGCGCTCGTCATCCAGGTTCCAGCCATTCACGTGCGAACCAATCTGGATACCCGACAGCCCCAGTTGCAAACAGCGCTCGATTTCAGGAATGGCGAGATCGGCTGCCTGCATTGGCACGGTGCCAAGGCCGAGGAAGCGTTGCGGATGTTCTTCTATGAGCCCGGCCAAATGGTCATTAAGAATCTTGCTCAGGTCCAGCGTGTCGGCCGGTTTCGCCCAATAGCTGAACATGACCGGCACCGTCGACAGCACTTGCACATCAACGTTGCAGTTATCGCAGTCCTTGAGACGTGTTGGTGCATCCCAGCAGTTTGGCTCGACGTCACGAAAATGCTTGTCGTCAATCAGCATGCGCGCACAGCCGGGGCCGTGATGTTCCAGCTGCACGAAGCCACCATAGCCATAGCGCTCGGCGAGGTTCGGCCAGTTTGCCGGCAATATATGCGTGTGTATGTCGATTTTCAGCATGTAGGCAGCTATTTCTCGGCCGCTGCCATGACGGTGCCGCATTCGCTACAGGTGCGATTTTCCAGAGACCCGAAGAAGCGCTCGAAAACTGGCGGGAGCTGACCAACAATGTCATCGACGTAGAGGAATTCTTCGTAGAGCTTGTTGTCGCATTGTTCGCAAAACCACATAAAACCGTCGAGTTCATCCGGCATGCGCTTGCGTTCGATAACAAGCCCAACGGAGTCCGCGAAACGCTGCGGTGAATGCGGCACACGAGGCGGCAGTAACAAAATTTCGCCGGCCCGAATCGGCAGGTCGACTCGTTCGCCATCCTGCATCGTCTTCAGCAACATTTCGCCTTCCAGCTGATAAAAAAACTCCGGGCCTTCGTCGTAGTGATAATCCTTGCGCGCATTCGGTCCGCCAACGACCATAACTATAAAATCGTTTTCTGCAAAAACCTGTTGGTTACAGACAGGAGGTTTCAGCAAGTGTCGATGTTCATCGATCCACTTCTGGAAATTGAAAGCGAGCAAGGATTTCATCGAACCCCCGTTATGGAGTTTTATGCAGCGCGGCGATGCATTTAAGTTCTATGGCGATTGGTGTTGGCAGGCGATTGACTTCTACCGTGGTGCGGCACGGTCCCTGCAAATCGAAGTAGTCAGCATACAGATGGTTGAATGTGGAAAAATCCTTTTTAATATCAATTAGATATACCGTTATATCGAGCAAATCTGACCAGTCGGCACCGGCATCTTCCAACACGATGCGCACGTTTTTGAAGACCGCGTGCACCTGCGCCGCAAAGTCGTAGCTGGCAACCTCACCCTCATCATCAAGGACAACGCCGGCAACAGGACCACCGCCCGGCGGGCGCGGTCCCAGCCCGGACAAAAACAACAGATTGCCGTGCCTTCGTGCATGCGGGTAGGCGCCGACAGCGGCTGGCGCACGTTGGGAGCTGATGCTGTCGCCCATAGGTCTCTCCATAGTTTCAGAGTGAGTTGGCAATACGCGCAGTTTACTCCGCCGTGCCGAGCGAAAACACCGCGCGGCCTATCCGCACTCGACCTGGCGTATTTTCGGGCGACCATCGAGGCGTACGGCAGTGAGTTGTCGCCCCCAGACGCAGCCCGTATCGACCGAGACGATATTGTCGTCGACGACGAGCCCCAGGGCCGACCAGTGACCGAACACGATGCGCGTGCCGGCCCAGCGCGCATCCGGCGCGTTGAACCAGGGGACCAGGCCCTTGCGTGCTGCATCGGGAGGACCGCTGTGGCTGAAGTCAAGCTTGCCGTCCGGGGTCATCATGCGCACCCGCGTCAGGCAATTGACAATAAAGCGCAGGCGCTCGGCGCCTGCCAGTTTGCCGGACCAGCGATCAGGCTTGTTGCCATACATGGCTTGCAAGAAATCAACGAAGTCCGCTCCGCGCAATACCGCCTCGACTTCTGCGGCGCGTTTCAGCGCTTTCTTGCAACTCCATTGCGGCGGCAGTCCGGCATGCACGAGCAAGGTGTTCAGGTCGGCATCGAAATGTGCCAGCGGCTGCGTACGCAGCCAGTCGATCATTTCGTCGCAATCGTCAGCCGCGAGGATTTTCCACATCGAGTCAAAGCGGTTGGTATTGACGCCGATATCGTGTGCCAGCGCAAGCAAATGCAAATCGTGATTGCCCAGCACCGTGGTAACCGCCGGGCCCAGCGAACGAACATAGCGCAAGGTCTTGCGCGAGCGCGGGCCGCGATTAACGAGATCGCCGGTCAGCCACAGTCGGTCATTTGCCGGATCAAACTGGATCTTGTCGAGCAGCCGCCGAAACGGATCGTAGCAGCCCTGCAAGTCACCGACGGCATAGGTCGCCAAAACGAAGTATGCCGCGCCGCTTAGTGCAGGACGCCGGGCACGGCCAGCGTGAACGGCGGAATTGGCGCGTAAAAATCCGCTCCACCATCTACCTGCATAAAGTAACGGCCCTGCATCGCGCCAACCGGGGTTTCGAGGACGGCGCCGCTTGAATAACGAAAGGATTCGCCGGGGTTGAGGTGTGGCTGTTCGCCGACGACTCCGTCGCCATTAACTTCCTGCACTTTTCCGTTCGCATCGGTAATGACCCAGTGGCGGCTTAACAAGCGGGCGGGCAGGGCACCGTGATTGGCGATCGTAATTGTGTATGCGAAAACGTAGCGGTCAATATCCGGTTCGGATTGTTCCCGGACGTAGTCGGTAGCAACCTCAATGCTTATCTCGCATGAATCTGTGCTGGTGGTCATCGGTGTCGCGGTATCCAGTAAAGCGGCATCTTCGCGATATTCTACATGACTGCCGTGCGCAAGGATGTAGCTGTGTCATGCACTGTGCAGCAGGTTGGCGAGCTCAATCCACTGATGAATCGATACTGTTTCCGGTCGCGTTGCCGGATCGATGCCGGCTGCCAGCAACTGCTGCTCGCTGGCATCTTGTCGCAGGGCATTGCGAATCGTCTTGCGACGCTGCGTGAACGCCTGCGAGACGATTTTTTTCAGTTGTGCGTGATCACGAACATGGTAGGTGCCCTTCGGTAGCGGCGCCAGTCGCACCACCGCCGAGGTGACTTTTGGCGGTGGGCTAAAAGCTGCCGGCGGCACGTCGAACAGGTGTGCAACCTGCAGGGCGCAGCCCAGCATCACGGTCAGCCGGCCGAAGTCCCGGGTACCGGGCTCAGCCGCCATCCGATCAACCACCTCTTTTTGCAGCATGAAGTGCATATCCTGAATGGCATCTCGATAATCGAGCAGGTGAAACAGCAGCGGCGTGGAAATGTTGTAGGGCAGATTGCCAACGATACGCAGCCCGGCGCCCAAGGCTGCGAAATCGAAGCGCAGTGCATCACACTCGTGGACGGTAACGCGGTCATCGTTCCGATACTGGCGCCGCAGGTCGCCGGCAAGATCCCGATCGAATTCGATGAGGTGGAGCTTGCCCGCCAGCCGGGCGAGAGGCGTCGTAATCGCACCCTGGCCCGGTCCGATCTCGACCACCGTGTCTGCACTAAGTGGCGCAATCGCGCCAACAATGTCGTCGATTACGCCGGGATCGTGCAAGAAGTGCTGGCCAAATCGTTTGCGAGGTCGGTGCATGCCCGGCTAGCCCGGGCTCAGCGAAGCCGCGAGCTCAATGGCTGCAATGAGGCTGCCCGCGTCGGCCCCGCCGCTGCCCGCGAGGTCCAGCGCCGTGCCGTGGTCGACCGAGGTACGCACAATCGGCAGGCCGAGCGTCACGTTTACGCCGTGGCCGAAGCTCGCGTATTTCAAAACCGGCAGGCCCTGATCGTGATACATGGCAAGAACTGCATCCGTCTGACCCGCCGCCGGTGTAAACGCGGTATCGGCCGGCAACGGCCCCGTGAGCTGCATCCCAGATCGGCGGCATAGCTCAATAACTGGTGCGATAATGTCCCGGTCCTCTGTACCGAGGTGGCCGCCTTCGCCGGCATGCGGATTCAGACCACAAACATTGATCTTGGGTTGATCGATGCCGAAACGTATTTTGAGATCGCGATACAAAACTTCGATGACGGCCTGGATTCTGTCGGCGGTCAGGTATGCAGGTACAGCGGATAAGGGCATGTGCGTGCTGGCCAATGCAACGCGCAACTGATCGGCCACCAGCAGCATGACAGGCGTTGTCGCTTCGGTAAGTTCTGCCAGGAATTCTGTGTGCCCGCTAAACGCGATGCCGGCATCGTTAATGGTGCTCTTCTGCAGCGGGGCGGTCACCATCGCGGCAAAGCGCCCCTCGAGGCAGCCCTTCACCGCGATGCGTAGCGCGTCGAGCAACGTTGCGGCGTTTGCAGGATCCGGTTTGCCAATAACGTCGCGACGAGCCAGGGTTTGCGGCAAAACGGTCAACGCGCCGGAGCCTCCTGTTGCGCCAGCGCCGTACTCATGGACCGTCAAAGGAATGTTGAGGAGCTTCGCCCGTTCGATCAACAGCTGCGGATCGGCAATGACGACCAGCCTGTGTGCCAGCGCCGTTTGCGCAAGCGCGATGCACAGATCCGGTCCAATGCCCGCCGGCTCACCCGCGGTAAGAACCAGCGGTTTTGGATCTTCTATTGCTGCCATCACCCGACACCGCGCCGGTGCATCCGGCCGCTAAATCCGGGTTTCGACAAACGCTTCGTCGCGCAGGCGTCGCAGCCACAATTCTGATTCATTCGCCAGCTTGCTGTTGCGAATGCGCTGCACGCAGTTGTTCTCTTTTAATTCCTCGGTATTGTCGTAGGTGCGTTTGCCGAGAACTTCCAGAATGTGCCAGCCAAAGCGTGTACGAAACGGGTCAGTGACTTCGCCGATCTCGGCCTTTTGTGCAGCCTCTTCGAATTCCGGTACGTAGGTGCCCGGACCCTGCCAGCCCATGTTGCCACCTTCGTTTACCGAGCCGGGATCATCGGACATCAGCTTCGCGAGTTCTGCAAAATTTTCGCCGGCGCGAATTTTTTCGGCAGCTTCTGTCAGCCGCTGTTGAGCCGTTTCATTGTCGATGATCTCGTTCGGCGTAATAAGAATATGCCGAACATTGATTTGTTCGATCTCGCTTTTCTTGGTGGCGCTGCGGAGTTCGTTGATCTTTACAATATGAAAGCCGCTGACCGCGCGTATGGGTTGAGAAAATTCACCCTCACCCAGATCGATAACAATATCCGAGAACAGGGTTGGCAGCTGATCACCTTTGCGCCAGCCCAGGCTACCGCCCTCGAGGCCGGTTTGGCTATCGGAATAGCGAACGGCCATCTCGCCGAAATTGGCGCCGTCTTGCAGCGCTTCATACACTTCGTTCGCCCGAGCTTCCGCAGCTGCAAACTGACTCGCCGTCGCCGCTTCGGGCACAGAAATGAGGATGTGAGACAGGTTGAATTCCGAATTGCCAACCACGTTATTTTCCAGATCGCTGACACACTGTTCTATTTCCCGGGGACTCGCGGTGATACGCCCAATGACATCTATCTGGCGTAATTGCTCCAGCGTCATTTGCTTGCGCATGTCGCGACGGTACGCGGCGTAATCGATACCATCCCGGGCGAGAATTTCCGGCATGCGTTCAAACGCAAAATTGTTTTGTTGGGCGAGTTGCGTGAGCGCGGCATTGACCATCTGGTCCGATATCTGGATGCCGAAGCGTTCTGCGCGCTGCATCTGGATCTGTTCGATAATCAGACGTTCGAGAACCTGCTCTTGCAGAATATCGGTTGGCGGAAGTTGCAGGTTCTCAGCCTTTGCCCGTTCGCGAATCAATGCCGTACTCGAACGCAGCTCACTTTTTAAAACCACGCCTTCATTGACGATCGCCGCGACGCCATCGATAAATTCTCCGCTGTCCGACAATTCTTCGCTGCCGGCGACGGCGGCCAAGCCATGGACGGCCGTCAATACGGCCAGGTATCTGAAGTTATACATAGAAAGTCTTAGCTTGGTTACACGCAGATCTGGACGATGCCGCATGACTACAAATCGGGAGTATAGCCGAGAATACCACGTTCCAGCAGCTTGTCCGCGGCCGTGCCGACGCTCGTCATGCCTTTCAATACCAGTTGCAGACCGATCGAGGAGTCGCGGGTTCCGTCACGGGTCGAAATATGTCGGCGCGACACCAGCCGGAGACCCCAGCAACAACTCTCGTATTCCAGTCCATAGAACTGTTCCAGCGTCTTGTCGTCGCGCAGTGAGTAGTTGTAACGGCCAACGAATCGCCAGCGTTGCGTCAGTGGCCACGACCAGGAAAGGTCGCCTTGTTCCAGAGCGCCGCGCCTGAATCGATAGGCCAGGTTTAAAACCCGGTCTTGCGCCGGCCGGAATTGCAGGCGGGCCTCAGACTGGGTCGTACCGTTGCTGCCAGTGCCCCACTGGTGCCCGAATTCGAAGTTGACGTTTTCATACAGCAGGAAGCGCATCTCCGCGATGTAATCCGACGACTCGCCAACGTCACTGGTCTGGTCCGGCAAACGGACGCCCTGTTCGCTCAAATACAAGGCCTGTCCGATGGTTGCGGTAACCAGTTCCTCGCCGCTGCTCGCATTCAGGATACGCGAGGTGACGCCGACGCTGAGTTGGTCGGTGTCAGTGACGCGGTCAGCTCCCAGGAAGCGGTTCGTGCGAAACAGCTGCACGAAATTCAGGTCAGGAATGATCGTGTCAAAGACGGGCAGGTCGGATTGATCACGGTGCGGGATATGCACGTATCGAATGCGCGGCTCCAATGTTTGCAGGAGGCCAACGCCGCCTACCGTGCGCTCGAGAAACATTCCGGCATCCAGGGTGCCAATTGGCAAGGTTCGCGACGGATTGGTAGAGACCTGCGACGCCGTATCGCGCAGTCCGTATTGAGTATGGCGCAGCATTACCGCCGGAGTAACAAACCAGCCGGCGCGTTCGATCGGCCACTCGACCTGTGGCGCTGCATCCAGCCGCCAGCCGGTCGTGCCCGTATCGCGGTAAAAATAGGTAAGCTCGCTGTCCAGCAGGTAGCGCAGGCCAAAGTGCCGCTCGGGCCATACGCCGCGTAGCGTAAGCTGCGGTAGTCGCTGATAGGGACGATCTTCAGCAACGATCGCATCGTCGATGGTTTGGTAGTCCTGAATTCTCGCCAAAAAAGACCAGTGTTCGCGCAGGTAATCGAACGTCATGGCACGATTCAGATGCGTCGTGCTCGACGCGCTGAGACTGCCGCCAAGATCTTCAAAATATTGACTGTCCGACGTCTGTCTGAAGTTGATGCGTTGTCGCCAGCCATTGTCGAACTGCGTTCGGTGACTGTAGGCCAGGAGCAGGCGGCTGTCGCCAAACAGGTCGTCATTGGCGAGGTAGTCCACCTGCGCCGCGCCTTCATTGCGGCGGGTCAGGTAACGAAATTCGTTGCCCAGCTGCAGGCCGCGGTCGGTCAACAGGCGCGGAGTAAACGTTGCGTCATAGTTAGGTGCGATATTCCAGTACCAGGGGACGCTGATTTCATTGCCGCTACGGCCGGCGCTGCCAATCTCGGGTGTCAATAAACCGGTTTTTCTTGCATCGCTTAAGGGAAAAGACAGGAACGGCGCATACAGAATCGGCACGCCCTGAAAACGCAGTTTCACGTTTCGCGCGGTGCCGGTACCTGCGTTTGTGTCGATATCAATGTTCCCGGACTCGAGCAGCCAATCGTTGGAGTCGGGCGGGCAGGTCGTATAACTCACGTTAGCCAGAGAAAGCGTACCGGCCCTGTTAATTTCCAGCGCGTCCGCAGCGCCGCGTGCCGCATTGCTGCCGAGTCTGAATTCTGCGCCCTCGAAAACGATACGACCGGTGGAATAAGAAAATTCCGCGGAATCACTGACGATCTGCGTGTTCGGATCGCGGTACTGCACGTTACCGGTCAGAAATATCGCAAACTTGGCGGGGTCGTAGGTCGCATTGTCGGCGCCAGCCATGCGATCGCCACTCGTCAAACGCACACCGTCCGACAAATTGGCGGTCGGCAATGGTCCAACACTGGCCTCGACCCGGCCCGCTTCAAAAACAATGGTGTTCTCGTCGCCGGCTGGCTGTAGCCAATCCGCAAACGCCTCGGCCGCATTGCCAGTGGCGCATGCCATGGGCTCCTCGGCCGCGGCGCCGAACGACGCCGTCGCAAGGAACGCGCCGCACAATGAAATCAACGCTTTCGGCAATGCTCTGAGCTTCTATGGTGGTAAACGGCGCTACTGTGGATTGACATCAAAAAACCGGTTATTCGCCCTTATGAAGGCGATAATTATTAACTGGGACAGGAAGTTACGCAATCCCGATGTCATCCGGACATTGGATTTGGTACCTTCGCACGGGTTCCTGCAAGCCCAACGCGGGTATTTTCCTTCAGGATCAACCGCCACTTTTGCCACGAGGTGATCACGAGTGCCAGACAGCCCTGACTCAAGAAGAGACGCCCTGTTGCTCTGGTTGCGAGACGATACACGATTGCAGGTCCGTCGCCTGTTGCCTGCGTCCAAAGACGCCAGTTTTCGCCGCTACTTTCGAGTCTATACGGACGACGCGCAGTATATCGCGATGGATGCGCCGCCGGAAAAAGAATTGAGTGAGCCGTTTGTGCGCGTTGCGGGCTGGTTCGCCGAGATGGGCTTAAACAGTCCGCGCGTTCTCGCCGAAGATCTTGGGAGAGGTTTCTTGCTATTAACTGATCTTGGCGAAACGCAATATCTGGACGCGCTGCAACACGAGCCGGACAAGGTCCTGAGCCTTTACCATGACGCGCTTGGCGCACTCGTAAAGTTGCAGCGTGAAGGCAGTCAATTCCAAACCAGGCTTCCGCCCTACGATCGTGCCTTGCTGACTCGCGAGCTCGGCCTGTTTCGAGACTGGTTGTGTGGCACAAAACTGGAGTTAAAATTTAGTAGCGGCGACGAAAAGCGCTGGCAGAAAACCTGCGAGTTCCTGATAAACGCTGCCTTGACTCAGCCTCGTGTTTTCGTGCATCGCGATTATCACTCACGAAACCTGATGGTTTGTGACGACGACAATCCCGGCATCCTGGACTTTCAGGACGCCGTTGAGGGGGCGCTGACTTACGATTTAGTTTCCATGTTGCGCGATTGCTACATAAGTTGGCCGCTAGAGTTTGTCGACGCGCTGGCTCGTAAATTTTTCGCGGATAGCTGTCAACGGTTGCCGGAATACAAGGAAGCACAATTTCTGCGGGACTTTGATCTCAGCGGTGTTCAACGTCATCTGAAGGCGGCTGGAATTTTTGCGCGTCTTGAAATTCGTGACGGTAAAGCTGGCTACCTGAAAGACGTGCCACGCACCTTAAGTTACGTCAGCGCTGTGGCTCCGCGCTATCCGGAACTTGCGTTTCTTGACACACTAATCGTCGATCGGGTGTTGCCTGGTCTGGGCATGCCGGCGTGAACGTCATGTTGTTGGCAGCAGGTCGTGGCGAGCGTTTGCGGCCATTGACAGACGACATCCCGAAAGCGCTTGTCGAAGTTAACGGCGTTAGCTTGCTGGAGCGACATTTGACGCGGCTAGGCGACAGTGGCGTGCGGACGGTGGTCATAAATCTTGGCTGGCTGGGGGATCGAATTGTCGAGCGCATCGGTAGCGGCAGTCGATACGGTCTACAGGTCGTCTATAGCCCGGAGTACGAAAACATCCTGGAGACGGGCGGCGGAATTTATCGCGCCCTGCCGCTGCTGGGGGCCGGAAAATCTTTTTGGGTAATCAATGCAGACATCGTTTGCGACTACGAGCTGAATGAAAGCAGCATGCCAGAAACTTCGCTCGCACATCTCGTGCTCGTGCCGAATCCTGACTATCGTGAGCGCGGCGACTTTGACCTCGTCGGCAGTCAGGTAGCCAATACCGCCAGCGCGCCGTTGACCTTCAGTGGAATTGCGCGCTACCGGCCGGAGTTTTTTGCCGACTGTGAAACCGGTCGATTCAGTATCGCGCCACTTCTGCGCCAGGCTGCTGACAGCGGGAACTTGAGTGGTGAACTGTACGAGGGCTATTGGGCTGATGTCGGTACGCCCTCTCGTTTGGCAACGGCCGAGGGTTTTTTAAAAACTCGCAGTCAGTCTGCTGCGAAATAAACAGTGACTTCCAGGCCAAGTTCCGCCAACAAGTAGCGCAGGATTTTTTTCTCGAGGCTTGCACGCGATTCGTGTACGCCAAGATCCGTCAAATTAATCACCTCGAGACCGGCAAAGCCGCAGGGATTAATACGCGAAAACGGCGTCAAGTCGGCGTCAACGTTCAGAGCCATACCGTGGTAGCTGGCGCCGCGTCGAATACGCAGGCCGACTGAGGCAAGTTTGCGGCCATCGACATAGACGCCCGGCGCATCAGCACGGCATTTCGCCTCTACGCCGTAGTCGGCAGCGAGCCGCATCACCGACTTCTCGAGCGCCGTAACGAGCGGACGCACACCGATGCCGGCACGGCGAATATCAATTAACGGATAAATCATGAGTTGCCCGGGGCCGTGATAGGTAACCTGGCCACCGCGGTCAATTTGTACGACGTCGATATCGCCAGGTGCCAGTAAATGGTCTCGGCTGGCGTTCAGTCCAAGCGTGAATACCGGGGGATGTTCGGTAAACCATATTTCATCCGGCGTGCCCGCATTTCGCTCATCCGTAAAACGCTGCATCGCGCGCCACAGCGGCTCGTAGTCCTGTATGCCGAGCGAGCGCACTGTCATAGCCGGGTTTTCATTGTTGGCGGCAGCGTCCCTCATAGCGCTACCAGGATTTCATCGTGGGCGCTGAGGTCGACATAGATTGCATCGAGCTGTTGCTGGCTGTGCGCACGAATCGTAAACGTCAGGGAGATGAAGCGGCCGTTGCGACTACTGGCTGCACGCATGAGGTTTTCGTCGATCGGTCCGGCATGTTCCTCGACAATCGCGCGCGCGGCATCGTGAAACGCAGGGTGATCTTTTCCCATCATTTTTATTGGGAAATCGCAGGGAAACTCGAGTAATTGGGAATCGTCGGCTGCCATTGTCGCCATTCCACCTATTCAAACCACAGGCTAACGCTGTCCTTCGCGCGCTGCCAGATTGAACCTACAGGGTTCTCATTCAGGGCGCGCAATGGTTCGCTGACCAGCGGCTTGCCGTCGAGACTGATCTCCAGTTCGCCCACAGGCTGACCTTTGGCGAGCGGTGCCAGCACGGTGGTCGGCATATGCAGTACCGACTTCAGCCTGTCGTAACTGCCGCGGGGCATCGTGATGTAAAGGTCTTCAGGCAACCCGAGCGGAGTCATTTCGTGGGCCGCTTTCCAAACACGTGCTTCTGCAACCTGTTCGCCGCCCTGATACAACAAACGTGTCTCGAAAAAGCGAAAGCCATAATTCAGCAACGCCTGGCTTCCGTCCACTCTCGCCTTGGCGCTGGCGGTGCCCATCACCACGGCAACCAGGCGCATGTCTTCACGTTTTGCCGAAGAAACGAGGCAATAACCGGCATCGTCAGTGTGCCCTGTCTTCATGCCATCGACACTGGGGTCGCGCCACAGCAGCGAGTTACGATTCGGTTGCTTGATATTGTTGTACTCGAATTCGCGCACCGAATACCAGCGATAGTAATCTGGAAAATCGTTAACGATAGCGCGGGCGAGTGTCGCCATGTCGCGCGCCGTGGTGTAATGCTCGTCATCCGGCAGGCCGGTCGCGTTTTCAAAGTGACTGGCGCTCATGCCGAGCTGCGCGGCATAACGGTTCATCATCTCCGCAAAGACGGCTTCCGTCCCCGCAACGTGCTCCGCCAGCGCAACACTCGCATCATTTCCCGATTGCACGATCGTGCCAAGCAGCAGGTCTTCTATTGAGACACGATTGCCAACTTCGATAAACATTCGCGAGCCGGGAGTTCGCCATGCCTTTTCGCTGACCACGACGTCTTCGTCTAGCCGTAGCGATTCGTCTTGCAGCGAGGCGAAGACGACATAGGCCGTCATCAGTTTGGTCAGACTCGCGGGCGCCAGCCTTTCGTCGGGATTTAGCGACGCAATCTCATGGCCGGTGATGCCATCGATTACAAGGTAGCTTTTCGCGCCAATGACGGGCGGTGCAGGCACAGGAATTTCCGCGGCTGTTGCTGGCAGCGACAGTGCAAACAGTAGAATTGAGAATACAGCGAGAATTACCGGCATCTTTAGGTTTCGGGAGCAGCTGGGAAGCGGCGTATTGTAACGCCTTGCGAGAAAAATTGGGTCGGCCGCAACGCCCCGACACTCAATCCGTAACGAGATGTGATTCCTGAATGCCCAGAGCTGTAATTTCCGCAACCAGGCGATCGTAGTGTTCAGCACCGTCAAGCGGGCCAATGCGCACGCGATACAGTGGACTATCCACGCCGCGATCCTCGTGTACCGCGGACGCAGCAATGCCGCTCGACAACAGCAAGCGATGACGACGTTCGGCGTTCAGCTTGCTGCCGAATGCGCCCACCTGCAAATACACGGGTTTCTCCGGTACGTTACGCGCCGTCACTGTAGCGCTGGCCGCATCCACAATCGATTCGGGCATCGGATCCGGTGGCGTGTCGAAACTGAGTGCTGTCACCTCCACCAAACTGGTGCCATCGCGAATCATGTCCAGCCGGCGCGCCGCAGCATACGACAGATCGATGATGCGATTGTCCACAAACGGGCCGCGGTCATTTACGCGCACTACCACGGTTCGATTGTTGCGGAGATTGCGCACCTGCACATAGGTCGGCAGGGGCAGTGATTTGTGGGCAGCCGTGAGTTGATGCATGTCGTACGGTTCCTGGCTCGACGTCGGGCGGCCGTGAAACTTGCTGCCGTACCATGACGCGACCCCGCGTTCCTGGTAGCCATGGCTACTGTCCATCACTTCATAGGACTGGCCGAAGACTTCGTAGATGGGACCGTTGCCGTAGCGGCTCGGCGGTTCCGGTCGCGGGACCGGGTCAGCCGGCAGCGTTGCGGGCCGGCTGGCGGTCGTCGCCGGCACGCGATCTGCGACGGGATGTGACGTGCAGCCAGCGACCATTGTGGCCAACGCAAGCACGGCCAATCTTCTACTGTTCATCACGTTCCCGTCCCCGGGCCAGCGCAATTTCTTCGCCAAGCTGGTGAACAGCGAGCGCGTACATGACGCTGCGATTGTAGCGGGTGATTACGAAAAAATTGTGGAAGCCAACCCAATATTCCGCACCTTCCTCGCCATCGAGTTTCAATAGCGATGCTCGCGATTCATTGTCGAGCTCCGTTGCAAACATTACACCGCTTTCACTAAGTGACCCAACGGATTGTTCCAGCTTCAGGGAGTTTTCTGGTGTGCGTCCTGTCCAGTCGCTCGCAAGCATTGCGTGCGCGACGACTTCCTCGCCCGGGCGCCATTTGTGCGCAACGAAATAATTGGCAACGCTGCCAATCACGTCCGTCCAGTTGTCCCAGATGTCACGGCGTCCGTCGCTACTGGCGTCGACGGCGTACGCCCGGAAACTGCTGGGCATAAATTGCGGTGCGCCCATTGCACCAGCATACGATCCCGTCGGGTTCGTCGCATCCAGTCCTTCTTCGCGTACCAACAGCAAGTACTCTGCCAGCTCGCGGCGAAAAAACTTCGACCGTGGCGGATAGTCAAAGGCGAGTGTCGCTAACGCGTCGAGAACCCTGTAATTGCCCGTTATCCTGCCGAAAAAAGTTTCAACGCCAATAATGCCAACCAGAATCTCGCACGGCACACCGGTATTTTCGGCAATAGCCAGCAGCGTTGCTTCGTGTTCCCGCCAGAAGTCGACGCCCGCATTGATGCGCTTCTCCGTGATGAAAATTTTCCGGTACTCGGCCCAGGTCAGAGTGCGTTCTGCAGGTCGGCTGATCGCGTCAAGAATTGTCTGCCTTGATTTCGCTTCGCGCATTGCGCTCAGCAGCAGGTCGCGATCGTAATCGTGTTCCGTCACCATTTCGTCAATAAAGTCGCTGACGTCCTGGCGCGCGACGTCAAACGCGGTGGCGGGGAGCGCAATGCTCAAGAAAACGATAGCTGTAACAAGCCGGGTGGCAATTTTCATGAATTATGGGATCACTTTGGGAGGATTAGTGTGGCAAAAACTTACGGTGCGTATGGATTGACATCAGAATACCGAATCCCGCCATCAGCGTCACCATCGAGGTACCGCCGAAACTAACTAGCGGCAACGGCACGCCGACGACGGGCAACAGGCCGGTAACCATTGCGGTGTTGACGAAAACATACACAAAAAAAGTCAGGCTAATGCTGCCAGCGAGCAGTCGTGAATAGGTGTCGCGCGCTTCGATCGCGATGTACAGGCCACGGCCAATGATGAAAACATAAAGCACCAGGAGGCTTAGGACCCCGAGCAGCCCTAATTCTTCGCCCATGACGGCAAAAATAAAATCGGTGTCGCGTTCCGGCAGGAATTCCAGCTGCGCCTGCGAACCGTTTGTCCAGCCCTTGCCAAACAGTCCGCCTGAGCCGATCGCGATTTTCGACTGGATAATGTTGTAGCCGGAGCCCAACGGATCTGAATCCGGGTTCAGCAACGTGAGTACTCGCTGCTGTTGGTAGTCTTTCATGAAACCCCAGAGCAGGTATGCGCCGGGAATGGAAAGTAAACCGAGCGCAAGCATCAGGCGCATTGAAAGGCCTGCAAGTATCAGCACGAGGAAACCCGATGCGCCAATCAGTAACGCGGTGCCAAGGTCGGGTTGGACAGCGATCATCACGACGGGCACAACGATGACGATGCCCACCAGCAGCAAGTACGACAACTGGGGAGGTATTGGCTTATCGTGCAGCAACCAGGCGGCCATCATGGGTACCGCGAGCTTCATTATTTCCGAGGGTTGAAAACGAATGCCGAGATCCAGCCAACGTTGTGCACCCTGGCCAACCTCGCCGAGCAACAGCACCATCGACAGCAACGCCAAACCGAAGAGAAATCCCCACGGCGACCAGCGACGCAAAAAGTCAGGCGGAAGCTGAGCTACGAAAAGCATCGCGGCGAGTGCGACACCAAGCCGAACGCACTGCGACAACCACAGGTCGATGTTTTGACTCACCGCGCTGTACAGTACAACAAGGCCAAAGCCACTGGTGATCAGCAGACCGCTCAACAACGGCCCGTCTACATGCAGGCGACGCATGACTCGCGCCATGTCTCCAAGAGGCGCAGCTTTTCGTTCGATCAGGTTCTTTGTATCACTGAAGCGCATCGTCACCGTATCCCAGGTGCTGGTCCATCAACCGGCGTGCGATGGGCGCTGCAACCCGGCTGCCGCTGGAGCCATTTTCAACGATGATCGCGACGGCGATACGAGGGTCGTCGAGCGGCGCAAAAGCGATAAACAGCGCATGATCGCGCAGGCGCTCTTCCAGGTCTTCTTCGTCGTATTCTTCTTCCTGTGCTACGGAAAATACCTGCGCGGTGCCGCTCTTGCCTGCCATCGTGTACGGCGCATCCAGTCCGGCCGCGCGGGCCGTGCCCCGTTCGCCCTGCAATACATCCTGCATGGCGTCAATGATGCTTTGCCAATAGAAATCATTTTCGATGTCTACTTTGGACAGCGTTTCAGCAGAAAGCGGCGTGCGTTCCCCGCTGATCGGGTCGTCCAATGCAGAGACGAAATGCGGCCGAAAACGCTGGCCACGCATCGCGAGAGTCGCGGTCGCGCTGGCCAACTGCAACGGTGTAGCCAGCATGTAGCCCTGGCCAATCGATGCAATTACCGTCTCGCCCGGAAACCAGGTCTGGTTCTCGCGGCCTTTGAAGGCGCCGCGTTTCCACGCGATCGAGGGGACGAGTCCGCCGAGCTCGCCGCTGATATCGAGTCCGGTTGGCGTGCCGAGACCGAATGCGGACAGGTAGTCGTGCATGCGGTCGATGCCGATGTCGCGGCTGATTTCATAAAAGTAGACGTCGCAGGACTGTGCAATCGCATCGTGCAGGTCGACCTGGCCGTGGCCTTCCGGTTTCCAGTCACGATAACGATGGCTGCTGCCGGGCAAAGTGTAATAACCCTGGCACATCGTGCGGCGGGTAAGGTTGGTTGCCCCTGTCTCGAGGGCCGCCAATGCGAGCATCGGCTTGATCGTAGAGCCCGGCGGATAGTTGCCGCGAACCGCGCGATTAAATAGTGGTTGGTTCGGGTCTGTTTGCATGGTTCGGAATTCGCTGCCTGACATACCCAACGCAAACACGTTGGGATCAAAGGCTGGCGTGCTGACCAAAGCCAGAACTTCGCCATTGCGTGGATCAATCGCAACAATGGACCCGCGTCGACCTTCGAGCGCGTCTGTAGCAGTTTGCTGCAAATCGATATCGAGGGTGAGATGGAGATTCAGTCCAGGGCGCGGTGAATCGCCCTCGACCAGGGCCTGCGACAGCTCTCTCGCATCCGCCGGCACCTGGCGGCCACGGGCGTTGGTCACGATTTGGCGATGTCCGGGTTTGCCGTGCAATCGGTTTTCGTTAAAAAACTCGATGCCGGTCTTACCCGTGTGTGCAGTGCCTGCGTAAGCCGTCGCATCGAGCCTGTTAAGGTCGCTGGTCGAGATTGCACTCACGTAGCCCACGGCATGAGCCGCGCTCTTGCCATACGGATAATGGCGCACCAAACGCGGCTGAAAATCGACGCCGGGGAAACGCGGACGCTGTACGGCAAACTGCGAAATTTCATCATCTGTTAGCCGAAATCGCAGCGTTACCGGTTTGAAGCGCGGGCCGCGCTTGCTCAGGTCTTTGAATTGCGGGATATCTTCCGAGTCGATCAGGCCGAGCTGTGCGAGGCGCGTCAGGGTCTCGTCCAGATCGTCAACTTGTTCAGGGATCAATTCCAGTTGATAGGCCGGCAGATTCTCGGCAAGCACGCGCCCGTTGCGGTCGAATATCAGTCCCCGTGTCGGCGGGATGGCTTCCAGTCGTATGCGATTGCCGTGCGACTGCTCGGCAAAATGTTCATGGTCGAAAACCTGCAGCTGCACGAGGCGCGTAATGACTGAGCCCAGCAGCAGCGTGCCAACCACGCCCGCGAGCAGCACCCGGCCGGCAAACAGGCGACGTTCTGAATGGTGGTCCTTGATGGGGGACAGTAGTCTCATGAGCAGTTGTCGGGGCCTGCTAGCCGGTGCGCGATCGACGGATATTGATGAGATTGATTACCCAATAGACCAGCGGCCACGCGAGGGTTCCGGTCAAAACGGGTCCCCAGTAGTTGACGCCTGGTGCATTTATACCGGCCACGCCATTAATCCAGAACAGCAGGAAATGGTGCGTGCCCAACAGCGCTACGACTGTCAGAGTCAGTTGGGACAGCGGGAAGACTCGAAGTTGCAGCTGGAATCGCACGACCAGGAAGATCACCGCTGACATGGTCAACGCGTGCTGACCGAGCAGCGTACCCTGCGCCACATCGACGACCAGCCCTACTAGCCAGGCGAGACCGACTCCAAAATAGCGCGGCAAGACGAGCGACCAGTATATAAGTGACAGCAGCACCCAGTCAGGCCAGAACGGCCGCACCGCGTCGGACAGCGGGGCGATCGCCAGCATCAGCGCAACCACAATCGTGATGTACACCGGCAAACGCCGGATCGCCGAATCATTCGCCATCAGCGAGCTCCCCGGCAGTTTGCGACGCCGACCAAATCAGCATGATTTCCCGGACCTGGTTCAATGCCGCCGTTGGCTTGGCGGTAACACGAGCAAACGATTCCTGCGGCAGCCGCTCCACCGTGTCGACCAGGGCAACGGGATAGCCCGCAGGAAACGCCCCGCCTAAACCCGAGGTAACCAGCAGATCGCCAACCTGCACGTCGGCGTTGTTCGCCAGGTATTGCAAGTCCAGCCGGTCGTATTCTCCGGTACCGAATGCGATGGTGCGTAAACCGTTGCGATTGACTTCAACCGGCAGCGCGTGATCCGGGTCACTGATCAAAAGTGCCTGTGAACTCATCAGGCCGGCTTCGATGACTTGCCCGATCACGCCGTCGGCATCAACCAGCGCCTGGCCATCGTAAACATCATCGTATTGACCTTTGTCGATGACGATAGAATGGCGGTAAGGATTGCTGCTGACCGACATGATTTCGGCAACACGCACGCGGTCGGTTACCCGCGCCGTTGCATCCAGCATTGCACGTAGCCGCGCGTTCTCTGCTTCGAGTGCGGCGTAGCGCTGCAGCCTCGCGTAAGTTAGCAGCCGCTCATCCTGCAGCCGGTTATTTTCCTTAAGTAACTCGTTGCGTTCGGAGGTCGTCGTTTCGAACCAGCGCCAGGTCGAAACCGGGGCGTCAACGATTACGCGCAGCGGGTAGACCGTCGCGCCGATCGCCTTGCGCACCGCATCGAGATGTTGCTGCTGTTGATCGACGATCATCAACAATATGCTAAGGACCGCCAACAATAGCCAGCGCAAACCCAGTGTCGTACTTTTACTGGATTCGTGTTTTGTTGGAGAGCGTGTCGAAGCCATCAGCGCTTTCCCTGTTTGCAGAGGGCGACAAAGGCCGCGATAGTCGCTGCACGACGGGAATGGTGCAGCCTGACATCAGCGTTTACTCGACTATTCCAGGCCAAAAACGGCCGGGCCGTGTTCATCTATCAGTTCAATAACGCGGCCGCCGCCACGTGCGACGCAGGTCAGCGGATCGTCAGCAATAACGACGGGCAGGCCGGTTTCTTCCATCAATAACTTGTCGAGTTCGCGCAGCATTGCGCCGCCGCCCGTCAGTACGATACCGCGCTCAGCAACGTCCGCCCCGAGTTCCGGCGGCGTTTGTTCCAGCGCTTCTTTAACGGCGCCAACAATCCCCTGCAGTGGTTCCTGCAGCGCTTCGAGAATTTCGTTGCTGTTCAGCGTAAAGCTGCGCGGCACACCTTCTGAAAGATTGCGGCCTTTGACAGAAATTTCCATGACTTCCTGGCCGGGAAATGCAGAACCAATTTCGTGCTTGATTCGTTCGGCAGTCGCTTCGCCGATGAGGATGCCGTAGTTGCGTCGCACGTAGTTTGTAATTGCCTCGTCAAAGCGATCACCACCGATGCGTACTGATGCAGCGTAAACAATTCCGTTCAAGGAAATAACGGCAACCTCGGACGTGCCGCCGCCGATATCAAGCACCATCGAACCGCGTGCTTCGTGAACGGGCATCCCTGCACCGATGGCAGCGGCCATCGGTTCCGGAATCAAATGCACTTTCCGGGCGCCAGCGCCTTCTGCCGATTCGCGAATGGCGCGACGTTCAACCTGAGTTGAGCCGTACGGTACGCAAATCAGCACGCGCGGACTGGGGCGGAAGTAGCGCGTGCCGTGCGCTTTGCGGATAAAGTGCTGCAGCATTTTCTCCGTCACCGTGAAATCGGCGATAACGCCGTCTTTCAGCGGGCGGATGGCGGTGATATTGCCGGGCGTGCGGCCCAGCATATTCTTGGCTTCCATGCCCACCGCCTCCACGACACGTCCGCCCCGACCGCTGTCTTCGCGTATGGCGACAACCGACGGCTCGTTCAACACGATACCGTGGCCGCGAGAATAAATGAGCGTGTTGGCGGTCCCGAGATCGATAGACAAATCGTTCGAGAAATAACCTAAAATGTTCTTTAGCATGCTGGGGAAGGGTCCCGCGAGTGATATCCGGGGTAATCTAGCAATGCGCAGGACATTGAGCAAGGCACCATGTATTATTCGCGCCGCCCGCTCAGGCCAGCAACGAAAACGGCTTTCCCCGAGGTTCTTCAGGTGTCACTCAGCAAAGATCAGGTTCAGCATATCGCGACGCTGGCACGTCTCCGGATTGGGAGCGACGAGACCGACGATGTCGCCACCAAACTATCGCGAATTGTTGATTTCGTCGATCAGCTGCAGGCTGCCCCTACTGATGACGTGGTGCCGATGGCTCACCCGCTGAACCAGGGTCAGCGGCTGCGGCCCGATCAGGTCACCGAGGCCAATCAGCGCGATGCCGCCCAGGCCAATGCCCCGGCCGTGCGCGACGGCTTCTACCTCGTGCCAAAAGTAATCGAATAAACATGGCGCACCCCAACGAAATGCATGCGTTGACGCTCACCGAGTTGGCGCAGTGTCTGACCGCAGGTGATTTCTCTGCGCGGGAGCTGACTGAAAGCATGCTTGAACGCATCGCCAACCTGGATGGCGAGCTCAATGCAATGCTCACCGTGACGAGTGACGATGCGCTGGCTGCGGCTGATCGGGCTGATCGACATCGCGCCGAAGGGAAGGCGGGGTCATTAACCGGACTGCCTATCGTGCACAAGGATATTTTCTGCACGCGCGGCGTGCGGACAAGCTGTGGTTCGCGGATGCTCGAAAATTTTGTGTCGCCCTATGACGCCACCGTTGTTGAACGTCTCGCGAATGCCGGCGTCGTGATGCTCGGCAAATCGAACATGGATGAGTTTGCGATGGGCTCATCCAACGAGACGAGCTACTTCGGACCGGTTAATAATCCCTGGGATCACACATTATCGCCCGGCGGTTCATCGGGTGGTTCTGCGGCGGCCGTAGCCGCCCGCATGGCGCCGGCGGCCACAGGAACCGACACAGGCGGCTCGATCCGCCAGCCCGCCGCATTAACCGGGACTGTTGGCCTCAAACCCACCTACGGCCGCGTTTCGCGCTACGGCATGATTGCTTTCGCCTCAAGCCTCGACCAGGCGG
Organism: Woeseia sp.; assembly: GCA_013003155.1. Classification (GTDB taxonomy): domain Bacteria; phylum Pseudomonadota; class Gammaproteobacteria; order Steroidobacterales; family Woeseiaceae; genus Woeseia. Next base: position 4,748 of record JABDKF010000084.1, on the reverse strand, counting down.
GCGTCATAACGCGCAGCGCCGCGGATGCCGCATTGCTGCTGCAGGCCATGGCCGGTTTCGATGAGCGCGACTCGACGTCGGTCGATCAACCGGTACCGGACTACGTTGCCGCCATCGACAAGCCTTTAAAAGGGCTACGCGTCGGTGTTGTTCGACAGCATTTTGATGCCGGGCTGGATGAAAAAACCGGGGCGCGGGTGAAGGACGCGATAGCCGCACTGGAAGCGCAGGGAGCGGTAACCCGCGAAGTCGATCTGCCGAATCTAGAGTTGTCGGTACCGACTTACTACGTGGTCGCGCCCGCGGAATGCTCTTCAAACCTGTCACGCTTCGACGGCGTGCGCTTCGGTCATCGCGTCAACGACGCGAAAGACCTGTTTGATCTTTACTGCCGGAGTCGGGGCGAGGGGTTCGGCGCGGAAGTTAAGCGCCGCATAATGACCGGTACTTATGTGTTGTCCGCCGGTTACTACGACGCGTATTACCTGAAAGCACAAAAGGTTCGGCAACTCATCGCCGATGATTTTCGGAAAGCCTTTGCCGATGTTGATCTGATCGCAGGACCGACAACGCCTACACCGGCGTTCAAGCTGGGTGACAAGACTGACGACCCGATCACGATGTACCTGAACGACATCTATACGATTGGCGCAAACCTGGCCGGCCTGCCGGGCATCTCGGTTCCCTGTGGCCTGGTCGACGGCTTGCCGGTCGGACTGCATCTCGTCGGACCGCATTTTGGCGAGGGGCAGCTGCTGAATTGCGCTCATCGCTACCAGGCAGAGACTGACTGGCACACATTGTGCCCGGAGGCCTACCGGTGAGCGGCGCCTGGGAGGTGGTGATCGGACTCGAGGTGCACGCGCAGCTCGCCACGCGGAGCAAGATTTTCTCCGGCGCGCCAACGACTTATGGCGCAGAGCCTAATACCCAGGCCTGCCTTATCGACCTCGGCTACCCGGGTGTGTTGCCGGTCCTGAATAAAGAGGTCGTCCGTATGGCCTGCAAGTTCGGACTTGCAGTGAACGCGCGGATCGCGCCGCGGTCGGTATTTGCCCGCAAAAATTACTTTTATCCGGACCTGCCAAAGGGCTACCAGATCAGCCAGTACGAGCTGCCTATCGTTGAAGCGGGCGAACTTACCATCAGCGACGATGCTGGCGAAGACAAGCGCATCGGTATCACGCGCGCGCACCTAGAGGAGGATGCAGGCAAGTCGATCCATGAAGGGTTCGGGGATTTTTCCGGCATCGACCTGAACCGTGCCGGTACGCCGTTGCTGGAGATCGTGTCGGAACCCGATCTGCGCTCTGCGAAAGAGGCGGTTGCCTACATGCGCAAGATCCATTCCATCGTGCGTTACCTCGAAATTTCCGATGGCAACATGCAGGAAGGCTCGTTTCGCTGTGATGCCAATGTCTCTGTGCGGCCACGCGGTCAGCAGGAACTGGGCACGCGCACCGAGTTGAAGAATCTCAATTCTTTTCGCTTTGTCGAGAAAGCGATCAATTTCGAGATTGAGCGGCAGATAGACGTGCTCGAGGATGGCGGCGAGATCGTACAGGAAACGCGCCTGTACGATTCCGATCGCGATCAAACGCGGTCTATGCGAAGCAAGGAAGAGGCAAACGATTACCGCTATTTCCCGGACCCCGACCTGCTGCCCGTGGAAATCGATCCGGCGTTTATCGACGAGGTGCGCGCATCGCTACCTGAGTTGCCCGAGGCTAAACGTGACCGCTTCATCGCAGACTACGGCCTCAAAGCTGACGATGCCGATGTGCTCACGCAAAGCCGTGCGCTTGCAGATTTTTTTGAAGCAACGGCTGCCGCCGGCAAAGACCCGCGCCAGGCGGCCAACTGGGTCACGGGCGAATTGTCTGCTGCGCTCAACCGCGACGGTCTCGACATCAGTGAATCGAAGCTGATGCCCGCCGCATTGGGTGGCTTGCTGCAGCGTCTGAGCGACGGCACGATCTCCGGCAAGATTGCGAAAGAAGTGTTTGATGCGATGTGGCAGGGCGAGGGCGATGCTGATGCAATCATCGCAGCGCGCGGCCTTGAGCAAATTACCGATACCTCTGCTATTGACCAGATTGTTGATGAGGTGATCGCCGCGAATCCCACGCAGGTTGCTGATTTTCGTGCCGGCAAAGAAAAAATTCTTGGCTTCCTCGTCGGCCAGGTGATGAAAGCATCACGTGGCAAGGCAAATCCTGCGCAGGTCAATGAATCGTTACAGCGCAAGCTGCGCGAGACCTGACGCACGGGCGCAGACCTTAAATGTCGGAATCGGACAGAGTTACGCCGTTTTTCTTCGAATCACTGCCGGTGCGCGGTGCGTTGGTGCAGTTAAAAAATTCCTGGCATCGCATACAGCTCAATCAACACTATGAGCAGCCGGTTCTGGAAGTATTGGGACACGCCGCGGCCGCGAGCGCGTTGATTGCGCAGAGCCTTAAATTCGAAGGCCAGATCACCTTGCAAATAACCGGCAAGGGGCCGTTGTCGATGCTGGTGATGCAGTGCACGAGTGATTTGGCGCTGCGCGGAATGGCGCGTGCGGAGCTCAGTGGTGCTGACATGTCTTACCCTGACCTGATGGCCCGTGCTCATTGTGCGATTACCGTGGATGGCGAGGACATGGAGCGCCCCTATCAGGGAATCGTTGAAGTGTGCGGGGAATCGCTCGCGCAAAGTCTCGAGCACTACTACGAACGCTCGGCGCAATTGCCGAGCCACGTTGTATTGATCGGGGAGCAGGCGGTCGCGGGTGGTCTTTTGTTGCAGCGTATGCCGCAAGGCGGCGAGCTCGATGAGGATGACTGGCGCCGACTCGGCTTGCTGGCAGCAACGCTGCGCGCTGAAGAATTACGGGACGGCGCCGAACTGGCGCTACTCGCCAAGCTGTTCGCAGAGGACGATTTGCGGGTTCTTGAGAGTCGTGAGGTTTCTTTCCACTGCCGCTGTTCACAGCAACGCACCGAGGATGTCCTGCGCATGCTCGGTGTCGAAGAGGCCGAACAGGCACTGGGTTCACGCGGCCGTATTGACGTCACCTGCGAGTACTGCGGCCGGCTCCGCAGTTTCGATGAGGTTGACGTGAAGCGGCTGTTCGCACCGCCGGCCGGTCAGGCGTCTTCCCGCCTCCATTAAAAACCTGACGAAATAAGCCAACTACGTCGTTTTACCCTGGTCGAGGCTGTGGTAGACTGCCGATTTCGCCTATATATTAAATAATTCTTATAACTTTATTATGTCACCTGACAGCCAGTTACTGATCCGCCGCTTGAAGGCTGCCGCCGATGCCACGCGCTTGCGCCTGCTGGCTTTGTGTCAACGCGGCGAGTGCAGCGTGTCGGAACTCACGGCGGTGCTCGGCATTAGCCAACCGCGTGTATCGCAGCAGCTTAAAGTGTTGTGCGACAGCGGAATGTTGCAGCGCTTTCGCGATGGGCAGCGCGTTTTTTACCGCTGGCCCACGGGCACCGCCTGTACCGCGGAACTGCAGCAGCTCCTGGCTTTACTCCAGGTAAGTGAACCGCAGTTCGAGGCCGACGCCAGCAGGCTTAAACAGCTGCGCGGTATCGATGAGCCAGCATCTCGCGCCACCGCCTTGTCGCCCGATGCGCACGAGCGGCTGCTGCACCGCGCGATGCTGGAACTGACGGTAACGCAATCGGTTGGCGATCTTCTCGATATCGGCTGCGGACGAGGTCGCTTACTTAAACTGTTGTCGAGCCGGGCAAATCGGGCAGTCGGTGTCGACATCGATGCGAGCGCACGCGATCTCGCGCGCAACGAATTGTTGCTCGCAGGTCTCGACAATTGCAGCCTGCGCAACGGCGATATGTACAGCCTGCCGTTTGACGGCAAGGAATTTGACACGATCATTCTCGACGACATTCTCGCCACGGCAGCGCGGCCCGTGGAGGTGCTGAAAGAGGCTCAGCGCGTGCTGCGCGAAGGCGGCCGCTTGCTGCTGCTGCAAAAAATGACAGGCGTCGACCTTCCCGTTTTGCGTGGCCAGCTTGCGACCTGGAGTCACGAGGCAGGGCTGCGCTTAAAACCCGCGCGCTTCGTGCCGCAAAAAGATCCCGTGTGGCTGCTGGCTGAGGCGCGACCCGCCGTGTCGGCGTCTGCGGCTGCATAGCATTAGAGATATTCAGGCAATGACCAGGCAAGGACGATGATCGAAAACAAGAAATCCAACAGCGATGGCTCGCCGCGCGTGTCCTTCGAATTCTTTCCGCCGAACAGTGAGAAGATGGATCAAACGCTGTGGGAATCCATCAAGCGGCTGGCGGTCCTGACGCCGGATTTCGTTTCGGTTACCTACGGCGCTGACGGCTCGACCCGCGAGCGAACACACCAGGCGGTTGCGCGCATTCTATCGGATACCGAGCTGACCGCTGCGCCGCACCTGACCTGCATCGGCGCGAGTCGTGATGAGATCGACGCTATTGCTCGTGAATACTGGGACATGGGTGTGCGCCACCTCGTCGCCTTGCGTGGCGACCCGCCCAAAGATGTGACGGACTATCAGCCGCGCTCTGATGGCTATGCGTACGCTTCCGATCTCGTTGCCGGCCTGAAACGCGTCGCTGACTTCGACGTCTCCGTTGCCGCGTATCCGGAGGTCCACCCGGAAGCGCCAAACGCCGAGTTCGATCTCGACAATCTGAAACGCAAACTTGATGCCGGCGCGAATCGGGCCATTACGCAATTCTTTTTCGATGTGGATCGTT
>JABDKF010000082.1 GCA_013003155.1 Woeseia sp. | reverse complement strand
AGCACGCGACAAGCGCGCGATGCTGGTGTGCTGGACATGACGTACGGACGGGACATTCGGCGATCATGTTGCAAGCCACTGGTGATGTCAACTCTCGATTTTTCAGTTACTTGTGTTACTAAGACTTCGCGCCTCGAAGTCCTTTCCACATGCCCGGGCGAGGGCACGGCAGTCAGTGCATTCTGTTATGTCGTGGTTAGGCTGGCGTACCGTGGTGACTATGTTATTCTTGGACGCGGAACTTCGGAACCTTATTGAGAATCAAGGAATAAAAGGCGGGGAAGCCGGGAAAAAAATCCGGTAGGCCAAACACAAAGAGAGAGCAGGTCCGAAAATCTTAACGCCGCGGCGATAGTGGAGAGAGTCGTTGGCGCGATCAGGGGGCGCGATCAGTGCAGCCTGCTTTTTCTTTTTGTGCATGTATTCATCAATGGTATTCGGCGAATACGTTGCAACTCTCTCCCTATACTTTTTTTAATAATAACTCGACCTAAAGTAAGGAGCGTTCATGAAACGGTGCACAACGAACAGTCGGCGCATTGGCGCGGCATTACTTGCCGCTTCGGCCATTGCTGCATCCGGCAGCGTTTTCGCCCAGACCGTTGACCAGGTCCTGCAGGCTGATCAACGTCGGCTAACGCTGGCGCAGCAATCGCAGGAGCGTATCAACCAGGTGGTTGAACAGACGCGTTCTCTGGAAGACCAGTACAGGGCCATTAATAAGGAGATCGATGGGCTGCGGGTATATAACCGCCTGATGGCCGCTCAGACCAATGGTCAGCAGGCAACGCTGGAAGACATTGCGTTGTCGATGGACCAGGTCGACGTCATCAATCGCCAGATCTTTCCTCTCATGACGCGCATGATCGACGGCCTCGAGCAGTCGGTGAAGCTCGACGTTCCCTTTTTGATGGAGGAGCGTGAGGATCGTATCGCAGGTCTAAAGGACATCATGGAGCGGTCCGACGTCAGCGTTGCGGAGAAATTTCGCAAGGTGATGGAGGCCTACCAGATCGAGATGGACTACGGGACCTCCTCCGAGTACTACGAGCAGACACTAGAGCTCGAGCCAGGTGAGGTGCGGAACTACAACATCCTGCGCATCGGCCGGGTTGGCCTATACGCGCAGTCCGATGACGCCAAGATCACCGGCCGCTGGGACAACGAGGCCCGCCAGTGGGTCATGGACGACTCGGCCCGTAACGAAGTCCGCAAGGGCATCCGGATGGCGAAGCAGCTGATCGCGCCGGAAATCATTGTCATACCGGTGGCTGCACCTGATCCTGCGGAGGCGTCGTAATGAAACGTATAACAACACTACTCGCAGCAGGGCTGCTCGCCGTCGGTTTAACGACAGCGAACGCACAGGAATCCGCCAGCAGTATGTCGGAGCTCCTGCGTTTGATCGAACAGGGCCAGGCCCGCGACTCGCAAGAGGCGCGTCAGCGTGAGGCCCGCTTCCGCCAGCAACAGAGTGAACAGCAGAACCTGCTGAACCAGGCCCGTGCCGAGCGCACGCGCCAGGAGCGCGAAAGTGCACGGCTTGAGCAAGAGTTTCAGGACCAGCAGGCCGAGATCGTCGCTGCCCGCGCAGCTCTTGACCAGCGCCTGGGCGCGCTGAAAGAACTGTTCGGCGTACTGCAGACGGTTGCAGGCGACGCGCAAGGACGATTCAGCTCATCGCTGACCAGCCTGCAGTACCCGAACCGCGAAGACTTCCTCGTTGAACTCGGCAGCAAGATGGCCAGCGCGACCGAGCTCGCGTCGATCGAGGACATCGAGCGCCTGTGGTACGAACTGCAGCGCGAAGTCACCGCATCGGGCAACGTCGTCAGCTTCCCGCACATGGTCACCAAGGCGAATGGTGAGCAGGCTGAGGAAGAGGTCGTACGTGTCGGTATGTTCAACGTCATATCGGAAGCCGGCTACCTCGAGCTGAACGATGACGGTTCGATTTCCGAACTGCCGCGCCAGCCTGAAGGTCGCTTCCTTGGCACGACGGATGACGTCATGAGCGCAGACAGCGGCTACGTGGACTTCGGTCTCGACGTAACCCGCGGCGGCATTCTCGGCCTGCTCGTCGAATCGCCGACCATCGTGGACCGTATCAACCAGGGTGGCATCGTCGGTTACTGCATCATCGCACTCGGTATCCTCGGCCTGTTGATGGCCCTGGTACGCTGGATCGCCCTCAGCAGCGACAGCCGGAAGGTGTCGGCGCAGCTGAAACGGGATTCGGCCAGCACCGACAATCCGCTGGGACGCGTCCTCGCGGCGTACGAAAGCAACCAGCAGGCGGACACGGAAACCCTCGAGCTCAAGCTCAGTGAAGCAGCGCTCAAGGAGATGCCGGGTCTGACCAAGGGTCTCCTGTTTATCAAGGTGATCTCGGTCGTCGCACCGCTGATGGGACTGCTCGGTACGGTTACCGGCATGATCCAGACGTTCCAGGTCATTACGCTGTATGGCGCCGGTGACCCGAAACTGATGGCTGGCGGTATCTCGCAGGCACTGATGACGACAGTACTCGGTCTTGTAGTCGCAATCCCGATGGTACTTCTCCACACCGTCGTCAGCGGCCAGAGCAAGAAGATCATCAACATTCTGCAATCCCAGAGTGCCGGCCTTGTCGCGCAGCACTCCGAGAAGCACGGGTAACGATATCGTCTTGAGGAGATGCCATGTATTGGCTAACTGACGCGTTTGAAGCCATTCGGGATTTTATGGGCCTTGGCGGGCCCGTCCTGAAGGCAATTGCTGTCACGATCTTCCTGATGTG
>JABDKF010000053.1 GCA_013003155.1 Woeseia sp. | reverse complement strand
ATCAGCCAGGCGCTCCTGATAGATATCGAGAATCAGTCTTTCCACTTCGTCAAATCCGCGATCCAGGTAAACCGCACCGAACAACGCTTCAAGTGCATCAGCGAGAATCGATGAGCGCCGGTGACCCCCGGTCTTTTTTTCGCCACTGCCTAGTCTGATGTGGTCGCCGACGCGCAAGGTGCCGGCCAGTTTGCCGAGCGTAACGTCGTTGACCAGTGACGCTCGTAAACGGCTCAGGTCGCCCTCATTGGCAGCGGGACGACGTTCGTAGACGGCGCGCGAAATCACTACATCGAGAATGGCGTCGCCGAGGAATTCCAGTCTTTCATTGCTGTTACCGGCGGCACTTCGGTGACTCAGCGCATCGGCGAATAAGGTCTCATCTCGAAAGCGATAAGCCAGCGTCTTTTGCAACCACGCCACAGCTTTGTCATCAATCACAGAAAACCTTTTTTGCAAGCGCGAATGTTTGGCGGTCACCCAGCCGGCGTGAAATAGACAAGACTCGTCGCCAAGTTGCGTTATAAGCGACGCTTGCCGCTAGCGTCTTACGACCACCGACTTTTTGAAATGCACGGTAAACGAAACGTTGCCAAGGTATGAGACTGAGTGATCGTAGTCTGCGTCGATGCGATATCCACCCGATTCCAGCGCTATATTGACATCTTTTGGCACGATTACAGAAACACCCTCGACGTCAAAGCGACGCCCGAGCGAACGGCGCATGCTGCCCACGGTAGGATTCGCGCCTTCAAATTCTGCCTTCACTCCATCAAGGGCGCCGGCAACTTTCATATAGTTAAGGTAGGCCGGCGCGAGCTGTATGCCTGCAAAAACAAACATGCCCAGAAATGCGACCAGAATCGCGAGGCCTATGGTCGTCATACCGCGCATGTGCGCTTGACTGCTGCGCGGGGCCAGCCCGCCTGATCTGGGTTTCACGTGAATGCCTCCAGTAGACTTTTTAGCGGCTGCCTTCCGGACAAGAACGACAGCTGAATACCGTCAATTTTAGCTGTGATGCGCCCTAGATACACTACCTTATTGTATTTTCGCGCCAATCCGCTCCCATCGCGGCCATGATAAGCCGTCCATATGCATCCAAATTCGAACCGCCTCGCCAACCAGGTGTGTTTCAGGAATCGCATTAATGTAGCGGCTATCACGGCTATTGTCGCGGTTATCGCCCATCATGAAATAATGCCCCTCGGGCACGACATAGACACCCTCGCTGGCACGACTGCCCGGGTTGTTGATGAGAATATCGTGCGACCGCTCACCCAGCAGTTCACGAAACTGCGCAGGTTCACCCCCGCGGCTAAGCGGCATGAGTTCACCATTTATCGTCAACTGGTGATTAAAGTATTCGATGGTGTCGCCGGGCAACCCAACCACACGCTTGATGTAGTTTACCGAAGGCTCCGACGGCAAACGAAAAACTGCAACATCACCGCGCTGCGGCTCGCCGGTCTCGACAATCTTGGTCTCGATTACAGGCAGCCGCAATCCGTACGAGTATTTGGTGACGAAAATGAAATCACCTTGCAGCAGTGTTGGCATCATCGAGCCCGACGGAATACGAAATGGCTCAAACACAAACGAGCGGATGACCAGTACGATTAGCAGGACAGGAAAAAACGATTGTGCATATTCGACCATCTTGCCGCGGCCGGACGTTGCTGATTCCGCGTCTTCTCGCCAGACAAATTTATTCAAAGCCACGATGACGCCGGACAATGCGGTCAATACTGTCAGCACTAATGCAAGGTTTATATTCAAAACAACCTCATCCTGTTTGTTTTTCGGATCATTACTTGTCGACGCGGAGCACCGCAAGAAACGCTTCCTGCGGAATCTCAACCGAGCCAATTTGCTTCATCCGCCGTTTGCCGGCTTTTTGCTTTTCGAGCAGCTTTCGCTTGCGACTGACGTCGCCACCGTAACACTTCGCGGTAACGTTCTTGCGGAGCGCCTTGACCGTACTGCGCGCGATTATCTGTGAACCGATCGCCGATTGAATAGCAACATCGAACATCTGCCGCGGAATCAGTTCGCGCATCTTTTCGACCAACTCCCGACCCCGATGTTGCGCATTTTCCCGGTGCACAATTATCGATAATGCATCCACGCGCTCTTTATTGATCAGGACGTCCAGACGGACCAACGAGGCGGCCTCAAACCGCAGGAATTCGTAATCAAAGGAGGCGAAACCACGGCTTACCGACTTAAGGCGGTCGAAAAAATCTAGGACCACTTCCGCAAGCGGGATCTCGTACACGAGTTGTACCTGGCTGCCGAGGTAGCGCATCTGTGTCTGCACGCCACGCTTTTCGATACAAAGCTTGATCACCGGACCAATGTGTTTCTCAGGCAGCAAGATGTTGGCGCGAATAATTGGCTCGCGCAATTCCGCAATTTCGTTCGCTGCAGGCAATTTCGATGGATTGTCCACGTACACCGTGGTGCCATCCGTTTGTTCTATTTCGAAAATTACCGTGGGTGCGGTGGTGATCAGATTCAGGTTGTATTCGCGTTCCAGGCGTTCCTGCACGATCTCCATGTGCAACATACCGAGAAAACCACAGCGGAAGCCGAAGCCGAGTGCCGCCGAAGTTTCTGGTTCAAAGTGCAGCGCCGCGTCGTTCAGACGGAGTTTCTGCAATGCTTCCCGGAAATTCTCATAGTCATCGGAACTGACCGGAAACAAACCCGCAAATACGCGTGGCTGTACTTGCTTGAAGTCTGGCAACGGTGCGGCGCAAGGAGCCGCGGCAAGCGTTAATGTATCGCCAACGGGTGCTCCAAAAATATCCTTGATACCGGCAATCACAAATCCGACTTCACCCGTCATTAACTCCGGGCGATCCGTCATTTTAGGCGTGAAACTACCGACGCGGTCGGCATTGTAATTCCGCCCACTCGACATAACGGTAATCTTGCTGCCTTTTTTTAGGCTGCCGTTCATAACGCGCACGAGTGATACAACGCCGACATAGTTGTCAAACCATGAATCGATGATCAATGCTTGCAGCGGCGCCTCCGGATCGCCGCTGGGCGGCGGTATCGTCGCAACGAGCTGCTCCAGCAGTTCCGCAACACCTGCACCCGTCTTTGCGCTGACACGCAGCGCGCTCTGCGCGTCAATACCGATTACGTCCTCAATTTCATGAATGACGCGGTCGGCGTCCGCGGCCGGCAAATCAATCTTGTTGAGAACAGGCAGGACCTCAAGTCCCATATCAATTGCGGTCACACAATTGGCTACACTTTGCGCTTCCACGCCTTGCGCAGCGTCGACCACCAGCAGCGCGCCCTCACAGGCGGCCAATGACCGGGATACTTCGTAAGAAAAATCGACATGGCCGGGCGTGTCAATAAAATTCAGCTGGTAGGTCTGCCCGTCAGGAGCGCAGTAGTCTAATGACACGCTTTGCGCCTTAATGGTAATGCCGCGTTCGCGCTCGATATCCATCGAGTCGAGTACCTGCTCAAGCATTTCCCGATCCTGCAAACCTCCGCAAATCTGGATGAACCGGTCAGCCAGGGTGGATTTGCCGTGATCGATGTGCGCGATAATCGAGAAATTGCGAATGTATTTCATGGAGAGCGTCAGGTTCTGTAGCGGGTCGCGGCAGGATGCCAGCGGCGAAGTATAACTGCTTAACCGGTTACCGGGCGTTTCTCTCGAACTCGTCGCAGCGCCGCCGATATTGCAGCCCGATCGAGAGTGAAGTGACACAAGCGCTCGCCGTTGAGCTCCACCACGGGTATTTCCAGCCCAAATTGCTCATGCCAGTCAGAACGACTGTCAATGTCGCAGACTTCGAGAGATGCCTTGCCGCGAATCAGCGGCAGCAACTCATCGATAAGAACCTCGCAAAGGTGGCAGCCGGGTCGGCTGTAAACCCTGAAACAAGCCTCGGCAGCAACCGGGTCATTCAACGCGATTCGACCGCCGCGAGACCCGCGATTGCCGGCATTAGCTGTTCCAGACAGCGTTCGCGTGCCAGTAGGCGACGACCCGCAATCACCGCCACAGCCACCGCAGCGACAGCGATCGCAACCAACGCCGCATCATGCAGCGGGCCCCAGGCCCAGCTGGCGAGCAGCGGCGCCAGGGTCAACGCCAGGAGCGGCAGGCCGTAAGCGTATACCGCCGCCTCCAGCAGGCGAGAGGGCTGCAGAGTCAAGTGCACACGATCGCCTGCGGCAAAACGCGTGCCCTCGGGCAAGGGCATCCAGACTTCGCGTTGCTTTGCTCCCGCTGTCAGCAATCCTGCGCCACAGCCTTTGCCCGCCGCACACCGGGCACACGCCGCCGCGGCGTCAATGCGGAGCAAAGCGCTGCCTCCGTCAATTGCAATGATTTGCGCCGTCGGCGTTTCCATTGTTGCTCCTTTGCTGCCGGCACTCATCGAGCGTGGCGCTCGTCCCGGCAAATAGAGCCGAAGGTTGCTCAGGGTTGCTGCATCATCGACCGCGCAATACGCTGCACGGTAATTGCAGGCACTTCTCCTACCGCGGTCACCTGGTGTTCGTCGAGCAGGGTGCTGTAGGCGTTGGCGGCGCCAACCCGGTGGTTTTCCGCGAGGTCTTTGTCGTGCTGGGACGCGATGAAAACGGAGACTGTCGCCAGGCCATCACTGTACACGATGTGTGTAACCGGCTCTGCAACACCCGGCATCTCCTCGACCCGACTGGAAACCATCTCGAAGCCATCCGGCAGGTCTGAGCAGTGCCAGGCCGATTCAACGTCGACGGCCGCAGATCGCGCGGGCTCAGAGTACCAGGTGAATTCTTCCAGGCTAAGTGAAGGCTCTAACGCCGCGTCTGGGATCACTGAATTAAACTTGATGTCTGCAAACTTGAGCTGCTCGAGAATGGCGCCGTCGACGCCTACAAGCTCGGTGCGCAGCGGAAATGCCGTGTCAATATCCAGCCACAGGCGGTGGCCGAAGCGATAGACGTCGTGTGGCCGAATCGCCAGCAGGACCGCAGGACGGCCGGCAATTCGTTCCTCGCGAACCACCGATAAATCGTAATCATTGCCAAGTCGCAGTTCGCTTTTTGGCAGAGTCGAAAACAAGGTGCTCCGGTCATTCCATTTTTCGATTAGCACCGATTTCTTGTCAGGGAGAATGCAATGCACTTCGTTGCCGTTGCGGATGATTTCAAGGCCGCTGCCTTCCTGCGTGACAACCTTTTCATGAACCACACCGTCGACCACGCGATGCATCACCTTCAACGCTTCCGCTCGGCCATCCTTGCGGCGCATCACCGTGCCTTCGTAGTCGATGGAATTCACCACGGTCGCCATCCGGTCCAACCAATCGCCGGGCGCGACGCGTTCACGCGCGGCAGCAACATTCATCAAGCTTGTTACCGATACTGAAAATAGCAACAGCAAGATTTTCGTGCGTGGCTTGTCCATAAGGGTAGCTGCTGTGTGGCGTTTCATTCTTATTGTGGGTCCTGCAAATTGTTCATTGCGGGATTGTCGGCGTTGGGCGATGCGTTCTCAAGTATCGCCTCCTCCGCTACAGGAGCGACCTCAACCAATTCGCCACCGCGCAATTCGAGCGTAACGAGGCGTGACAGAATGCCGTTCGCGCCAAGTTCACCGGACGATTCACCGTGACTCAAATAGTACTGTGTCAATCTCGCGTTTGGCCAATCAGCCATGACGTCTATCGCCAACGGCTCGGTGTAACTCTCGGCCGGCAGCACAAGCTCGTCGGTGTTACCGGCTACCGCAGTACCCGGTTCCGGCGCATCGAGTTGCCTGAGTCCCGCCAGGGCGAGCAGTGCAACAGAGGCAGCGATTGCTGCGCTCGCAGCCGGCCGCATCCAGCGCGCAGAGACGCTCGCAACAGCATCGGCCGCGTCGGTGACTGTCTCATCGGCGAGCGCCGCGGCAACCCGCTCCGGCAATTCGGCAGCACCGGCGACGCTACGTTCACCCCGCAGCAACCGGCCAATCGCGAAATACTCCGCGGCCTGCTGTTTCAGCTCCGGGCTTTCGCCCAAACGTCTTATCAAAAGCTCCGTTTCTTCTGCCGGCAGTTCGCCGTCCACGAAGGCGGAAACCTGCATTTTAATCGCGTCGTTCATGTGTCACCGTTCGGGCTGTAACCCTTTATTAAAAACATCGACTCGCGCTACTACGTCAGTCGATCAAGTTCGCTATTTTCTTGCCAATCGCATCGCGCGCTCTGAATATCCGCGAACGCACCGTGCCGACCGGACACTCCATCGTTTGCGCGATTTCTTCATAGCTCATTCCGTCGAGTTCCCGCAGCACAATTGCCGTACGCAGGTCTTCGGGAAGCGCCTGTATTGCTCGCTCCACAGTTTCGTTGAGCTCGCGACTCAGCGTCACTCCTTCCGGCGTGTCTGTTTCCTTTAACTTGGCGTGCAGGTTGTATTGCTCGGGATCCTGAAAGTCGAGCTCAACATCCTGTGGCCGCCGTCGCTGCGCGGCCAGGTAATTCTTGGCCGTATTCACCGCAATCCTGTAAAGCCAGGTATAAAACGCACTGTCTCCGCGAAACCGCGGCAACGCCCGGTACGCCTTGAGAAAGGCGTCCTGCGTAATGTCCAGCGCCAGATCCGGGTCCCGTACATATCGCATCACCAGGTTGACGATCTTATGCTGGTACTTCAGCACCAGCAGGTCAAAAGCACCCTTGTCACCTTGCTGTACGCGCTTTACCAGCTGTGCGTCGGGCGTGTCAGCCATTCAGGCTGGCCCCGCCTTTCACTTGAGGTGCTACACCATTGTCCCGGTAGACCGGGCCGTGCCCGGAAAGTTCGTTTGATAGCAGATTTTTCATAGTGTTGACTTCCGCTCTGTGACGGCTCTCGCAACTTGCCTGTCAGCGGCAGCTATGCAAGCGGCGGATGGTAGCAGCATTGCCATATTGCGGCCAAAGGACCGGGACTCATGCTCGAAAGCGCAAAAGCACCTGCAACCTGCGCCAATCTTGAGCCGAAAGCGAGGCACGGAGCAGCAGTATATCGCAGCGAGTGCCATCGCCGGTTGCCAGTCGCAGCCACAGGTAACGTGACCTGACGACCGAGCCCAGCTGTATTTTGAGGTCCAGCCACTGCCCGGGCGAGAGGCGGCCGCGAATCCTGTCAGGCCCGGAAAACCACAACGCATCAATTTGACCTGCGTTGCGGGCAAAGGAGTAAATTTCGTGACCTTCGAAGGCCAGCCACAGGGCCAGCGCCGGCGCGCGCAATTCTGCCGGCGCCGGGGCGTGCACGATAATCAACGCGCCAATGGCTACGGCGGCGCACGGGATCAGCAGCAGGCGGCGTACCGGCTCAAGTTTGAGGCGTACCCCGAATCTGTTCGATGAGTGGCTGTTGTTCTGCGTCGCGGGCGGGCTCACCGCGTAAAAGATAGGCCGCGAGCTCCGGATCTGACAGCTCCAGAAGTGACTGAAAAGCGACCTTTTGCGATTCAGGCGCCGCGTCGAATTGCCGGTCGAGCCAACCGCTTAACAAGACGTCCAGCTCCCGCATGCCGCGGCGGCATTGCCAGCGGAGCCTGGCCTTATCGACGGGCGTCGCCGCGGATGCGCTCAGTGACGGCGCTCCACCAGCATCTTCTTGGTTTCGGCGATAGCCCGCGCCGGGTTCAGTCCCTTCGGACACGCCTGCGAACAATTCATGATGGTATGGCAGCGGTAAAGCCGAAAAGGATCCTCGAGATCGTCCAGTCTTTCACCGGTCGCTTCATCGCGACTGTCGACCAACCAGCGATACGCCGCCAACAAAGCCGCTGGCCCGAGGTACCGGTCGCTGTTCCACCAGTAGCTTGGGCAGCTCGTCGAACAACAGGCGCACAGGATGCAGGCAGAAGGCTCGTCGATCCTTTCCTGATCGGTCTTACTTTGCAGCCGCTCACTATCTGGCGGTGCTGGCGTGCGGGTTTGCAGCCACGGCTTTATCGACGCGTACTGCGCGTAGAAGTTCGTCAGATCGGGAACCAGGTCTTTGACGACCGGCATATGCGGTAATGGGTAGATTTTGATGTCACCGCGCACCTGGCTGATCGGCATTGTGCAGGCGAGCGTATTGCTGCCATCAATATTCATCGCACACGAGCCGCAGATGCCTTCGCGACAGGAACGTCGAAACGTCAGCGTCGGATCGATTTCATTCTTAATTTTGATGAGCGCATCGAGCACCATTGGCCCGCAGCTGCTCATGTCGATTTCGTAAGTATCCATTTGCGGGTTTTTGCCGCTGTCCGGATCGTACCGATACACAACGAAGCGCTGCACGTCGCTCGCCCCGTTTGCAGCCGGGTAGTGACGCCCTTTTACGATCCTTGAATTAGCTGGTAAGCGAAATTCCGCCACGCTTTGCTCCTTGTTCTGAAACTGTCGCCACGCTTAGTAAACGCGGGCCTTGGGGGGTACGGCAGCAACGTCGTCCGTTAAAGTCTCCTGGTGAACGGGACGGTAGTCGATCGATACGTCACCTTTTTCGTTGACCCATGAAAACGTGTGCTTCATCCAGTTAACGTCATCCCGATCCGGGAAATCTTCATGCGCATGAGCTCCGCGGCTTTCCTTGCGATTGGCGGCGGACTCTATGGTGGCCATGGCATTGAGCAACAGATTTTCGAGCTCCATGGTTTCTATCAGGTCCGTATTCCAGATTAGCGACCTGTCCTGCACCGCGACGTCGGCAAAAGAACCAAAGGTTTCGTGCATTAATTTCACGCCTTCACCCAGAGTTTCGGTGGTGCGGAATACCGCCGCATGATTTTGCATGACTTTTTGCATCTCGAGGCGAATCGCGGCCGTCGGTTTTGATCCTTTCGCATTTCGAAGTTTGTCGAGACGGGTAATACTGTCCTGTCCGGCATCTTTCGCCAACGGCTTGTGGCGGGCATCCGGCGTCATCGTATCCACGCAGTGCTTGGCGGCAGCACGGCCGAAAACCACGAGATCAAGCAGGGAGTTTGAACCCAGCCGATTCGCGCCGTGAACCGACACGCAGGCGGCCTCGCCGACCGCCATCAGTCCGGGCACTACCGCCTCGTAGTCGTCGCCGCGGCGAGTAACCACCTCGCCCTTGTAGTTAGCAGGCACGCCGCCCATGTTGTAGTGCACCGTCGGCAGAACAGGAATCGGTTCCTTGGCCACGTCGACACCTGCGAAAATTCGAGCAGTTTCCGCGATGCCCGGCAAGCGCTCCTCAATGACTTCAGGGCCGAGATGCTCAAGGTGTAGATGAATATGATCTTTGTCGCTCCCCACGCCGCGGCCTTCGCGAATCTCAATCGTCATCGATCGGCTGACCACATCGCGGGATGCCAGGTCTTTTGCATTCGGCGCGTAGCGCTCCATGAAGCGTTCGTTGTCCGAATTCGTCAGGTAGCCGCCCTCGCCGCGCACGCCTTCTGTAATCAGGCAACCCGCACCGTAAATACCGGTTGGGTGGAATTGCACGAACTCCATGTCCTGCAAGGGTAGCCCTGCACGCAGCACCATCGCGCTGCCGTCGCCGGTACAGGTGTGAGCGGATGTGCAGGAGAAATAAGCGCGTCCATAGCCACCGGTGGCGAGAATAACCTGATGGCCGAGAAACCGGTGCAGCTTGCCAGTTGCCAGATCGAGTGCGACTACACCGCGACAGGCGCCATTTTCCATGATCAGGTCGATAGCAAAGTATTCGATAAAGAATTCTGCCTCGTGTTTTAACGACTGCTGATACAAGGTATGCAGCATCGCATGGCCGGTACGATCGGCGGCAGCACAGGTGCGTTGCGCTGTGCCCTCACCGTAGTGCGTCGTCATTCCGCCAAACGGTCGCTGGTAGATCTTGCCGTCTTCCGTTCGCGAAAACGGCACCCCGTAGTGTTCGAGTTCGATGACTGCGTCCGGCGCCTCTTTGCACATGTATTCGATCGCATCCTGGTCGCCAAGCCAGTCGGCGCCCTTGATCGTGTCGTACATGTGCCAGCGCCAGTCGTCTTCACCCATGTTCCCCAGCGCCGCACTGATGCCGCCCTGCGCGGCGACCGTATGACTGCGCGTAGGAAAAACCTTCGTGACGCAGGCCGTTTTGAAGCCCGCTTCTGCCAAACCGAATGTCGCACGCAGGCCGGAGCCGCCCGCACCCACGACGACGACATCGTAACTGTGGTCGATAAACTCGTAGTCGCTCATGCGACACCGCCAAAGGAAATTTTCAATACGGCGAAGACCGCCACGGCGGCGGCCAGCAGATGAGCAAACTTGGACATGATCAATGAAACCACTTTTAGAAAGGGACCGTGCACATAGTCCTCGATAACCACTTGGACGCCCAAGCTCGAATGCCATGCGAGCGTCACCGCAAGCAGGCCAAGCAAGATGCTGTTGAATGGGCTCGCAACCCAGGCGAGCAACGCGCCGCGGGACA
>JABDKF010000004.1 GCA_013003155.1 Woeseia sp. | reverse complement strand
GTATCAACGTTCAATGCTGGTTCGCCTGCGTGGGGCGAAGTCCTTGCCCGTGCGAAATCGGGGACGTTCTTGCCGTCATATCTGACTGCTTCCAACTGGATGGGCTTCGTCCTGTATCGCATGGCATGGTTCCCAATGACCTCGATAAGATAGTTGGAGACACTGTTGTGCATGCACCCTACAATGCAACTGGATTTGCGACACGTTACCCAATAGGCGGGCCACATGATGTGTTTCACGCCGGCAGTGGAACAATCAATGCCTGGCGTGATGGCGGGGAAATCTAACTATACGAAAATGATCTCCGGCATGCCGTATCACGCCGTTGATGCGGAATTGTTCGCATTGCAGGCCACGGCGGCGCGCAAGGTTGCGGCCTACAATTCAATTGCGAGTGACGATCATGAGGCCCGCGATGCGGCGCTGCGCGACCTGTTTGGGAGGGTCGCCGGTTGGGCTTTGGTTCAGCCGCCGATCTACGTCGATTTTGGCATTCACATCCATTTGGAGGACACCTGCTTCATCAATACCGGAGCGGTTTTCCTCGACAGTGCTGACATCACATTTGGAAAGCGGGTTTTTGTAGGACCCAGAGTGCAGTTTCTGACCGCCACTCATCCGGTGAAACCCGAAGAGAGGTGCTTTGGTACGCCGGAGGGGCCGCTTCTCAACTTTGGTGTGACCAACATCGCAGAGCCAATCACTGTTGGCGACGATTGCTGGATCGGTGCGGGGGCCATTATTCTGCCCGGCGTCGCAATCGGAGCCGGAACAACGGTCGGAGCCGGCGCTGTGGTGACAAAATCCCTCCCGGAACGGGTCATCGCATTCGGGACTCCAGCGAGGATAGTCCGCTCGGTTGATGAGTAACGGAGGTGGCGGGCATGGTGCGCAATGGCGTTTGACAAGGGAATGCAATGATTGCCGAATTTGAGAAAGTCGTCGTCGACGTTCCTGATCTCGAGCGAGGGCTTGAGTTCTGGGGCAAACTGACTGGACTGGAGCCTGGCTATGTTGATCCCGCAGGAAAGTTCATGGGTCTGGGCAGGAAGACGACCGATGGAGATGTGAACAGCGTGATCCTCCTGCAGCACGTGGATCATATGGGCTCCGGTGGAAGCACGCATATTGACTTGAAGGTCAAGGACGTCGAGGCAGCGATACCGAAAATCGAGGCAATGGGCGGCAAACTGAAGAAGACCCCGGCGTTCTACCCCGACCAACAATCAGCCCTTCTTGAATGGGCCGTGATGCAGGACCCTTGGGGCACACCCTTTTGCATAATTCGTTCGCCTGTATGAAAACGACACAATGGCAGAAACCGGCCAACGAAATCTCGTGCAAGCAATTGAGATAGCGCGTTCGTAAATGGCCTCGGCTTTACCAAGAAATTGGCCTGCATCAGTCAGAGCGACATAGTCAGCCAGGTTGAAATGTCGTAACTCACTCCCCCGGACACGGTCCGGAAAAGGTGCTTCCCCGATCACATCTATTCACCCCGAAAGAAATCCGCGTCTACGTCGAATAGCGCCTGATTTTCCGCCATTCGCGCTGGACTGGCACTATCGGGATGGGCGATCTTTGTATAGCAAGGCACAAGCATTGACGCTTCGGCAACGGCCGGCGCGGAACTGTCGTGCCAAACAAGGTTCGCAACAGAAAACAAAAGCGAACCAACCACATGGGAGACTATCATGATCAAGAAAACCACCGCCGGGCTTGTCTCGGGCCTGGCGCTAGCGCTTTCGGCGAACGGCGCGACCGCCGCCGGTCACCTGGAAGAGATCACCGTGGCCTACTTCCTGGAATGGCCGATGCCGTTTCAGTACGCCAAGGTGAAAGGCACCTACGAAGAAGAAATGGGCGTCAATATCAACTGGGTCAGCTTCGACACCGGAACCGCCATGTCGGCGGCGATGGCATCGGGCGACGTCCATATCTCGGTCAGCCAGGGTGTGCCGCCATTCGTGGTCGCCGCGTCGGCGGGCCAGGACATCCAGATCGTCGATGTGGCCGTGTCCTATTCGGAGAACGACAATTGCGTGGTCGCCTCGGCGCTTGAGATCAACAAGGAGTCCGCAGGCGAACTGGCCGGCAAGAAAGTCGCCGTTCCGCTGGGCACCGCCGCGCATTACGGCTTTCTGACGCAGATGAACCACTTCGGTGTCGATCCCGCCAGCATGGAAGTCGTCGATATGGCTCCGGCTGAAAGCGCGGCCGCACTGGCGCAAGGCTCGCTGGACATGGCCTGTGGCTGGGGCGGTGCGCTCCGCC
>JABDKF010000014.1 GCA_013003155.1 Woeseia sp. | reverse complement strand
CCGTGCATGGCACCCGCCGGCGTGTTGTATACGAGACCGTCGCGGTCTTTCCAGCCCGATAAATGCCTGCGGCTCAGGACGTCGGTAATGTAGTTTGCCGCCTGACCGCCGGCGTTGGAGCGCTCATCGATGATTAATGCATCCTTGTCCACCTGCGCATGAAACATGCGGTTGAAAAACGTGTAGCCGGCACCCGCAGTATTCGGCAAATAGACATAGCCCACCCTGCCGTCGGTTGCTTCATCCACGGCACGTCGGTTGTTTTCAATCCAGTGCCACAGGCGGAGTTCGCGCTCTGAGCCGGTTGGCTCAATAACAATATCGCGCGCATCGCGACCGTCTGCACGCGGTCCGACGCGCAGCGTGACCTGTTTTCCATCGGTTCCCTGCAGGAATTCGAAAATATTGTCGTTGCTGTCGATGCTGCGGCCGTTCACGGCGAGGATGTACTCGCCCGCGGTCGCTCGGTTGCCGGGCGTTGCGAGCGGCGCATGCACGAACGGGTTCCAGCTTTCACCGGAATAGACCCTTGCTATCCGGTACCGGCCGTTGCGAATTTCAAGATTCGCGCCCAGCAAGCCGGTCTTGGCGCTGCTGCCGCGATATTGATCGCCGCCGCCGGTGCGGTTATGTCCAGCCTGCATTTCGGCAATCATTTCGACCATCAGCGCGGTCAGGTCCTCGCGTCGGCCAACGTGCGCCACGAGTGGTTGGTAGCGCTCGTAAACGGCCTGCCAATCAAGGCCGTGCAGGTTCGGGTCGTAAAAGTATTCCTTCTCCATGCGCCAGACTTCATCGAAGATCAGCGCCCACTCTTCGCGCGGATTGATACGGACCTGCAAGCCGTCAAGAGACAGCGCCTCCGGTTTCAGCTCGTCACCCACTTCCGCGACGGCGAGGCTGCCGTCGACCTTGGTGAGCAGCAAGTGCTTGCCGTCAGCACTTACGCGAAATTCGTCGATGCCGGTAAGCACCGTGCTGACTTCACGTTCTTTGAAGTCAAATCGCTGCAACTCATTGGCTTCCTGCTCGTCACTGCCCGGGGGCTCGTTCGTTGCGCCCCCTTGGACGCGCTGCAGAAAATAGAGCTTGCCATCGTCCGCGACGGCCAGGTTTTCATAGTTGCGTTCCGCAACCTGCAATGCGACGACGCGCGCTGCCAGACCGTCGGTGTCGACCCGGGTTGCCGGTTTTTTCTCCTCGTCCTTCTTGTTTTCCTCATCCTCGCCGTCTGCAGCTTCGTCGTCGGCACCCTCATCACCGCTACCCGGCAGCAACGGCGATTTACCATCAGCAGCGAGCACAGCAGCATAGAGTCCTGCACGATACGGACGCTCCTGGCTCGTCATGTTAAGGCCGACCTGCAGCGGACCCGAGTTGGTCGACGCCGCAAAGAAGAGGTATTTGCCATCCCGACTGAACGCAGGCGCAGCCACGTCTGCCATGCCATCGCTTACCGGATAATGGCGGTCAGACGCAAAATTGTAGAGCAGCAAGTCGCGGTTATAGTTTGGCAACTCCCGGGTGTACGCAAGCCAGGCGCCGTCAGGTGAAATCGCCGTAGAGACACCTTCCCGACGAGCGCCCGTGGCGATGCTTGTGATCTTGCCGCGGGCAAGCTCGATGGAATAGAGCTTCAGGTGGTTATCCGCGAACACGACGCGTTTACTGTCCGTGCCGGCAAAACCGTGCAGCGTGTAAAAGTGCGGGCCCAGTGCAAACTCCTGGCGATTGCCCGTGCCGGTCTGATCCGCAACAACCAGAGTCTGGCCTTCCAGGCCATCGGCAATCCAGACGACCTGTTCACCCTCTGGCGACCAGATTGCGCTGTACTCACGCGTCGTTCCCGACAGGCTAATGTTGCGGGTCGAGCCATCGTCGGTCGGCACGGTAAACACCTCACCGCGCGCGGTCACGATGACGCGCTTGCCGGTCGGTGAAATGTCGGTTGCCTGGATCATCTTGCTGGCGTCCCGCCATGCAACGCGCCGCTGCTCAAGGTCCGGCTTGATATCGATTGCGATTTCCCGGGTCGCGCCCGTCGTTACGTCAAGGCTTTTCAGTCGGCCGCCCGCCTCGAAGACAATGGTCGAGCCAAATGCGTCAGCCGCGCGAATATCCCACTGCGCCTCGCTGGATATCTTGTTGATAGCCCGAGTGGCGGGGTCGTAATGAAAAATGCTGAACTGCTTGTTGTCGCGGTCCGACAGAAAGTACAGCTGATCGCCCAACCACAGCGGATTGAAATTGGTGGCGCCCGCGCCAGGCACGGTAGTCACCGTATTTGCCTGCGTATCCATGATCTGGATCGCTGGCGTTGTCCCACCACGGTAACCCTTCCAGCCCGCAGTTCCGCCGAAGAGCCCGTTATAACCGGAACCAAAAGGGATGTAGGCAAGCTTCGCGTCGGTCCGGTCAAAAACACCGCGCACAATTCTCGCGTCCATCAGCTTTTCAGGAAATCCGCCGTCAACAGAAATGCGGAAAATCTGGCCGGAGCGACCGTGATCGGTTTCACGTGCAGAGACGAAGGTCACTGATTTGCCATCGGCGCCCCAACCGGTCGGAACATTGCCACCCGGATGCCAGGTCAGGCGCCTCGGCTGCCCGCCATCAACGGAAATCAGATAAACATCCGCCCCACCCTCGTATTCACCCGCAAACGCAATCGTTTTTCCATCGGGTGAAAAAAGCGGCGTGTTTTCCTCCGCAGGATGCGACGTCAGCCGACGCGGCGAGGAGCCATCGCGCTCGGCGACCCAGATATCGCCTGCGTAAACAAAGGCAAGCTTGTCGGTGGACAGAGCGGGTTGCCGTAACAGCAACGTTTGCTCGGCCAACGACAGTGGCGCAACCAAAAAAAGCAGCACTCCCGCAATGGTAGAAGCAATTTTCATAGGGAAACTCCAGGATCCGAAACCGTCCCGTCGCCGGAAGGGTGAGTTTTATAATTATTGAAGTGGCGGGGAGTATAGGCTGCCGACCAACGGTCGGCCAAGCACAGCCAGGAGACGCTGACGATTCAGCCGATAACCTTACCGGGATTCAGTATGTTGCGGGGATCGAGCAGGGTTTTCAGCTGGCGCATCGATTGGATCTCGGCGGCGGTTCGCGATAGCGGCAGCCAGGCGCGCTTCTCGAGGCCGATGCCGTGCTCGGCAGAAATGGCACCGGCAAACGGCCGCAGCTGCTCGTATACCTGCTGTTCAACGAAGGCCCGTTGCGCAGCACTCTTGGCATTCAAGACTGACACGTGCAAATTGTTGTCGCCAAGATGACCAAACGCCGCAACGTGCGCGGTATCAAGCTTAGCAAGAATCCCTTGTTCGAGCTGTTCAACATATTTGCCGATATCGTTAACGCGCAAGCTAACGTCAAAATTCTGCGCCCCCGTAACGATCCATTCGACGTCGTGGCGAATGGCCCAAATAGCGGCACGTTCCTGTTCGGACTTCGCGAGTACGCCATCTACGACGTTATCGCTTTCCAGGAGTTTCTCGAGAGCGCTGGCAAAAGCGGCATCATCCGTTGCCGGATCACTGCCCATCGCCTCGACCAGCACATAGCATTCATGCCCCGCAGGTAATAGTGCAGGCTGCCGTCCCGACGGTTGCGTTACCTTGCGATAAAAGCTGTCCCACATGACTTCGAAGCCGCACAAGGAGTTATCGAGCGTACTGCGCGCGACGCCTAGTACCGCAAGGACGTCGTCGTAACTGTCGCACGCCAGCAATGCGACGTTGTGCGAACGCGGCTTGGCACGCAAACGTACGACGGCCCGGGTCACGATACCGAGCACGCCTTCGGTACCGATGAACAATTGTTTCAGGTCGAATCCGGAATTATTCTTGATATAGCGATTCATAGACGACAGCACGGTGCCATCAGCCAGTACGGCTTCAAGTCCGAGTATCGAATCGCGCGTCATGCCGTAACGAATCACGCGGGTGCCGCCCGCGTTGGTCGCGATATTTCCGCCGAGCGTACAATTGTCGCGCGCGCCGATATCAACGGGGTACAACAAATCGGCAGAGTCGGCCGCCGCCTGGGCTTCGCGCAGAGTAAGACCTGCGCCTGCGGTAAGCGTCTGCGCTGTCGCGTCGAGTTCTTCTATACCATTCATGCGGGCCAATGAAAGCGCAATATCCTCCGGCCGGGTCGCGCAGCCCTGCACCAGGTTCGTCACGCCACCGTATGGAACTATCGACTGCCCTGCTGCGTTGCAAGCCGCAAGGACCCCGGCAACTTCCGCCGTTGTGGCGGGCGCGACCAGGTATCGCGCATGGCAGGGCTGGTGCGTTTCCCATGCAGGTGGCACCGCCCTGATTTGCTCGCCGGGTACGACATGCGCGTCGCCCAGCATTGACCTCAACTCGCAAAGCAGCATCGCAACGCTCACAGCCTACCCCCGGGGCGCGGCTGGCGCCCGTTCAGGCCATCATGCTAACGGCAAAAAGCTCCGCTAACCAATGAATTGCGCGTCGACGCTGCGCACCGTGAACCCGCGGACAGTATTGCGTTATCATGCGCGGCTCCCGGCACATGGCCGAGAGCTATTTGGCCGGCAACGTCGTGCCACTGATCCAGGTTCTGGCAAGATTCGCGGCACGGATTACCATACGGCAGGTCCAACGCTGTTCTGCCTGGCAAGGAGCCGGGCCTCTCCAACATTTTTGCAACGAGCATTTTTTATGAATCGATTTTTTCGCTCCCTCTTTGTCGTCGCCCTCGCCATCGGTGTTGTGAGCGGCTGTTCGGAAAGCGATCGACCGGAAGCATCGGGCAAGGCGGCATTGCTGGCGATCAATGGCATAGTTGATGCGCCGGATGCGACTTTTCTTATCGAGGAGCGGTCGCTGGGTGCCACAAGCTTTGGCAACGCAACACAAGCCAGCCGATATGACGATCTGAGCTATACCTTCAATTTCGATATCTTTGTTCCTGGCGAAGCCAGCCGCCGACGACTCGCCTCACAAACGCTCGACGTGGTGCGCGACAAAGCCTATCTGTTCGTACTCGGCGGCTCGATCGCCGCCCCGAGCATCTATTTGTTCGAGGAGGACGAGCGCCTTTGGGATGGAACCGAAACTGTTTTCGAATTATCACTTGTACATGCCAACAACACGCTCGGCGCGATCGACGTTTACTTTGCTGAACCGGGCGTTGCGCCGGTCGCCGGCAACGAAATTGCTAGCGTGAATCTCGGCGAACGCGTTCCCAAAGCTGAATACGCAACCGGCGAATATGTGCTGACAGTAACAGCCGCTGGCGAACCGCAGACCATCCTGTATACATCGGAAACCCGTACCTGGACGCCAGCACGCACGGACACGGTGGTAATTCTCGATTCAAATCCATCGCGCACCGGTGGCGTAACTGCAAGCCTCATTACCGCAGCTGGCGGCAGTGTACTGCTGACTGATCCGCGGTTTCCACCCGCGGCGCGCGTGCTGCACGCGGCGGAGGGTGTTGGCAATATTGACCTCGCTGAGAACAGTGATTTTGATAACCTGATCGCAAGCAACCTGGCGTTCGCGGAGCTCACTGATGATCTACCGCTTACCGCCGGAACAAACACCTACACCTTTACCGACGCCGGTAACCAGGGTGCGCCGCTCGTCGAGGAAGAATTCACAATCAGTGCAGGCGCCAACCAAACGTTAACGCTGGTGGGCCCACCGGGTGAACCCGATATCCTCGCAACCGTCAGCGTGCGCCGACCGTTTGCGGCGAGCGGCAGGCTGAATTTCGTGAACGCGGCGTCTTCCTTTGAGGCGGTCGATATTTACCTCCTCGATGCCGGCACCGCAATCGACGAAGAGGCAGCGTATTTTTCTTTCGCGGAATTCAAGTCAGCGGTACCGCTCGCGGCAGTCGAAGCAAAAGATTACGAATTGACGATCACACTGTTTGGCGAGAAAACGGTGTTGGCTGGCCCCATTCCATTAGCCATCAGTAACCGCGAGCTTCTGGAAATCTTTATACTCGACACCGCAGATCCCAGCGTCGCGCAGGTCAAAATCATACGCTACGGCCCCTGACCCAGCTGTCGATGTCGCGCCTCGGCGTACGTTTCAGGGATGCGCCGGCCAACGCGTGTTGAGGCGCGACATGACGAAATGTCTAGCGAGTCATGAAGCGATTGCCGCGTCGACGTAGGCGGCACAATCGTTTGATGCAGACTGGCTCATTGACTTCACGTTGTACATCGCCCGATCGGCAACGCTGACAAGCTCCCACAGCGTGTCACCGTGTTGCGGAATCAGCGCAATGCCAACGCTCGCGGTGCAGGTAATTTCCTGACCCTGAATAATGTACGGCTCAGAACCCGTCTCAACCAGTCGCGTGGCGACATGCTTGACGTCTTCGATATCAACGTCAGGCAAGATGATCGAAAATTCGTCGCCGCCGAGCCGCGCGAGGAGGTCTTCGGGCCGCAGGCAGTATTCGAGGCGATGACCAAACGCTTTCAATAACGCGTCGCCGGCCTGGTGTCCGAAGCGGTCGTTAATCGTCTTGAATTGATTGAGATCCAGATATAGCACGGCTCCACGCGTTGTCCGGCTAATGCTGTCGATACCTTCTTTCTCAAAGCCGCGCCGATTCAATACGCCCGTGAGTGGGTCCCGCAGGGAATCACGCAAGATTTTATTTTCGTTGCGTTTTCTTGCAGTAATATCGATAAGTGTGACAGAAATATCCTCGCCAACCGGTTCGCCTACAACGCGCAACCAGCATTCAGACTCCTCCAATTCAATACTGGTTTCGTAGTTCACCCGCGAGTTGGTTGCGGAGCTTCCCATGAAGCGATCGAGCAGGCGCGAGGGATCCAGCAGTTCGATCTTGTCGAGCGGCATTCCGACGAGAGTCACACCGTCTGTGCGTAGAAATTTTTCAGCGGCCCGGTTCGCAAATGTGCAGCGAAACCGAACAATTTCGTTGGTTTCGTCATCATTTTCCAGTGCGAATCGCAGAATGCCATTGGATGAATTTTCAACCAGCGAGCGGATGAGGTGTTCGCTATCGGCAAGGGCCTTTTGCGCAAGCTTGCGTTTTGTGACATCGCGGCAAGCCAGCAGAATCCCTTGCTCGCTGCCATTCGGACCAATGAGCCGCGACGTATAAATCTCGTAGAACTGGTCGCGCTGCATGCGCACGGTTTGCGACAGGTCGGTACTGGCAGCATGCTCACGCAAGACCTGCGCTTCCGGCACATCGTTCCAAAGGTGCCGACCGATCAATTCTCTCTCCGGCCTTTCAAGCAGCGTTTGCGCTGCGCTGTTAACCGCGAGAATACGCTGCGATTTGTTGAGTACGATAATCGGGTCGTGCAGATGATTCAGCAGCGTGTGGTAAGTCAGCGGGCTGAAGTCATAGACCCGCAAGCCGAGACAGAGGTACCAGTAAAACGGCAACAACGCAGTCAGAGTGATTGACGTAAACGGGAAGTCGTAGGGGCCTAATCGCAAGATTGTATTGCCGAAGCTGACCGCAAGCGGCATTACCGCTGCCAGCATGAACAGCAATACGTTGCGACGATGGGCTGTCGCAATATCGCGAAGCCGGGCGGTCAGTGCGATGATTGAATAGGTAAAAAGGCCGTAGGCGAATGGCGCATGCACAAAGCGGAACCAGCCGTGCTGTCTCGCATCCGTAAATTGCAGCCCACCGGGAACGCCATTTACGGACCACAGAATCTCGTGCAATGGGTTGGTCAATGCCATGAGGGTCGTCGCAACAGGGATTGCGCAGAGCATGGCCAGGAACGCACGCGTGGGTGGACCGAAGGTGTAATCACGGTACACGTAATACACCGCGACCGGGACGAAACCACCGCCTGCAAGCGACAGCACCCTGCCTATCGAATACAGCGTCAGGTCTTGTGTGTTGTAGGTAAGCGCAGAGCCGAGGATCATCGCGCCGACCAGGAACAAAAACAGCGCAATCGCGTGGTTTGCCGTTTCCCCGGATTTGCTTTGGACGCGCGCGGCCAGCCACAGGTACAAAAGTCCCGTCACACCGAACGTCGCCGGCAAAATCGATGCGAGCTGGTCTACCACGAGCCTGCCGCTCTCACGGAGGGGAAGTTGTCGACATACATCCACGGAGTTTAGGCAGACCCGGTCGACGACAATGCGACCTGTGCCGCAATCCCGGCAGTTAGTGCCGTAAAGCCGTGGTGCCTGGAAGGGGCTAACGGTGGCCTACAAAGCCTCGCGGGTATCGGCAATCAGCGTGTCGACGACGGCGTTCAGGCACTCCTGGGGGGTCTTGCCGGCCGCGGCCGCCAGGCCGTGGGCACGAAGCTGGCGGTGCGCACTGGTACCGCGGCTAAGAATATCCCTCACAGAGCCCACTTCCGCTTCACAACCGAGAGCCTCGGCATCCTCGTAGGTCAGATCCAGAATTTCCGCAATCAGCTCGCTGTAGGGCACCAGCTCACCCTTCGCGAAGTCGATCATGCCCTCGTCAAAACTGTAACGCATGGCCCGCCAGCGATTTTCGCGAATCAGCATGGGTGTGTACTGGCGCCAGCGCTGGTTCCTGCAGCGCAATCGATACAGCATTCGCATCAGGCACAACAGCAATGCTGCGATCGCGATGGCGTCGTCCAGCCGCGTGCAGACATCCATGATGCGCGATTCCAGGGTTGGAAACCGGCCGCTGGGACGCAGGTCCCACCAGATCTTGGTGGAGTCCTGGATCATGCCGGCATTGACGAGGATATCGACGTGACGTTGGTACTCGGCATAACTCTGGAACCGCTCGGGCACACCCGTACGGGGCAGCGCATCGAAAATAGTGAGTCGGTAACTTTTCAGGCCCGTGTCGTGCCCTTCCCAAAACGGCGATGAACAGGAAAGTGCGAGCAGATGTGGCAGGAAGTAACTCAGCTGATTCATGATGTCGATGCGCAGGTTGTCGTCGCCGATGCCGACATGCACGTGCATACCGCAGATCACGAGGCGCCGGGCAGCCCCGGCCATCTCCGTTGTCAGCGAGTCGTAGCGCTCTTTGTCTGTGTGCTTTTGATCAACCCAGCGGCTAAACGGATGCGTTGATGCGGCGATGGGCGCGATACCGTGACGATCGGCCACTTTGATGATGCCACGCCGCAACTTTGCCAAATCGGCGCGTGCTTCCTGCACATTGGCGCACACCTTTGTGCCCACCTCGACCTGCGAGCGCAACAGCTCGGGGGTCACCTGGCTACCGATTTCATCCTCGCATTCGCTGATGAATGAAGCAGGCGGATCTGCGACGAGCCCCCGGTGTTCCTTGTCAACCAGCAAGTACTCTTCTTCGATTCCGATCGTAAATTCCGGATCACGTAGAAACATGGATGTACCCCTGCTTTTTATGTTTTTTCGTTTTCCCGATGCTAAGCCAACAACGCAGCTGAGCCTTTTCGCCCAAGCGCCTCGGGCATGGTTTTCAAGACCTTTTCGAATGCGTCGGCCATCTTCAATACGCCGTCCGAATGGGCGATGAGGTCCTGACGCACCTCGACGCCGGCGTGCTGCAGGCCAGCCGCTTCGGCGTGGTGATCGAGCGTGTAGTCCTGAGGCGCGCGTCCCGAGTACGGTTCGTTGTCACCGACGTTAAAGCCAGCCTCGCGCAACGCCGGTATTAAAATATCAGGAACATCAGCGTCCTTGTCCCACAGGATTCCGATTTCCCAGGGACGGAATACACCGTTAAAAACCGGCGTGAAACTGTGAATGGCCAAAATGGCAGGCGTCGCATCCAGTTTCTGCAGACGGCTGATTTGCCCGGCAACGGCCTCGTGATACGGCCAGAATATTTCCCGGGCGCGGGTTTCTTTTTGTTCTTCACTCAAACCGCGGTTGCCATAGACGATGACACCATCGCTGTATTCGAGAAATGCCTGTGGATCGAGAAGCTGCCGATTGCAGTCAACCACCAGGCGCGAATAGTTGCACAACACCGCGGTCACGTTGAGGCGCTTTGCCAGGTGTTCCGTGAGGGCGCCCGCGCCGATGTCCCAGGCCAAATGACAGCGCAGCGCAGGCGGATCAAGCCCCATTACGCCCAGTGCAGCCGGAATACGACGGCTTGCATGGTCGCAAACCAGCAACAGGGAGCTCGTCGAATCAGGGTTCAATACGCGAAATGGCGCGGGCTCGTCGGCCGCCAGCAGGGTGTCCGCGGGCAGAGTTTTATTGCTCTTATTGTCCGTCATTACCTGGAGTCACAGAATGCGTGACGCACAGTGTACCGCAGGAGGGTTGCTATCGGTATCAGGCGAGCATGGGTGCGACATCGTCCTCCGCGCCCCATGGCCGGAAAGATGCCACGGATGTCGGCCGTGCAATCAGGTAGCCCTGCACGTAGGCCACGCCAATCTCACCGAGCTTGTCCATTACGACCTGGGTTTCCACACGCTCCGCAATGGTTTCGATACCCATCGCGTTACCAACCTGGCTGATCGCACGAACCATGCTTTCGTCGACCGTGTTTTCCGCAACATTACGAATGAAGTGGCCGTCAATCTTGATGTAATCGACGGGCAAGGTTTTGAGGTATGCAAATGACGACAGGCCACTGCCGAAATCATCCAGCGAGAATTTGCAGCCGAGTTTCTTGAGCACCTGCATGAAGTGCACGACCCGCGACAGATTTGAGATTGCTGCGGTTTCTGTGATCTCAAAGCAGATAGCGCCTGCCGGCAGCTTATGCGTCTCGAGCTCCTTGATCACGTACTCGAGAAATCTGTCTTCACTAAGGCTCGTACCGGACAGGTTTATCGCAAGCGTGTAGTGTGCATTTTCAACATCGCTGCGATCTGCGAGTTTTGTCAACGCTTCACGGACAACCCAACGATCCAGAGTTGACATCATGTTATAGCGCTCTGCGGCCGGGATAAATTGATCCGGCGTGACAAGGTCACCGTTTTCATCCCGCATACGCAACAATAGTTCGTAATGCCCGGCAGCATTTTCATGGGCGGGGCCGATGCCGACAATGGGTTGGAAGTAAAGCTCGAGCCGGTCATCCTCTACCGCACTCGTTATCCTTGAAACCCACTTCATTTCCTCGTGGCGTACCGATGCGTCGCTGTCCTGGTACAGGTGAATCTGATTGCGGCCCATATCCTTGGCCGAGTAGCAGGCGACGTCGGCGGAACTCATGACGCTGGCAACGCTTGGGCTTTCATAATCTGCGACAACAACGCCGATCGAGCAGCGAACGTTGGTAAACGCGCCCTGCCACGAGAAGCGATACTCTTCGATAGCCGAACGAATCGACTCGGCAACGTCCATCGCGCGGCATTCGTCACAGCGTTCAAGCAGTACCCCGAATTCGTCGCCACCGAGGCGAGCAAGAACATCGGTTGAACGGATGTTGGCTTTTATAATCTCGGAAACTTGCAGCAACAGCTCGTCGCCCGACGTATGGCCAAAAGTGTCGTTGACTACCTTGAATTGATCCAGGTCAATATAAAGCACGGCGTGCGTCAGCTCCGTATTGCTACGTGTGCTGTCCAGCGCGGAGACAAGCTGATTTTCAAATTCACGACGATTGATCAGGCCGGTAATCGGGTCATGCGAGGCCTGGTACGACAACTGGCGGAACAGCCGTGTTTCCTTACTGACATCATGAAACACCATCACGGCGCCCACAATATTGCCAATTCGATCTCTGATTGGTGCCGCGGAATCCTGGATCGGTATCTCGCCGCCCTGCTTCGAAATCAGCACAGAATTTTCAGCAAGTGCTATGGATCTTCCTTCCTTGAGGCAACGCGTCACAGGGTTTTCCACGGACCTGCGGGTATGTTCGTTAACGATCGTCATGATTTTTTCGATCGGCTTGCCGCGTGCCGAACGAATATCCCAGCCGGAGAGGTCCTGCGCGACAGGGTTGATGTAGTCAATGCAACCGTTTGAGTCTGTGGTTATTACGCCATCGCCAATAGACTGCAAGGTGACCTGGGCGCGTTCTTTTTCTTCGAAGACCCGCGTTTCGGCAATTTTGCGCTCGGTGATATCCGTGATCGTACCTTCATGCGCAACAATCTTTCCGTCCTTGTCGTAAACAGCGCGCGAATTCTCCAGCACGACGATCTCGCGACCGTCCTTGCGGCGCAAACGGTATTCAAAGTTTTTAACGACGCCCTGGGCTTCGAGGCGCGCGAACACGCGTTCCCGATCAATCGGGTTTACATACAATATCGGCGTACGCCCGACGCTTTTAAGATCTTGCACGCTGTCGTAGCCGAGCATATCGACCAGTGCCGGGTTGACGGTGAGCAAATCACCCTCGCGCGATGCGATATACACGCCGTCGATGACGTTCTCGAACAGGCCGCGATAGCGACCTTCACTACGCCGCAGTTTTTCTTCATCCTGCTGGCGTTTGATGGCGATTCCGGCCAGCTTGGTCATGCGGCCCATTTTGTCCAACTCGTCCGTGCTCGGCTGACGCGCCTCGTCCAGGTACACGTCTAATGTGCCAATAACCTGGCCCGCCTCGCCAAACAGCGGAAAAGACCAGCACGCACGAATTCCGTACTTGTCAGCGAGCGCATGCAGTCTTTGCCAACCGCCATCCTGTGCGATGTTTTGCACAATCTTTTCCTGGCCACGGTGCGCGGCGACGCCGCAGGCGATGCTGTGATCAGCGATACGGGAAAAATCAAGCTGAACCCGAAACGGATCCGGCAGGCCCGGTGCCTCTTCCACACTGAGTGTCGTCTGCGTACCGTCCAGTAACATGACCGCCGCGCGCATGCCGCTGCCGATTCTTTCCGTGCAGCGGCAAATTGAACGCATCGTGCGATCAAACGGCGTGCTTGCCGCAATCATTTCCAGAATTTTGTTCTGTGCGTACGCCAGCTCCTCATTGCGTTTGCGTTCGCTGATATCAGTAATGCTAACGCGTATTAGCCGGCGTTCCCCTGCGGGCAAACGGCTGAAGCGAACCTCACAAGGGATATTGCGGCCGTTGGAGTCGCGGTGCAGCCATTCAAAAATGGGGTGTTCACCGTTTAATGCGCGGTCAACATAGCCGCGTCGTACACCGAACGATGGGGTCCCATCTGGCTGTGATTCAGGGCTGATGGCTTCCGGACCAACGCTTAAGAGCCGTGCGCGGGGCAAATTGAAAAGCTCGCAGGCATTCTCGTTCGCGTCGCAGAAACACGCGGCATCGACGTCCAGAACGACGATTGCTTCCGGAGCGTTCTCGACGAGCGCCCGATAGCGCTCCTCGTTATCGCGCAGCGCGCACTCTGCCTCATGGCGACCGGTTATATCCCGCAAGCTGATGACAAAGACATCTTCATCCGCAGAGGCTAGCCGACTCGCGTTGATTTCAGTGATAAATTCGCGGCCGCTTTGCGATATCGCCGTTATCTCACCACTGTGAAGTTCAACATGCGTATCGTCGAGGTTTGTCATGAACGGCTGCAGAAACTCGACCAGATTTTCATCCTTCGCATCCGGCAGCAAATGGCTCAAAGGCAAGCCAATCAGTTTTTCCTTGCTGATATCGAAGTAGCGGGAACAGACCTTGTTGCAATTCCGGATGAGGCCGCCCGCGCTCACCGACAACAACGCGTCAGTCACGCTATCGAAAATGGCTTCGACCGATGACACGATCTTGTCCGGCGGCGCCGCAGAGTCTGCAACGCCTGGGATAGCGAGCTTGCCTGCCAGAGTTTGCGTCAACGTTTGCGTTAACGACTCGCTAACGGATTCCTGCAACTGCGCATACTGGTCGTTAAGTAACTGGACCAGAAGCTTGAGATCTATTTGCTGTTGCTCGGATTGTTTAGCGTCGACTGTCTGCTGCTCGTCGATTTCCATTCGCCAATGCGCCCCGCATCATGGCGCGATTAATCGCGCACTAATCCTTGTTTGCTAAACCTGCGATTCCAAACAAAGTTTATAGTTCTCGCTGCCTGCGGGCGCCTCGCTACACCAACCGACAACAGTGATCGCTCACTTTAGTAACGCGGGTGATCGGCGACTGTGATGTCTGTCTCGATTCCGGAAAGGCATTGGGAAATTATTCCCGGAATCAATCACTTATATACTTTTCAATAGCTTACGCGTTTTACTTCAGAGTTCGTATAAATTGCGGCTCGGCGACCGCCGCTACGACGCTCGATTTCTCCTTGACATAATGTTTGAACGCTTCGACAAACGCCGCCCGCCAGTCGTCCTGATCAGTTCTCGCGCGCGGGCATGGAGATAACGCTTTCTCCATCGGCAGTTTCTTGCAGCTCACCGTTCAACTCGAGCGTGACTGCGCTGCTGCCAACCGCGATAGGCACCGCTAGTGATTTCAGCATCATGCCATTCGCTGTCTGGACTTCGGCCGTCACGTTGAAATAAACACGACCCTCGCGCTGCGGTACGAGACGCACCTGGCGCGCGGCGAATGCGGCGTCACCCGGAATCTCAATTGCGATACTTTCCGGTTGCGCGTCGGCGAACATCAGGCTGTCAGTGTCATCAATAAAATAGCTAAGTCTCATTGTCTGGCCTGGCTGCTCGGACACCACGCGAATCTCAACAGCGACGGGTTGCCCGACCATGGGCGTACCCAGTACCTGGTATTCGATGGCTATAGGCGCCGAGGGTTTCCCGGGCGAGACAGCGCTGCTATCAGCAGGTGTAACTGTCGTTGCCGTGGCATCGATCGCCGGAGCCTGAGCTTTCTCCTGGCAGGCGGTGGCAGCACCGAGCAACAGGATGAGGCCCAATTTGCCAATGATGGTTTTCGTTCGCATGGTTCTAACCTGTTTGTCAGTGTCACGCAGCGTATCAGGCTGACGGATTGATGGTCATGTCAAAGCAGCTACGCGCGGGAAATTCGTTCCGGTCAGTATTCGGGTCGGTATGGCGAAACTCCACCACGTCCATGACGTAGTCGCCCGGCTGCAGGATATTCGGCGTGGTGAAATTCTCGCGGTTGGCCTCGGTGCTACGCCCCTGTGGCTGGCCATTGACGAAAACATTCTGGATCTGGCCGTTGCGATAAAAGAGTAGATTGGGATCGCTCTGGTTCGCCGGGTCATTGGCAGGCAGCTCTGCCACAGTGGCCGCGTCGGTCACGATGTCAAACTCGTAACGGGACGGTATGGTAATCGTCATGCGCAGAAAGCGGTACTCGGACAGCTTGTTGCCGCTGGCGCCGCTATCGTGCTGGCGGTTGCTGCAAATCTTGACCGGCACGCCGTTTGTGCTGATATCGGTATAGACCGGAATTACGTCATCGGGCTCACTGCTGCCAGCGTCATTAGTCTCGCCATCACCGTAGATGCCGGTGCCATTGATATCATGAAATGCCCGCAGGTCGTTCAACAGCGCCATACTCGACGAATCTTCATCCTGTAGCTCCTGCATGAACGAGAAGATACTTGTATGAGCAGGCGTGACAGCTTGTCTGTCGACCATCGTTCTGTAGATCGATGACCACGGCACGCTGCCCGTGTCGCCGCCACCCAGCTCGACCGTGTCATCCCACAAATCGTAGATCAGCTCCAGCACGGAAAACTCGCTGAAAAAGCCGCGCGGCGATGACGTGCCGTTTTCGATATCGATGATGAAACCGCTCGCCTGGCGGGGACCCTGCGTATCGCAATAGTTGGGATTGTCAAGCGCAATACCCGACAGCGCCGTTGCCCAGCCTTCGCCAAAAGCGAGCCGCATATCAAGCCTGTCTCCTTGCCCGTGCGGACCCCCGACGGTGTCCGTACGGGAGAAATTGTCCTCGAAATAATGACCCCACTCGTGAACGATGACGTGATCGTCAAATTCTTCGGTGTCCTCGTTGGCCTGACCCAACAGGAACAGGGCATCGATGTCGGTGCGATAGAACGACGTGACGAGGTCGCCGTTCTTGATATCTTCTTCGTCGAACGCCGAGGCGCCCGGCGTCGACCGGTTGTTGACGCTCCAGTAGGCATCAAGCGGCGGAAACGTTGCGCCGGCGTCGGCGGAGAGCACCAGCAACATCGCGCTGTAGATAGCATCCATCACTGCAAACGGCGCCGCGGCACGTGGCTCATTGTAGCTGTTGCCGCCCCAGCCTGTTGCGGCGGTCAGAGTGCGCGACTGATCCGCGCCGCCGGCATTGAAGACGCTGCTGTCGAGGACATATTTTGGCCTCGCCTGCAGCGGCGAGCTGGTGTTCGCAGTATTGTCCCGGATTTCCACATCCCAGCCGGATGCGCCAGTGCGCTTTAATTCTGAAACTACGCGCAGGAAAACATCAGTCCCTCCGTCGACGGTAAAAGCGTAGCCGCCGTCTTCACCGGTCACATCTCTGGCGATTTCCGCACCGCTCGTAGCGTCGAAAATCTGGATCGTCGCGCCGCGGATCGGACGCACTTCGATCGCGTTGTAGTTGAGTCCAAAACAATTCGGATTGGGAGGGACAAACTCGTAACGCGCAGCACCGGAGATCGTCACAGTGGCACTGCCCTCTACGGTGGTAACGCTTACGCCGTCATTTCCTGACAGGCCGCTATCGTCCGTCACCGTGAGCTGAAACGTCAGAGTTTCGGGTGTATTTGGCTGCACGTCCGGTGCGACGAAACTGGCGGTCGGCTGATTCGGATTCGTCAGGGCGACCTCGGTTCCGGCAGTTTGGGTCCACGCATACGTCAGCTGATCTCCGCTGTTCGCATCCGAACCACTGCCCAGCAGCTGTACCGTAGTTTGTTCCGTGACCGTCTGATCTGTCCCTGCGCTCGCAACGGGAGCGACATTTGTCTCGCCCGTGTTGCCACCCCCGCCGTCGCTGCCACCACCGCCGCCACAGCCAGCCAACAACAAGCCAAAAAAGAGGCTTGTCAGCATGGCACGGCCGACTGGCAGTAAAGCAAATTGACGCATGAAAGAATCCAACTTTTGTCGAGGTTCGGCGGTCTTTAACGCTTGAAACTAGCAGAACCTGGCCGGGTAAACAGGAACTGGGCCGACAACTTTGGTCGATTTAACGAAATTTGACGCTGCGGGACCAGTGAATACGCGGCTAACTGCGACCCAATTCCGGTTTCTGACCCCAGAGTTGTTAGAATTCCTGACGGGCGATAGTTCCCCAAATCAACCTTGCGCGGTTGCGGGGACGCTACGCCGCGCAGCGTAACAATCAAGAACAAGGTAAAGGTCAAATATGGGACATAAATCGATTCTTGTCACCGGCGGTGCCGGTTATATCGGCAGCCACGTCGTGCGCCAGCTCGGCGAGCTGGGCGAGGACGTTATCGTGCTGGACAATCTCTCGACGGGCTTTGAAAAGGCCGTCACCAGTGGCCAACTTGTGATCGGCGATACCGGCGATGCCGAACTGCTCGACAAGATTTTTGCTGAGCATGATATCGATACCGTGATGCATTTTGCCGCGCACACGGTGGTACCTGAGTCCGTCTCAAATCCGTTGAAATACTATGGAAACAATACGGCCAACAGTCGCACGTTGCTTGAGCGTGCCCACGATGCAGGCGTAAAGCACGTCGTATTTTCGTCTACTGCCGCGGTGTACGGTATACCACCTGATGGCAAGGCGTCAGAAAGAACGCCGACGCGGCCGATCAATCCGTACGGCACATCGAAGCTGATGACCGAATGGATGCTGCGCGATCTCTCGCTTGCGGGTGGCCCAAGCTACGTGTCACTGCGCTATTTTAACGTTGCCGGTTGCGAACCTGGTGGCAGAATCGGCCAATCGACGCCCAAAGCGACGCTGCTCGTCAAGGTTGCCTGCGAAGCGGCGGTAGGTACACGCGCGCAGGTTTATGTGTTTGGAACAGATTATCCGACGCCGGATGGCACCGGGCTACGCGACTATATCCACGTAGAGGATCTTGCCTCGGCACACATTGAGTCGCTGCGCTATCTCCGCGATGGCGGCAAGTCAGCCACACTCAATTGCGGCTACGGTCACGGCTACAGTGTCCGCGACGTGTTGCAGGCGGTTGAGCGCGTCAACGGCGAGCCGTTGAAGATTGTTGAGGAGGCGCGACGTGCCGGCGATCCACCGGAATTAGTGGCTGAGGTTGCCAAGATCCAAAAGTTTTTAAGCTGGAAACCACAGTACGACGACCTCGATACGATTGTGCGAACGAGCCTCGAGTGGGAAAGAAAAATAGCCGCGCGTGATAGCGATGCCTACTGGCCGGAATAAACCCGGCTACAAAAAAGGCTCTGTCGTCAGCAGAATTCTCGCGGGACCCCGGGCGCGCTAGCGGGTCTGAAAGGCCAGACAAATCGGGTGCTACAATCCATGTCTATGAGATTCCCCCGCCCACGCTCGCTGAACGGCCTTATCCTCGTTGGACTGGGACTCGTTGCGGCGCCGCTGTTGCTTGCCGTCGTGTGGGCGTTGTTTAGCCTCGACCGGCTCGCGACACAGAGTGAAGAATTGATGATCACGGGTGTTACGGCGGCCGAGCAAAATCGGCTGTTGCTAGAACACCTGGGTTCACTGGAGCGAATTGCCCGCCAGCACGTTGTGTTACAAAACAACGATAGCCGTGAGTTGCTGGAGCAGGATCTCGTCAGACTACGTGAACAGCTGCAAGCAATGGCGCCGCTTATCGTGCAGGCAGATTCACTGGCACTCGCTGCCGATATTTCCAGTAGCGCGGACAAAGCGATCAGCGCAATATTGCCAAAGCAGGATGACGCGGCTTTGGCAGATAAGGCACTCTCTCAATTCGGTCCGCTGCGCCAGAACGTCAATCGTCTAACCAACGTGCTATCGACGCAGATACAGCGGGAGCTTAATGACCTGCAGGCCAACATCCAGCGCGCTCAACAAATATCCGCATGGCAAACGGCGCTGCTGGTGCCCGGCACAATTATTCTCGTTTTGTTTTTTACCCTGTTAGTGACTCGCCCCATTCGGCAAATTGACGAGGCAATCGATCAGCTCGGACAAAGCGGATTTTCGCAACCGATCGAGATTAGCGGACCGACCGATTTGGAAAAACTGGGGCACCAACTGGACTGGTTGCGCTTGCGCTTGCTGGAACTGGCGCAGGAAAAGAATCGCTTTTTGCGCCACATGTCGCACGAGTTAAAAACCCCGCTTGCCAATATTCGCGAGGGGACGGAGCTCTTGTTGGACGGCACCGTCGGGGAACTGCAGGAGCCACAGCGTGAAGTGACCGGCATCTTGCGAAGCAACGGCTTGAAATTGCAGCAGCTGATCGAGAATCTGTTGAGCTTTAGTGCGTGGCAGACGCGCAATGAGGTATTGACCAGAACGGACTTCCCTATTCGCGCCCTGGTCCTGGCCGTGACCACGGCACAGCAATTGGCTTTGCAGGCAGCGAAAATCAACCTTGAGGTTGATATCAAGGATAACGTGATCAACGCAGATCGAGACAAGATCAGAACCGCGCTGGACAATTTGCTGTCGAACGCCGTCAAGTTCACACCGGAAAACGGCACAGTCACCATTCGCGGGCAAAGACTTGATGACGGCTACCTGCTTGAGGTTGCCGATTCAGGACCCGGTATTCCTGCGGACGAACAACCCAGAATCTTCGAGGCCTTTTTCCAGGGCAAGCGGGAACAAGGGGGTCAGGTTGCCGGTACCGGTATTGGCTTGTCCGTGGTGCTCGAGTGCATGCAGGCCCATGACGGCAATGTCGAACTTGCTGACACCGGAGAGTTCACGGGTGCTCACTTCCGATTGTTTATTCCCCAGCAACGCATGGAGCTGAGTCCAAGGATGGCGGCGAATGGTTAACGCTATGGCAAAAAGCTTATTGCCGCGCATCGCCGTCACACTAACGCTTCTCGTAGTGCTGGCCGGCTGCACGCAAGTCAAAGAGTGGATGAAGTTTGAACGACGTAGCGCAAATGCTGACGGCGTAATTCTGGGAGCGCCACCTGCTGAGCAATATCTTGACGAAATGTATCGAATGGCAACGGGAGATCCGGCGACACAAGCAGAAATATTCGCCGACGTCGAAGCCGCCGCAACGTTAACGCCGGGCCCTTCGACGCGCCTGCGCCTTGCACTCGCCATGACCGTAGCAGGACATGCAAAGAGCGATCTGGAACGGGCCCAGAAAATATTTCGCGATCTGTTATCCGAGTCGGAGCTGTTAACGCAAACGGAGCGGGCCTTCGCCACAGTCCGTTTACGCGACGCGGAGCAGCGTCTGCAACTGGCCCGCGAGACTGAACGATTGCGTGCCGATTCCGCCCAGTCCGCAAACAGCGAGCGCCGCGCCACGGCCCGCAGGTTGGCACTTGCAGAAGAAGAGAATCAACAACTGCGCGAGTCACTCGCTGAGGCCGAACAGAAATTAGAAGCGATCACGTCCATTGAACGCTCGATTCGTGAACAAACGGACAACGACAATCCCGAGTAGTGCTCTCTCTCACACCGGCATTATGGTCAACCCCGGCTGACAACCGGATTGCCGTAGGACAAACGCTCCCATAAGCGCCATAATAGTCGATCGTGATGGCTGGATCCCGGAACTCGATGGCTCCAAAAAATACTGATAGGAAAGGAAAAATCCTGCTGGTCGATGACGATCCCGGCTTGCTGCGGCTGCTGAGTATTCGGCTCCGCGCGGAGGACTACGAAGTGGAGGCTGTAGAAAGCGCTGAGCGTGCCCTGTCAGTTGTCCATCACTTTCACCCCGACCTCGTCATAACCGACTTGCGCATGGACAAGATGGACGGCATTGCGCTTTTGAAAGAATTGCAGAATCGCTCGCCCGGACTTCGCGTGGTCATCATCACAGCGCACGGCACGATTCCTGACGCGGTCACCGCTACGCAAGGCGGCGCATTCGGATTCCTGACAAAGCCGGTCGACAAAGACGAACTTATTGCCACGGTCGAGCGCGCAATGAAAGTGTCGGGCTCGCCAGCCATTGACGTGGCGGAAGACTGGGCGGCTGAGATTATCACGCGCAACTCGCGCCTCAAGGAAACACTTAACCAGGCGAAGATGGTGGCGGCGACCGACACGCGCGTCCTGATCAACGGTGAATCCGGTACCGGCAAGGAGTTATTGGCGCGGGCGATTCACAAAGCCAGCG
Source organism: Woeseia sp. (assembly GCA_013003155.1). Classification (GTDB taxonomy): domain Bacteria; phylum Pseudomonadota; class Gammaproteobacteria; order Steroidobacterales; family Woeseiaceae; genus Woeseia. Next base: position 14,057 of record JABDKF010000014.1, on the reverse strand, counting down.
AACGGCACGACAAACCCTTCGTTGCTATTAACTGCAGCGCGATGGCAGAGAACCTGCTGGAGTCTGAGTTGTTTGGCCATGAGAAAGGGGCATTCACCGGCGCGACAAGAAATCACAAGGGACTGTTTCAAGCTGCTGATGGCGGGACCCTGTTACTCGATGAAATTGGTGATATGCCGATGCGGTTGCAGGTTAAGCTTTTGCGGGTACTCCAGGAAAATCAGGTGCGCCCGGTTGGCAGCACTGAAGCATTACCCGTAAACGTGCGCATCTTGTCGGCAACGCATCGCGATTTATTAGACATGATGCGCGAAGGACGTTTTCGCGAAGACCTGTATTACCGGCTCAACGTGGTGAACATGCGCCTGCCGCCGCTGAATGACCGGCGCGAAGATATACCCCTGCTGGTCTCTCATTTTCTAAAAGAGATTGCCGAGGAAACGGCCAGCGAGCGAAAAGTGTATGCGCCGGAAGCCGTCGAGTTACTGGTATCGGCAGAATGGCCCGGCAACATTCGCCAACTCTATAATGTGGTTAAGCAGAATGTCGCGCTATCGCGCTCGCCCGTGATCAGTGGTGAGCTGGTGCAATCGTCACTTGGCGAGCACGCGGGCAAGCTCGCCTCCTTCAGCGACGCGCGCGATGAGTTTACCCGCAACTACCTGTCACAGATTCTGCAAATCACGGGTGGAAACGTGAGCCAGGCGGCGCGACTGGCCAAGCGCAACCGGACCGACTTTTACAAACTCCTTTCCCGCCACGACCTTAATCCCGACTCGTTCAAGGGCAACTAGGCACTCTCACGTTATCATCGAGCTTTCGCGCTCAGCTCTTGCTCTCGTCTGTGCGGGCACTGCGCTTGGAATAGGCCTCGGCAGAGACACCGTATTTGCTAAGGAGATCGTACAGTGTCGGGCGCGTCACCCCCAATTGCTCCGCTGTACGGGAAATATTGCCGAAATTGCGGGTCAGTACGATGCGAATGGCTTTTGACTCGGCGCGCTGGCGTACCTCACGCAGGTTAAGGGCCTCCTCGCTCTCGTCCTGATCGCCAAGCCCGAGGTCGAGTGCCGTAATTTGCTTGCCATCGGCCATAATCACAGCACTTTTGATCTTGTTCTCAAGCTCGCGCACGTTGCCGGGCCAGTTGTAGGTATTGATAGCCTGTACGGCATCTTCCGAAAAACCCAGGAACGCGCGGCCGTGCTCGTCGCAAAACTTGTTAAGCAACATGCGTGCGAGAATCAGACGACCCTCCTCCCGATCACGAAACGGCGGTATGTCAATAGTAATTTCCGCGACGCGATAGTACAGGTCTTCACGAAACAGGTTTTTTTGAATCAGCTCTGCCGGATTCTGATGGGTCGCGCAAATCACGCGCACATCAACCGGAATTTCCTCGCGTCCGCCAACGCGCTCCGTCACGCGCTCCTGCAGGAAACGCAGCATCTTCGATTGCAGCGGCATCGGCATGTCGCCGATCTCATCAAGAAACAGCGTGCCGCCGTCGGCCAATTCCACCTTGCCGGGTGTTTGTTTGGCAGCGCCGGTAAACGCACCTTTCTCATAACCGAACAGCTCTGACTCCAGCAGGTTTTCCGGGATCGCTGCGCAGTTGATCGCGACAAAGCGCTGTTCGGCGCGCGGGCTCAGGCGATGGATGGCGCGTGCCATAAGCTCCTTACCAGTGCCGGACTCTCCCAACAGGAAGGTCGAAACGTCGGCCGGTGCAACTTTTTCAATCATGCGGCACACCTGCAGCATGGACTCGGACGCCGCGACGATGCCATCGAGCGGCGATACACCCGCCATCGTTTGCAGCCGTCGGTTCTCGACTTCCAGCTGTGCAATATTGAAGGCGCGCTCGACAAGCAGCTGCAGCGTGTCGGTATCGACCGGCTTTTGGTAAAAATCGTAAGCGCCCAGCGCCACCGCGCGCAGCGCATTTTCCTGGTCTCCATGTCCGGTCACGACAATGACTTTTGTCAGCGGTGCCAGCCGCATGGTTTCCTGCAGCGTTGCCAACCCCTCGTCGACACCTTCCGGGTTCGGTGGCAAGCCTAAATCCTGCAAGACCACCATCGGTTCGTGGCGGCGCAGCTCGGCAATCGCCGACACACGATCACCCGCGGTGACGACCTCGTAATTTTCGAAGCACCATTTCAACTGGTTCAACAACCCGGGGTCGTCTTCAACGATCAGCAATTTTTGGTTCGCTGTGCTCAAGGCTTTCTTTTCTCTGGAGGATGTCGTCTTGCGAATTAACGTAATGGTGCCACGACAGGCCTGGTAAATGTATTGCACGCGTCACAGCTGGCGCTGGAAGCCCTGAACGGTTGAGCTGCGCGTGTGTGCTTGGCCAGAAGCCAACAGGCGTCGAATCACGAGCGTTTGGTTGCGGGCCTCGGGGACCGTGCCACGCCCTTTTTGACCCAGCCACCAGGCAGACTCGGCGGAAACGCCGACTGACGGCATCGCTCGCGGGGCGCGGCCATCTCGGGTGTATTAGCGATTCTGATTTCAGAATGGCTCTAGTCTTGTACACAGATCGCCGGAATCCGGACGCGCGGCTCGAAATAGGGCAGCAAGCTCTCTGTGCCGATAGCTGCGGCGTCTAACCGGTAAGGGCGCAGACTCGGCATGGCCCGGAAGCGGGTCCAAAAACCGGCGGCAAGAGTGACTAACGGGCAAATAACGTCGGAGGGAAGTTGGGGCCACTCCGACGCCGCAATCCTTCATATCCGGCTGCGCTGGCCAAAGTGGCCCGGGAAGCGGTTTCCGCGTCTGCGAGACGAGTTGTTGCGAATAATTATCATTTGCGATAGCTTTATCGTTTAGTTGATAATCGCCCTGAAGCAGGCAGATTTCCCATGCGTTTTACTTTCCAGTTCGGTCACCTGGTACTTCTTGCCACAGTGCCGGCGTTGGCAGCAGATCCTCAGGCTCACAATGCATCGAGTCTCGATGCTATCGACAATGTGACGATCATTGGCCACCGGCGCGACGTCAGTGACGTGCCCGGCTCCGCCCATGTCATTAGCGAAGAAGAGCTCGAAGTTTTCCTGCAATCGGATGTCATGCGCGTCCTGAGAAGCGTTCCCGGTGTATACGTGCAGGAAGAGGACGGCTTCGGACTGCGTCCCAACATTGGCATTCGCGGGTCCGGGCTGGATCGAAGCGCGCGAATTGCATTGCTTGAAGACGGCGTGCTGATCGCACCGGCGCCCTACGCCGCCGCCTCTGCGTATTACTTCCCGACGCAACGACGCATGCATTCGCTGGAAGTCCTGAAAGGCCCCTCGGCGGTAAACGTCGGGCCGCGCACGACTGGTGGAGCGATCAACCTCATTTCAACGCCGATACCGGATGATCTGAGCGCCAACATAGACCTGCGCCTCGGCGAATACGATAGCGTTGATATTCACCTGAATGCCGGCGACCGCGGCGAGCGCTTCTCATGGCTTGTAGAGACAGTGCAGAGCGACAGCGACGGGTTCAAGACGATCGACAGTCGACCGGGCACGGCCGGCGAGACGACGGGCTACGCCGTGGAGGATTACCTGGTGAAGCTGCAGTTCGACAGTGATCCTGGAGCTGCCACCTATCAGAGCCTGCGGCTCAAGGCTGGCCGGACAAACCAGGTCTCCAATGAGACCTACCTGGGACTGACGGCCGAAGATTTCAGCCTCAATCCAAACCGTCGTTACGCGGCCTCGGCGGGCGACGTCTTTAACGGCCAGCACGAGCAGCTGCAGTTGAGCTACGTGGTTGAAAGCGACGCCTCGTGGCGCGGCAAAGTCACTGTCTACCGCAATGATTTTGAACGCGACTGGTTTAAAGTACAGTCCGTCAACGGCATCGGCATCAGCCAGATTCTGGACGATCCGGTTTCTTTTGCCACTGAATACGGCTACGTGACCGGCGATACCAGTCCCGACGATGCGATTCTGAAACGGCACAATGCGCGCACATACTATTCGCAAGGCGTGCAAGGGGCACTGACCTGGAATCTGGAATGGAACGCGGCGAGCGTGAGCCTGACAGCCGGGGCGCGACTACACGAAGATGAAGAAGATCGTTTGCAACGCGACAGTGGCTTTCGTATGCAGGACTTGCAGCTCGTGCAAACGAGTGAAGGCCCACCCGGTTCGGCGACGAATCGCGTGAGCTCTGCCAGGGTCAATGCATTCTTCGTCAGCTCCGAGATTCGTAGTGGAGACTGGATCCTGACGCCGGGCCTGCGCTTCGAGGACATGCGCCTCACGCGGGAAGATTATTCGACCTCTGACCCGACGCGCAGCCTGGGGCCGACGCGGATCCGCGAGAACGAGGCCTCCGTGTTGATCCCCGGGCTCGGCGCGCTTTACCGGGTGAACGATAGCTGGCGTTTGCTGGCAGGCATTCATCGCGGATATAACCCTCCCTCGCCGGGCAGCAGCGCCGATGAGGAATCAAGCATTAATGTCGAATTCGGCGCTCGCTACAGCGACGAGTCGCTAAGTTTCGAATCGATCTACTTCATCAACGACTACGAGAACCTTGTCGGCACGGTCACTGCATCAACGGGTGGCAATGGCCAGATCGGTGACCAGTTCGACGGCGGCGAGGTTTCGGTACAGGGGCTTGAACTCAGCGGGGACTACACTTTTGACGGCTGGGGGCAAGGAAACTGGAGTATCCCGGTCAGCCTGGAGTACACATGGACAACCCGGGCCGAGTTCCGTAACGCGTTCGAGAGCGCGTTTGAACCCTGGGGCACCGTGGCCGTTGGCGACGAGCTGCCTTACATACCCAAACATCAGCTGCGGCTGGCAGGCGGGCTTGCCTCGGATCGGATCGGCGTAAACCTGGCCGCCAATTACGTTGGCCGGATGCGTACCGAAGCTGGCCAGGGCGACTACACGCCGGACAGGACCATTCAATCGCACGTCGTGTGGGACATCGTCGGTCGCGTCCAATTCACCGAGCAGCTGGGCGGCTACCTGAAAGTGGACAACCTGTTCGACGAGACCTACGTCGCCGCGAGGCGCCCGGCGGGGCTCAGGCCGGGCCTCGAGCGCATGGCCTGGGTTGGCCTGAGCTATCGGCTCTGAGAATACTGAAGCGCCCCGTGGTTATGTTAACGCTATTGACAATCATTCTCATTCAGGATCCAATAACTTTAACGATCCCGGAGCACTGCTAAACGTGTACGTCTGCATCTGTAACGCGATAACTGACCGAGACATTCGCCGCGCGGCGGCCGATGGCGCGGACAACCTGTATGCATTGCAGAGTCGGCTGGGTGTGGCAGCGGGCTGCGGCAGCTGCGCAGATCATGCACGCGAGATTTTGCGTGAAGGTCACGCAAAGCAGCCTGCAAGACCACCGACGCTTTACGTGCCCGTTCCCGCCTGAATGGCGACAGCACAAACCTTATCCACGACCGGCTTGCTGCCGGTTTTTTCATTTTCAGGCCGTTCGAATTGCTTGTAAACCGAACTCATTCTTATTCTGATTGCGGGTATCGATGCTTGCAGTAAACGAATTCGTGCCTATCATTGACTGGATCTACTTGATCACTCTGCAGAGGAGCATTTCATGAAAGGCGATGCCACCGTCATCGATCATTTGAATCGCGTTTTGAAGAACGAGTTGACCGCGATCAACCAGTATTTTCTGCACTCCCGAATGCTGAAGGATTGGGGCTTCGAAACATTGGGCGATAAGGAGTACGAAGAATCAATCGATGAGATGAAGCACGCCGATGAGTTGATCAAGCGAATCTTGTTTTTGGAAGGACTGCCGAACCTGCAGGATCTTGGGAAACTGAACATCGGTGAAGATGTTCCCGAGATCCTGAAATCGGATCTCGACATGGAGTACGACGCCCTGCCCGACCTGAAGGCTGCGATCGCCTACTGCGAGGCACACAAGGACTACGTGAGCCGCAAATTGTTTTCAGACATCCTCGATTCCGAGGAAGAACACGTCGACTGGCTGGAAACGCAGCTCGGGCTGCTCGAAAAAATGGGCACGGAGAACTATCTGCAGTCGCAGGCGTAATCTTGGCGTCCCCAAGGGAATTATTCGGGTCGACTTGGGGCGATCCTCGCCCCTGCGCGGCGCACTGCGTGCGTCCAAGACGCTCGCGCGCTTTGTCGAACTCGGGGGTTTGCCTCCACTCGCCTGCGGCGAGCTCATTTAAAAATACCCGCGCAAGGCGGGTACTTTTTAGTAAGTTGTAATATCCAAGGGGATTGATTCGGATCGCCGTTGGGCGATTCTCACCCCTGCGGGGCGCACTGCGTGCGTCTAAAACGCTGGCGCGTTTTGTCGAACCCGAGGGTTTGCCTCCACTCGCCTTGCGGCCAACTCAAAAAAAAGCACCCGCGTTTGGCGGGTGCTTTTTTTTGAGTTGGCGTCCCCAAGGGGATTCGAACCCCTGTTACCGCCGTGAAAGGGCGGTGTCCTAGGCCTCTAGACGATGGGGACTTGGAATTGTTCCCGGCAGGACTTGGTGGAGCTAGGCGGGATCGAACCGCCGACCTCTTGCATGCCATGCAAGCGCTCTCCCAGCTGAGCTATAGCCCCAACGGAGGCGCGCACTATAGGTTTGACCGCAGGCAGTGTCAAGAATCTCGAGGACTCATCGGCCGTCGAACCCAGGACGGCGGAGCGATGCGCACGGGAAAATCCTAGCCAGTGGATTAATTGATCGCGGACGAGGCAAGCCCTGTCCTGAGAAACCCTTACCGCGCAACGGTCGAAAAACTGCGTCAGGCCCGACAATATCGTATCGAACATTGCGCGTAAAACGTCCGAGAATACGAATAGTAGATGCAAAGGCCTTGGTATCGGTGCAGGCCATCTCGCAAATCCGGAATATTTCGGCCGATGTGTTCATTCTGATAGAATGCTTCCGCTTTTGCCGTGAGCCAAACCTGCATTGTCGGTTGCTTGACCTGGTTCACTACGTCGCGGCGCACGACCTGTTAGGTTTCACCAAACACCACTCGACGAGAGTCTCGTTACGTCGTAATGCAGGCGAAGCCAGAAACTGGTTCTGTTTTAGCACACTGGAACTTATCTCAAATGGAACAAGAAGTAGCTGGGACCGGAGCGGTCTCCAAGAAAAGCACGTGGGATGCCTATCACCGCGACAAGACGCAGATCCAGCCAAACCTGAAGGTCTACATTGACCGGTTTATGAATTTGCTGGATCAGCACCGACAACCTGGTCCCTGCCGAATCTTTGAGCTGGGTTGCGGTGGCAGCCAGTTCCTGAAGGCCTCCGCCCGCCGCGGCTGGACGGTAGGCGGCATTGATTACCACCAGGAGAGCATCGACAAGACGCGCAAAAGCCTCGCTGCGTCTGCTCCGACAGAACCGGAATTGTATTGCGATGACATATTCGCGTTTGATTGGAAGTCTATTGAAGAATCATTCGATGTTATTTGCTCGTTCGGATTCCTGGAACACTTCAAAGACGCGGAAAAGATTATCAAGCTCGCAAACGTCGCGCTGAAACCGGGCGGACTAGTTCTATCCCAGATTCCGAATTTGCATCTCCTGAACGCCGGACTGATGAAAAAATACGACCCTGAGCTGTGGTCGCAGCACGTTCCCTACGACAAGAAAGAATTTGACCATATCCACGAAGCGGCGGGCCTGGAGATTCTGATGGCGGCGGAATACCGGGGCAAATATGACAAGCATATGCTGACGCCGTGGGCCGCGATAAGAAATCAAATGAGCAGCTTTAGATACAACCTGCTCAACTACTCGATGTCCGCTTTCGGCCGTCCAGCACGTGTGCTGCTCCCGGCAAAGGGAATGAAGAGATTCAGCCCCAGTGTCGTCGGCATCTATCGAAAGCCCTGAGAACGCTACGAGGGTCTACCCGAGGTATCTTGCAGCGGGTAGAGCCAGATCACGACGGCATTCCGAACGGTCTACTTCGCTTGCGCCCCAGTCCGGTCTTAAGCGGCGGCTCTCTCTTCTATGAAGGTGATGGCTGCGTCCAGTCGCTCGAGAACTCGCTTCTTGCCAACGAGCTGGACGGTGACATCGATTGGCGGCGACACGGCGCCACCGGTCACAGCTACCCGAATGGGTTGACCCAGCTTGCCCATATTTATCTCAAAGCTGGCGGCCACCTCCTGAATCGCCGCAGCGATGGCCTCGCCGCTCCAGTCGTCGAGATCCGAGAGTTTCTCCCGCACCTCCCTGAGCGGCTCAAGCACCACCGGTCTGAGGTTTTTCTTGGCCGCCTTCGGATCGATAGCATCAAAATCCTCGTAACAATAGCGAGCACTGGCCGCCATCTCTTTGAGCGTCTCAGCACGTTCCCTGTAAGCAATAACAACGTCCTCTGGATTCGGACCCTTTGCCGGATCCAGACCGGCCTGCACAAGGTACGGCACGAGCTGATCGGCAACCCCCGCGGCGTTGCCAGTCTTGATGTGCTGTTGATTAAGCCAGAGGAGCTTTTCTGGGTTAAAAGATGACGCAGATTGATTGACATCCGTTATATCGAATAGCCGGATCATCTCGTCAACGGCAAACAATTCTTGATCACCGTGCGACCAGCCGAGACGCACCAGGTAATTCAGCATCGCCTCCGGCAAATACCCCTGTTCCTTGTATTCGCGGATGTCTACAGCGCCGTGCCGTTTCGAAAGCTTGGCCCCATCAGGACCCAGGATCATCGGGAGATGCGCGTAAACGGGAAGCTCAACCCGCAGCGCACGGAGCATGTTTATCTGCCTCGGCGTGTTGTTCAAGTGATCGTCACCGCGAATGACATGAGAAATTCGCATGTCGGAATCATCGATGACCACGCAAAAATTATAAGTTGGTGTCTGATCCGAGCGAACAATAACGAGGTCGTCAAGCTGCGAATTCTCGAAGACAACTTCGCCCCGAACGGCGTCTTCAACGACAACCTGCCCCTCGAGGGGATTTTTGAATCGAACAACAGAATCCACCGCGTCAGCGCTGATTGCGCGATCGCGGCAGCGGCCGTCATAGCCCACTTTTCCACCGCTGGCAATTTGTGCTGCGCGCCGTTCTTCCAGTTTCTGCCTGCTGCAATCGCAGCGATACGCCTTGCCCTGCTCCAACCATTTTTCCGCGACTTCCAAATAGCGTACGAAGCGCTGCGACTGGTGGTGTGGTCCGTCGTCAACATCGAGGCCAAGCCAGGAGATTCCCTCAAGTATCGCCGACACATTTTCCTGGGTTGATCTTGCCTTGTCGGTGTCCTCGATCCGCAGAATGAACTCACCTTTGAAGCGCCGCGCATACAGCCAGGAAAATAACGCGGTGCGCACGCTACCGAGATGTAGAACGCCGGTGGGACTGGGGGCAAATCGAGTGCGAACGGTCATCACTGCTCACAGGTTTGAGGGGTTGGGAATGTTACCAGATACGTCACCCCGTTTCGGATCAATTCGATGTCAACGGCATCCGGCGTTCCTGCCCGTTTTCGATTTCCGTGCCCGTAGTTTTGTTTGGCAACAAAAACACCTTCGTCGCAGTCAAATTGATCTGGAGATAACGAGTGCTCTGTTTCCGCCCTGGTCAACTGTCTGGTCTAGTCATCTTGCGGGCATAGCCGGTCACCGATAAGCTCTTTCCCCCTCCGCTGCGTAAAACTGGTCTATTGTGAACCGGGCAACGGCTCGATCGTTAACTGCGCCGGCCTTTTTCAGTTGCAAGTGCCTTAACGTGCAGGAATTGGTCGACTGAAAATCCGTCATCGTGAACTATGCCTCGGGTTCGGGGGCCCACCTGGGATACGCTTGCGCTCAGGTATACCATCCAATTGAGCCCACCGGCTCCTAACAGCTTGTACTGGAACGTCATATGTGCGGAATCGCAGGAATCCTTGGAAAGAACTACGAGAAAATTGAGATCATGCGCGATCGGCTGCAACATCGCGGCCCGGACAATTCCCACCACGTCACGTTTCACGACGAGCGGCTGTCTTTGGCGCATACGCGGTTGCGAATTATTGATTTGCACGAACGCAGCAATCAACCTTTCAAGTCATCCTGCGGCAACTATATTCTGACCTTCAACGGCGAAATTTATAACTTCAAAGAGCTGAAGGTGGAGCTGGAGTGCTCTGGCCAGACCTTTGCTACTGACTCCGACACCGAGGTGCTGCTGTACTGGCTGGCGAAGCACGGCATGGACGGCATCAACCGGCTGGACGGTATGTTTGCATTCGCGCTGTACGATGTAAAAAACAGCAAGCTCCTCTGCGCACGCGATCATCTTGGAGAGAAACCGTTTTTTTACTTTGCTGAGAAAACAGCGGGTGAGCTGAATTTCGTCTTCGCATCGGAAATAAAAGCCATGCTCGGGCTGGTTCCCAAAGGCTCAGTCAACGTTGAAGCGTTGTCCAACTACCTGAGATTTTTATACGTACCGTCGCCGCAAACCCTGTACGACAACATTCGTGAATTGCCGCCGGGTCACGCGATGGAAATCAGCCTGAGGGAAAATTCGGCCCGCGTCGCACGGTACTACGACCTTGCCGGTCTCGATTTCGAAAAACATCGTGGTTTAAGCTACAAAGACACCGTCGATGCATTCTATGCGGCAATGACCCGCACGATGGAAACGCGGATGATTGCCGATGTGCCCGTTGCTCTACTCTTGAGCGGCGGTCTGGATTCCAACGCCCTGCTCGGGTTCATCAAGAAACTGGGGCTCGGTAACAAGATTCATCCCTACACTGCCGCGTACAAAGGCCACAAGATGGTGGGCGGCGGCGATGAGTCGCATCTGGCGCTGGCGGCGATGGAATACCAGCAAATAAAAGGCCGAGTGATCGAATTTGAATCAGAGTTCGATCTCGAGGGCTCTATCGACCTCATTTCAAACTCCTTTGACCAGCCGTACGGCAATTCAACGGCGCTCGTCGCCTGGCGACTTTTCAATAACGTATCGAAGCATTGCCGTGTGGCACTCGTCGGAGACGGCGGTGACGAAATCCTGTCCGGTTACCCGCGGCATAAAGCGTTGACCTACAAGCGCTACTTCAACGCGCTGCCCGGCCCATTGACGCGCCTCACGCTGGGTGCCGTGAATGCGTTTCCGGAAGCCGGGAAATTCGCAATCATCAAGCGTCGTGCGCGGGGCTTCCTCGAAAACTCGTCCATGCCGCTGGCGGATTCGTTCTTGAATTGGACCGCGTATCTGAACAGTCAGCAGGTTGCCAAGTTTTTGCCGAATGCCGATCCTGAAACCCGGTTTTTTCTGAACATGCGAGACCTGTTCACCGATCACAAAGACGACCCTTTGCGCGCTGCCAGCCTGGTGGATCTCAGTTCCTGGATTCCGCACAATCTTTTGCACGGCGCCGATACAACCAGCATGTCAAACTCACTGGAGGTGCGGGTTCCGTTTCTCGCCAAGGAACTTGTTGAACTTACGCTAAGTCTAAATTCTCGACACAAGGTGTCGCTAAAAGGAAACAAACCTATTTTGGCCGACGCCGCGGCTGACCTGATTCCGAAAGAAATTTTGCGGCAGCCTAAGAGGGGCTTCAATCCGCCGATACAAGCGATGATGAGTCAGAACATTGAAAAAGTTAAGGGAACACTGCGAAATAAAAGCGCTCCTATTTTTTCGCATGTCGATTACAAAGCAGTCAACGTTGAACTCGACGCGTTTTTGTCGCAAAAGAAAGACAACTCGACGCACTTGTGGGGCATGCTCGTCTTGAATAGATGGTTCGAAAAAAATAACCTGTGAATTACAGGTTTTAGTTTTATATTTTGCAGACATAAAACACCCGGAGTTTTAGCATGAATTGCACCTGTAGTCGTGAATACCCGCGCGAAGTGCGCCAATGACGGGTGCAGGAGCATGATAAACGCGTTGGCATTACAAACTACGAAACCGAGATCACACACTGCTTTGCGACTCGTGTCACAGTTTGATAAAACATTTTCGGATTCTGTAAACTTGCGCTATATCGGCAGGTTTTGGGGCGTGATAGATTTTCGGGCAATGGCGGCGCTAATTGAACTCGCGTTGGGCGTGCAATGGCTAACCGGAACATTATCGAATACAGGTAATCTACTATGTTTAACACCAAATTCTGCAGTCGCATTGGAAACGTTGGACGTTTCGCGAAGCGACTTTCCGGCGGCTCACAGCTTGTGAACCGTTCAACGAGGAAACCACCTATGAAGAGTTACATTTCAGCACTGGTCTTTTGTCTTTTCATAGGCCAGAACTCGCTCGCGGCGGACTACTACGTCGATTGCGATCACACGGGATCAAGTGTTGGTACGGAAGCCAACCCGTTTCAAGCATTGCAACAGGCATTCAATGCCGTTTCCGCTGGCCAGGTAATTGAAGTCATGAATGGCGTTTGCCAGGGACCTCGTCCGGGTGGTATTGGCGAAATCGCACGTCTTACTACGGCCGGTTCTCCGGGTGCTCCGATTGTCATCAGAAACTACCCCGGCCATTCGCCGCAAGTTGGGGCCTGGCCTGCTCGTACCGATGAGCAATACGGCATCATGATTATCGCCCCCTCCCGACACGTTCGTATTGAAGGTCTAACGTTCCGTGGCATGGTTTCCAGCTGCCTGTGGATTGAGAATCTCGGATCAACCGGCGACATTGAAATTATAGGCAATGACTTCGATGGCTGCGGCAAGGGTCAAATTACAAACACCGATGCGGGCGGTAAGACCGCTGTCTTCATTGGCCGCTATGTGGATGGAACACTTTTTGAAAGAAACGTGTTCCGCAATACTGGCCGGGTCTGGACAGCGGAGTGTGACGCGGAAGGCCACGCCAATTGCCATCAATACCGCCACGACCACGCTATTTACGCAAAAGGTAAAGGACACGTAATCAGAAACAATCTGTTTTATAACAACGCGCACGGTTATGGCATAAAAATGGACGGACACGGTTTCGGCGTTTTGCCAGCCGGTGAGTTTAGCCACACGATTGTTAACAATACCTTCGGCCCGAACACCTCGCGCCAACCCTGGGACGGCTACCAGGGTCAACCGATTACGCTCTTCATTAATCCTGAGAACCCAGACAAGCCCAGGTTTTATATAGCCAACAACGTGTTTGTCCAACCTAACAATAGTGGCTCGAATCCACCGGATAAATCTGTTGTGTCTATGAACTCCGGATTTCCGTCAGGTAGCTATACGACGCCCCTCTCCGGCAACTTCTGCGTGAACAACATCGTAATAGAGTCGACTGCGATCACCGACAAGGTCTGTAACGAAGGAATTGGCAGTTACAGCTCGTGGATAACGACATCAAACAATCTATTGAATGCTGATTTCGCGGACCTCGATTTTGCAGATCCAGGCAACTATAACTATCGCATAGGCGCTAACAGCGCAGCGATCGGACACGGTTTGGCATCCATCGCGCCGCAGGTCGACTTTGACGGCAATATACGCGACCTTTTGTCGGGCAGCGTCGACGCGGGCGCGTTTGAATCCGGGACCGGCAGTTATATCGCGCAGCCGGAGCCTCCGGTAATGATGACCTCAGGCAATTAGCGTTTTCTCGTTCCGTGCGGGGCGAGAAAGTCGGGCTCGTTGCAAAGAAAAAATAAAAAATGAGCTTGACGATGAGCGACGAAACGCCGGATCGCCAGCGCCCTGACAACGCAAAGGCGATTCACATTCTCATGATCGGTGCGTTGCCGCCTCCTTATGGCGGCACCACCGTCTTGTTTCAACAGCTGGCCAATGAGCTTTCGGAACGCACTGACGTGGTCGTCAGCGTCATCGATACGTCACGGGCGACGCACAAAAAATCGCTGTTTCGCGATGCCGTACAAATGCTCCGTGTGATTGGCCGGCTGATGCGTGCACTGCCGCGAGCCGACGTTGCGACGTTTCATTCTTCCACCCCGGGGACCGTCGGTTTTGGGCCCCTCCTGGTGTTCCTTTGTAAGCTGTTTCGCGTTCCGCTCGCCGTTCGTGAATTTGGCAACGCCCTCGACCTCGACTACGAGGAAATGTCTGGCTTCTTCAAATGGGCGATTAAAACCGTATTCCGCGCTGACAGGGTCT
>JABDKF010000010.1 GCA_013003155.1 Woeseia sp. | reverse complement strand
CGCTTTTCGAGCTGCAACAAACGCCGCAGGACGGGATCCGCCTGTGACCAAAGCGGCGCCAGTGGAAACCAGGCTGCGCCATCGATGCGCTCATTGCGCTCCGTGTCGTCCCAGCGACGCATTTGCGCCAAAGTCGGCAGCTCACGTAACAGGTGGTGAAGCGCGCCGTGAACAATGACGCCCCGCATGCGGGCATTCAGTCCGGGCTGCAGCAGGTCCAGCTCTCTGGCATGCAGCCGTCCCTTGCAGAACGCCTTAAACGGTTCTTCACGCATCGCCTGCAAGGTGTAAGCACCTCCCGATACAAGCTCACCCACCTGGACCGGCGGTGCATCGTCATCGGGAATAACCGTTGTAGCCGCGCCCAGTTGCAACGCGGCGTGCCACTGCGGATCACCTTTGTCCACATGCATTTCCGCCTGCCCGACCTCCAGCAAGGGACTGGGAATAAGCGCCTTGTCGTCTTCGAGACGCGCCCAACAAATTTCGGCGGATCCGGTCGCGCCCAGGATTCGTTGCAGGATCCGTTGTGAGAATTGCAGCGTGTCGAGTGGGGACGCATCGGGCATCCCCCGGTCACGCTGCAGCTGCCGATTCACCAGTGCGAGAGGATTGCCGGCAGCCGGCCAGCGACTCGCGTCCATTGCACCAAGCCACAGGTGGTCAAACTCGAGGCCAACTGCCTCCAGCATGCCAAGTACGCGCAAACCACCGCCCTGTGACTCCGGTTGGTAAACCGTCTCTCCGGCAATTTGCAGAAGCCGGCCGACACATTCCGCAAGACTCATGCGTGTGCCGACGGCGCCAAGCTGTGACAATTCATTCAACAGCTGACGCCAACGATTTTGCAGCTGGAACGTGGCGCTGTCCGGCTGTTCTACGCCAGGCCAGCCAATTTTTATTAATACTTCGTCGATCTTTTTCGCCCAGGCCGCGGGGAACTGCCGGTCGTTGCGCCGCTGCTGCAGGGCCGCGAGCTCAGAAAGAACGAATTGGAAGTCAACACCGCGGTCAGGGTTTTTGGGCCGAGGTAGCGCTGCCAGCAAATTATCCGGGTGCCAGTGTCGGTCCGGCATCGCACGTAGCTGCAAATCGAGGCGACATCGCGCATGGTGGTCTCCGCCACCCAGGAAAGCAGACCGCATCAAGGTACTGACATCGGTGCTCGACAATCCACTGGCTGCAAAACGAAGACACATTCCCGCCACGGCAATGGCCGGATACGCCGACAGCGGCATGCCGTACGACACGTCGACCGCGTTACGGTAGCGCTCGCCCGCCGTTTGCCAACCGGGCGCAAAGCCCTCGCGCACTTTTCGCGAAATGCTGACTGCATCGGCGTCGAGGTCCGGCGCGATTACGGCGATTCGTGCCGTCGGCTCGCGTTGCAGGAGCTCTCGGGCCCAATGGCCAGCGGCGCGCCACATTGCCGACTCATCGGCGTACGAGCGCAGCTTTCTGCTCGCATTATTTTCCGGAACAGGCGCCGCTGCCACTGTGCTGCCGCGTCCTTGCAAGCTCTCAAACAAGACAGACAGTGTGGGCGTCAGGCGATCAAAACCCGCGTACACGATATTGTTTCCCAGCGCCAAATGACCGTTGGCGACGAGCTCTGCACAGCATGCGGGAAGCTGCGCGGCATCGATCCACCGTGCGCTATCCAGCCGCAACTGGTACGCGTCGGCCGCCCAGGCGAACCAGTGCTCATCGCGCGATGCAGCAGTCTTCGCCAACTGAGCGGGCGAGATTTGCCATTCCTGGGTGCGCTGCCACGCGCGACGCGCGTGGCGCACCAGGCTTGACGTATTGAGCAATTCCTGTCTCGCAACACTGTCGAGGCATTGTTCCCAAAGCACTACGCTCGACGGTATATCAATCAGGTAGCGATCAAACTCGCCGGTCAGTCCGTCGAGGCCGTGACGCAACCAGTCCTGCCAAAAGAAAACGTTTGCGCTGGGCCAGGCAGTATGACCACTCGCTACCTGTTGTTCGTCATAGACCGCTTGCAGCTCGCGAGCGAGCCGTCGGCTCGACGTGACCACGATTGAATGAGCTGCCAGCGCGTCGTGCAACCACTGATAATGCGTGATTCGCGGCACTGCTACGCGAGGGGAGTCAGTAACGCGTCGATCCTGCCGAACACGTCATGCAGGGTTTCGCTATCCGGTAGCATAGTGATTCGAAAGTGATCCTTGTAGTCGGTATTGAAGCTGCTGCCAGGTGCAACCAGCACGTGCTTCTCTTCGAGCAATTGCAGGGCGAAAGCCTGATCGTCGATCTTCGCTGCGATATTCTTTTTCAACTGAATAAATGCATACATCGCACCCATCGGCGTAACCATCTCGAGATGCGGGCTGGCCGCAACACAGTCAATAATTGTTTGGCGCTGCTGATAAAGGCGCCCGCCCGGTACCACCAGGTCACGAATACTCTGAAATCCACCGAGGGCAGTTTGCACGGCCCACTGACCCGGCACGTTGCTGCAAAGCCGTAGCGCGGCGAGTAGCTCCATCGCATGTAGCAGATCACCGCCACGCTCGGTATCGCCGCCCACCACGGTCCAGCCAACCCGGTAGCCACAGGCGCGATACACTTTTGAGAGCCCTGAGTACGTCAGGCACAAGGTGTTTCTCACCAGCGTTGCCAGCGGCACGAACTCCGCCTCGTCATAAGTCATCTGGTCGTAGATCTCGTCCGCCAGCAAGACCAGGTTGTGTTGTTCTGCGAACTGCACGATGTCGGCCAACAGTTGCCGGCTGTAAACAGCACCAGAAGGATTGTTTGGATTTATTACGACGAGCGCTCGCGTCTTAGGCGTAAGCAACGCCGCCATCGCGGTCAGATCGGGCTGAAAAGCGTTGTCTCGTGGACAGGGATAGTGGCGTACGATGCCACCATTGAGAGTGACCGCCGCCGACCACAGCGGGTAGTCAGGGCTCGGTACCAGGACTTCATCACCCGCGTTCAACAGGGCTCGCAACGAAAGGTCGATGAGTTCACTGACACCATTGCCGATAAATACCTCGTCGGCGCTGACGTTCTGTATGCCGCGGCTTTGCTGCTGCATGACAACCGCTTCACGTGCCGGGAAAATTCCCTGCTGGTGACAATAGGGCTCGGCCTGCCCCAAATTCTCGATCATTGCCAACCGCATAGTCTCCGGCGTGCGGAAGCCATAGAGACCGGGGTTACCGATATTCAGCGATACGATTTCATAGCCACGCTTCTCGAGCTCCAGCGCGTGATTCGCCAGTTGACCGCGAATTTCATACTTTACGTCGCTAAGTGCGCGACTGATTTCGACAGGATTTTGATTCATTGTGCCGTCAAGCTGTGAAAACAGTCCGCATCATATAGCACCGGCGCTACGTAGCTCATCGATTCTTTTCTTGCTGTAGCCCAGTTCGCCCTGCAACACGTCCACGGTGTGTTGACCCAGTAGCGGAGGCGCACTGCGCAACTCGGCCGGGGTGTCCGAAAATCGCACCGGGTTGGCGACGGCCGGCACCTTCCCCGCAAGCGCGTGCTCAAGAGACGTTTGCAGCCCGCGAGATTTTACGTGGTCGCTCGCGAATACCTCACGCAAATTGTTAATTGGCCCACAGGGAATCCCGTGTTGCGCAAACTGTTTGATCCAATGCGATGTCGGCTTTTCGGCCAGCCTGGCTGCCAGCAGCGGAATCAACTCCTCGCGGTGCGCCACGCGCGCTGCATTGGTCGCGAATCGCTCCTCGTCGGCAAGACCCGCGCACTCAAGGCATCGCGCACATGCTGCAAATTGTCGATCGTTACCGACAGCGAGCATCAGGTAACCGTCCGCGGTGGCAAACGACTGGTAGGGAACAATATTTGGGTGGGCATTGCCATGACGCTGCGGAATCTCACCGCCCACCAGAAAATTCATCGCCTGATTGGCAAGCCATGCTACCTGTGTGTCGAACAAGGGAACGTCAATGTGCTGGCCCAAGCCGCTTGCTGCGCGAGCATGCAGGGCAGCCAGAATCGCGCTTGACGCATACATGCCGGCCATTAAGTCGGCGACAGCAACCCCCGTCTTGAGCGGCGGCCCGTCAGGCTCGCCGGTAATACTCATCAGGCCTGCGGCTGCCTGCACCATGGCATCATAGCCAGCATCAGACGCCAACGGGCTTTCCTGTCCATAGGCGCTAATCGAGCAGTAAACCAGTGCCGGGTTCCGGGCGCGTAAGGTTTTCGCGTCGAGTCCGTATTTCTGCAGAGAACCTACTCGAAAATTTTCAAGAAAAATATCGCTCTGCAACGCCAGTTCGCGAACAATCGTTTGCCCGCCGGATGTGCTGATATCGGCAGTGACCGATCGCTTATTTCGGTTGCTGGCCTGAAAATACGCCGATTCTCGTGTGTCGCTACCGTCAGCTGCGCGCAGCCAGGGCGGACCCCATTGCCGGGTGTCGTCGCCCGTGCCCGGCCTTTCTATTTTAATAATATCGGCGCCGAAATCTGCGAGTAACTGACTGGCCCACGGACCCGCCAATATTCGACTGAGGTCCAAAACACGAATTCCGGCCAGTGCGCCTGCCATAAATAATCTGTCCCGCGGTCAGATAAGCGATCAATTGTCGTGGGCGCGTCGCCGTATCGCAAGGCATGAAAATTACGGCAAATAAAAACCCGGCCAGCGTAAGCTGGCCGGGCTGGGTCCGCACGGAGATTGCGGATTGCGCGACCAAGAACAAATGTTCGAAAACGTCTGTCTTAGTCTAGCTCTTCGACCTCGGCACCTTTTATTGCATCCGGTTCCGCGGGCGTAATGTCGGCAGGTTTCTTTTTCCCGTACCGAGTTTTTAATTCTTCTGCCTGTTCCTTACTCAGTCGACTGATCGACCGAACCTGGATTTTTTCGTTGCCGAGGCCACCGAATACCAGCGCATCACCACCGAAAGGACACAACTGGTCGTCACGTGACGAAAATCCCAGGCGGAAAGACGAACGCAAATCGAAAGCCGGCCTGACCAGGGTAACCAGATAGGCGCGCCTCCCGGGTCCTGAGACCAACAGGTTGCGATCGTCCAGTGGCGTATAGTCTCGGATAGTCCGGATCAGGATGCAATCAGAACCTCGCAAATCGAGGTCAGCCAGCGACTTTTCAGCCTTATTCTGGGCCCCGGCGGCAAAAGATAATCCACTTGCAAAAAGCAATGTAATAACTTGATAAATCGATTTTTTCATGCCTTTTTCCTCACGGCCCACGTAGCCGGAATTGGGATCTGCATTTCTTTTCAGGACCGCAATTTGGACCGAAATGACCCCAATTAAGTTCAGCCGCCCTGCGGGACGAATCCGCAGGCCTCGTCACGGCAGCCGCGGCCTCGAGGGATCCTTGATCCATTCGCTCCAGGAGCCCGCGTATAGTCTTGGCGGCGTCAGGCCGGCCCGCTCAGCGGAAAGCGCGAGATGGCAGGCGGTAACGCCAGATCCGCACATGATGGCCCAGTCGTCGGGGGGTGCCCCGTCCAGTACCTGCCGCCAGGCGTCTTGCAGGT
>JABDKF010000009.1 GCA_013003155.1 Woeseia sp. | reverse complement strand
AAAAACAGTGACTTCCGAGTCCTGTGCGGTGGTCCATACAGTTTTGCCAAAATGCGAATAAAAACACTGTGTTCTTGTTCGCGAGACAATATTCCCCGAAAGCGCCACGTTCCTGCCCGGTTGGAACTGGATAACGGACCCGTAGCGATTGCTAATAGTAATGAGGTCGTCAGACTTGCCGACAATGGTAAGAAATATCCTGTTTGCGCCACGCACTTGGCTGGCGATGGGCGCGTTCTGTATCGGTAGCTCGTTTGTGATCGGCTACCATGAAGAACACCGCTCGGCGCAAGAGGTTCTTCACGCCAAGGTTGGACTGCCTGAAGAAGTCCTTATCCAGAATTTCGCGCCCGACCTGCACATGAACCTGATCCGACAAGTTCGCGTGCTTGGCGAAACAGTGGAGGGGCATTCGCAAACGATCAATTTGGGTAGCGTGGAAGCTCCGCGATGGATCGAAGCCGTCCCGGTCTATCCTGTGGGGAGCGACTTTGCGCCAATCATCGCGCAGCGATTGAGTGCCGCGACCGGTCAGCCCCGCAGGCCGATGCCTCGCGCGAAAGCCGCCGAAGCGGCACGGTTGCATGAGTCACTGAACAGCTTTCGCAACCATGCTTTTGCGTTCGCGATTAGCGACAACAGCGGAGAAACGAGCCAGTCGACCAACGGCCTCGACGTTCTGGCTGATTTTGATGACAGGAAACTCGTGCGCCTTTCGGGTGCGCTTGTGACGGGCCCGGGCTTTATGCAGACTGTGGCGTCCGCAATGGGCAAGACCGGAATCGCATCGACGCCTGAAACGCTGATGATCGAGCCGGCGCCGCAATTTGCAGATGCCGGAGCGTCACAAAACTACTTTGCGCAACTTCGTACTTGGCTAACTGTATTCGGGGTGCTTTCGGCGCTTGTTGCCATGCTGACGCCGTTCTTCCGTAATGCCGCTGCCCTCGAAAACCGCCGGAGCGCTGCAACACAAGACGTCAAGGCAGCCCACGCATTTCCAGCCGTTCAGTTCTTTCAGCCCATTGCAACCCAGGATGAGCTTAGTCAAGAAGAGGCGAGGCAGTCCGCACTGGACGATCAAAGCGCGTCAGGTCCACTTGCAGCCATCTTGAATGCTCTCAGCACACTTGCAAGCAATATCCGGCTCAAAAGTCTACAGTGACCCCCGGCAGCTTCAGATCCTTGACCAGTTCCCGAAGTTCCTGGCGTGCCGCCACGTTGGACAAGTTCAAGTTCTGAACACCAATATCGCGAAGATCCAACAGCGTCAGTCCACGGGGAAACAGCTCGCGAAATATGACGCGTTCGGAAAACCCTGGAGCGACACGGAATCCGATACGCCGGGCAAGCGCGTCGACAGCCTCGGCCATCTTTTTCTTGTTGTGCATCGCCTGGGCACCGACCCGATTTCTGACAACGACCCAATCAATGGGCTCCAGACCGGCCTGCGCACGCAATTGGCGCGCGTTCCAGACCATCTCTGCATAGACGCTGGGGCCAAGGATCTTGTTCGTTCTCGGATCGATATGCGCCAACAGGTCGAAGTCTACAAAGCTGTCATTCAGTGGCGTTACCAGAGTATCTGCCAGCGAATGGGCGACCTGGCTAAGGCGAGTATGAGAGCCCGGGCAGTCGATCAGGATGAATTCAACCTCACGCTCCAGCCCAGTGACGGCTGCGGACAGCCGCTGATCATAGACGTTTTCGCCGGGGCCGATGCTTTCCTTCGAGATTTGCGGAAGCTCCCGATAAACAGGCGAAGGCAAATCCAGGTTCTCGGCCCGCATGAAATCTTGCCGGTTCATAACGTAGCGCCCGAAACTGCGCTGTCTCAGATCCAGATCCAGAACGCCAACCAGATGCCCCATGCGCACTAGTGCGGTTGCAATGTGCATTGCCACGGTGGACTTTCCGGCACCGCCCTTTTCGTTCCCAACGACTA
The DNA here is from genome assembly GCA_013003155.1 of Woeseia sp. Lineage (GTDB taxonomy): Bacteria > Pseudomonadota > Gammaproteobacteria > Steroidobacterales > Woeseiaceae > Woeseia. The sequence goes on along the minus strand of JABDKF010000009.1, from coordinate 6,613 downwards.
TGATATGGGCCACTGCTCGAGCCTCGATTTTGTGGCGGGCCTGCACCGCCAATTGCGCCCACTATATGTTTGGGATCGCGTCAAGGAAAGCGTTGGAACCGTCGTCCCTTCGCTTAACGTCGTTGTTGTGGCCTTCTCGGCCACGGGTTACTTCCAACAGGCGTTTGCTCCGGTCGAATTGCACAATCTACCCCAGCACGGCCAACCTCTCGTCAGACGAAACCCGAGCTACGAAAGCATGGCCAATCGCGCTTCTTGTCTCGCGATGAGAGCCTCGATCTCTGCGATCGCACTTGATGTCAATTTCGGACCCGGGGCGCGGACGGTGTCATGCGCTATAGCGCCCCGCCGGGCGAGGATGTACTTGCGGATTGCGAGGCCCAGGCCCGGTTGGGATTCGTATCTAATCAGCGGCAAATACGCGTCAAAGATATCGCGCGCCTGATTTTCATTTCCCTCATCCATAAAGCGCACAACGTCCCGCATCATTTCGGGATACGCAAAGCCGGTCATGGCGCCATCTGCGCCTCGGAGCATTTCCTCCAGCAAGAATTGTCCGCCATTGCCGCAGAGAATCGAGATCCGTCGCGCGCCTTTGTCCGACGCCTGGCGCAGCGCGGCGATCTTTTCCAATCCCGGCCAGTCTTCGTGTTTCAGCATTACGCAGTTCGGGCAGTCCGCAACGATCTTGAGAATGACCTGCGGATCAATCACGACATTCGTGACCAGTGGGAAGTCCTGCAGGACCCATGGGACGTCACCGAGCCGGTCGGCAATGGTCAGAAAATAAGCTACGATCTGAGCGTCTGTTCTCAAGGTCTGCGGCGGTGCCACCATGACTGCCGCGGCGCCACTATCCACGGCCACGGTCGACAACGCTTCGATTGCAGCGAAGCCTGGTGCGGACACGCCGACGACCACTGGCACGTTCGCACGGTCGCAGACCTTTTCGATGACCTTTCTGCTTTCGTCGGTCGATAACTTGCCAGCTTCACCCATGATCCCGAGGATTGTTAATCCAGTGGCCCCTCTCTCAAGGTAGAAATCCGTCATCCGGTCGAGGCTTTGCTCATCCAGAGCGCCATTGGAAAGAAAAGGTGTCGCCGCGATTGTGAATACGCCCCGCGCAGTTTCATCCAGCATGAGCAATCTCCGATATTTGGATCCAAGATCGGGAAACTCCGGCGATGTGGCAACCCGAAATGAACCGACGTCTGGAAGCGGCAACCGATTAAGTTGACGTCATCCACTCGCTTCCCGATACTCTTTGGCCGCTTCAATGTCAGACGAAAGACCAGGTCGCGGACGGTCAATCCATTTGCCGTGACCTGGCTTGGCCCGGCATTTGCCGTCCTCTACGACAAGTTCGCCCCGTAGAAAAACCATCTCCGGCCAACCTGTAACGGTACGGTCGACCCAGGGGTTGTAACCGACGTTGTCGTTGAGATCGTTTGCATCGAAAGTTACCTTTCTAAACGGATCCCAGACTACCAGATCGGCCTGGAAGCCCTCAGCAATGTTTCCCTTGTCGGCGAGACCATGAATTCTGGCCGGTTCGCTTGCCGTCAATCGCGCAAAGTCGGTTGCCGCCAACCTGTCATTTGAGACAATGGCGTCGAACATCAACGGCATCCTCGTTTCAAGCCCGGGCAAACCGTTGGCAATTTCTGCGAAGGTTGCATCCGGCCCGGCCGACAGTTTACCGCTGTTGTCGTATCTGTAGGGCGCGTGATCTGATGAGATCACGGAAAGAGTGCCATCACCCAGCCCATCCCACAGCGCATCTTGATCTGGGACCGTTCTTTGCGGGGGTGAACACATCCATTTGGCGCCCTCGAGCCCCGGACGGTCGAGTTCCGACTTGTCCATGAACAAGTAGTGGGGACAGGTTTCGGCCCAAACCGGAACACCACGCGCTTTTGCGGAACGGATCGCCGATACGGCTTCGGCTGTGGAAATATGAAACAGCATGACCGGTGTAGCGAAGAACTCAGCGAAGGAAATGAGCCGGTTTACGGCTTCAATTTCCGCCAATCTCGGATGCGACAGGGCATGATGCCTGGGATGGTTCTTGCCCGCAGCAAGCAATCGGTTCTTCGTCCAAGAGATCAGGCCATCGTTTTCTGCATGAATGCAGACCAGCGCGCCTTCTTCTTTTGCGATCGAAAGCACATCGCAGATCGACTGATCGTCCAGTTTGATGTTGTAGGTAGTAAAGACTTTGATCGACCGATGCCCGTCCCGGATCAGGGATCTGAGTTCTTGCTCGGTGAGCGGCGGTTCAAAGTCGCTTACAATGATGTGGAATGCGTAATCGGTCATCGCGCCAACGGTGGCGCGCACGGCATAATCGGTCATCGCTTGCGCCAGGGATTGCCCTTTCGCCTGCGCCGCGAAGCTTACGACGGTCGTTGTTCCACCCACTAGAGCCGAGCGCGTCGCGGTCTCGAACGTATCGGCGTTCATCAGTCCCATTCCCGACATTTGCTCAATGTGGCAGTGGACGTCGACTCCACCGGGGGACACGACTTTATCGGTGCATTCCATCTCGGTGGTCGCTTTTCCGGCGACATCGCCTACCGCAGCGATCCGGCCTTCTTTAACGGCAATATCCGCTGTGGAATCCGTTGTAGACGTCAGCACGCGTGCGCCGCGCAGGATCAGATCGAATTCGGCCATGAACCGATTTACGCATCGCCGTCTCTGCGCCGCAACACGATAACGACTCTACAGCGGATGAGGTGCACCACTTGTCGATTGGACAAGGGTGCTATGCAACCGAATGCGAGCCAATAGTTCCGAAACCTTGCACTTGTCCGGTTGTGACGGCAGTGTGAGGGCCGGTCCGCAATCGGGAGCGCTAGAATGGACATCGCAGGTCTTCTGGTTCTGCTGGACCGTGGGGGCATTATCATCTGGGCGATCGGGCTTCTGAGTCTGGTCGCCGCGACGTTGATTATTTGGAAAGTTCTCCGACTTGTGCGGTCCGGAGCGTGGGGTGGTTCCGCGGCCCGCAATGCTGTTCAGGCATTCCGCGAAGCGGGCAAGCGCCCGCATGGCAAAGTAGGTGGTCTGCGATACCAGGCCGTCCGACACGCAATTGATTCCGTCACGAATTCTCGGTTCACCGAAGCACAGGCGCGCGAGGACACCGAGCGGTTCGCGCGGACGATGCTGAACGAGGCGCGGAGCGGATTGAGAGGGCTGGAGTCAATAGCAACCGTCGCGCCGCTGCTGGGGCTGCTTGGTACTGTCCTGGGAATGATCGAGGCGTTCCAGGCTCTTCAATCCAGTGGTGCTCGCGCTGATCCGTCTGTTCTTGCGGGTGGTATCTGGGAGGCGCTTCTGACGACGGCCGCCGGAATGGCTGTGGCAATCCCGGTGGCGCTTGCACTGGCGTGGTTCGAGGGCGTCATTGATAGTATCGCGGCCGATATCGAAGACCTTGTGACCCAAGTGTTCCTCGCGTCTCCGGCGCCGATTGCTCAGGCTGCCGAATGAACCTTGCCAGTCGATCACTTCGCAGGCGTATGAGCCTGACACCGATGATCGATGTCGTTTTTCTGTTGCTGGTTTTCTTCATGTTGGCAGCTCGCTTTGGAACAGAAGGCGGCATCGCGCTTTCCGTACCGGGTGAAGCGATCGAGCAATCAGGTCCGCCTCGATTGGTCGATGTTTACCCGACGCGCGTGACTTTGAATGGCGTGTCTCTTCGCCCGGATGCACTGATAGAGACGCTCGATGGACTTGCCTCAGGTGTCGGAGAGCCCGTCATATTGCGTGCTCGTGGTGGGGCCAATGTTCAACGAGTTATAGATGTCGCGGAGTCCCTGAAGCGCGGCGGATTGGACAATCTGGCGCTTACCGAATGATGGATTTGCGCAGAGAGCCGCGTCAACGGCGGGAATCAATTGTTCCGATGATCAACGTGGCTTTCCTGCTTCTGGTGTTTTTCATGATGGTTGCCGTAATCGCTCCTCCTGATCCGATCGCTGTTGAACAGCCGGTGTCCTCGTTCGACGACTTGGACCACCCAACGGAAGTCCTTGTTATTGGCGCAAACGGTGGTCTGATGCGAGGCAGTCTCGAAGGGGATGCGGTGTTTGACAACCTGTCCCGGCATGCTGTGACCATTCGCGCCGACGCCCGTCTGGATGCCAGTGTTCTCGCACAGGTCGTCTCGCGCCTGGCGGATGCCAGGGTAACGACAATCAGCCTGGCGACGCTGCCGCGTCCTGCAATCAACGAAAGAACTGAATAGGAATGGACATAATGCCAAAGGGATACATCATCGCCCATATCACCGTTCGCGATCCGGAGGGCTATAGGGAATACGTCGAGAAGGACACGCCGATCCTGGAAGGACTAGGCGGAAAGTTCATCGTCCGAGGCGGTCAATCCGAGCACGTTGAGGGCGCCATACAGGATCGCCACGTCATCATAGAATTTCCCAGCTATGAAGCTGCAATCGACGCGTATCACAACCCCGCTTACCAGAAAGTTGCCGACATCAGACGTCGAACGGCAGATAGCGTTGTCGTGGTTGTAAAAGGGCACATCTAGCGTCGGCTTCCGCCAAAAAAAATGGCGGGCCAGATCGGCCCGCCAGTTCATGATGCCAACAGGGAGGAGTTGGCGATCAGTAATCTTACTTCACGGCCGCTTTCTTGGCAGCGGTGGTCACGTCGTCGGTCGCCTTCTTGACGGCTTTGGTTGCTTCGTCGCCGAAGTCCTTGCCAGCAACGAGCATCAGCTCGACGGTTTCCATCTGAACTTTCTTGGCGACCTCGGCAAAGCCGGCCATCGACTCAGCGCTCATCTCGGCTTGAGCCGAAGCGAAATCGGTCATCGCTTTGGTGTAATCCGTAGGATCGTCCTTGGCGTTGGTGATAACGCCCAGTTTGCCGATCGTGGCTTTCGTCCAGCCAGCGGAAATCTCGGTCGATTTCTCGGCGGCTTCCAGAACAACTTTCGACATCTTGTCGGCAAAAGTTGCCTGGGTTTTGAACACGTCGTGCATCGCCGACGTATCGACCGGGAATGCACCCATCATGTCTTTCATCATCTTCGTGTATTCGTTTTGTGCTTTAGCCATTGGTCTCTCTCCTAATCAGAACGGTCAGCGGGGAGACCCGCTTTCTGCGTCTGCGAAGTATATACATGCTGCGATGCGGCAATTCAAGTGGTTTGCTGCAGCGCAGCAAATTTTTCTATCGTTTTAAGTCAATATGTTAGCAAGTTTCTGGCTTCTCGGTCACATAAAAGCCGGGGGCTGGCGCCAGTGCAGGGTGGGATTTCTCCGAGCCAGGGATTCTGGCATCCACCTGCTTCCCTGAGCGGGTCTTAAGCCAGCGGCCCCAGCGCGGCCACCAAGACCCCTCGTGATATTCAGCTTCTTTCCGCCAGTCGTCGGCATTGCCAGACCAGTCACTGTTTGTGTAATGGCCATACTTCATTTTCGAGGGCGGGTTCACAATGCCTGCGATGTGACCGGATTCGGAAAGGATGAATGTCTTCGACTTGCTGCCCATTTTCTGGAAACCGGCGAAGCTGGTCTTCCACGCCGCGATATGGTCGGCCTCGCACGCTACGGCGCAAATCGGAACCTTGACGTCGCCGATGCGCACACTTTCACCCAGGACCTCGAATCCGTCGCGTGCAAAGCGGTTCTCCTGACAGAGGCCACGCAGATACTCCATCGACATGCGAGCTGGCAAATTGGTGCCATCGCCGTTCCAGAACAAAAGGTCAAAGGCCGGTGGTTTCTGGCCCATCATATAGCTCTTGATCGCAGGGGAGTAGATAAGGTCATTCGAGCGCAAATAGCTGAAGGTGCGGCTCATGATAAAGCTCTCAAGAACGCCCGCCTCGGTCACTTCTTCCTCGATTGAGTCAACGAAGTCGTTCGAGAGAAACACGCCGACTTCGCCTTGATCCTCGAAATCGGTGAGTGTCGTGAAGAAGGTCGCAGATTTTATCGATTCGTCGCCACGCTTTTCCATCAGCGCAATTGTCAGCGACAGCGTCGTGCCGGCGATGCAGTATCCAACAGTGTTGATCTTCTCCTCGCCGGTGATCTCCTTCACCTGCTCGATGGCGGCCAGATAGCCCTTCTCAACGTAGTCGCCCATACCAAAATCCCGGTAGGTCGCATCGGGGTTCTTCCAGCTGACGACAAACAATGTATAGCCCTGATCAACAATCCACTTGATTAAGCTGTTCTTGGGTTTCAGGTCCAGGATATAGAACTTGTTGATCCAGGGTGGAAAGATCAGCAGCGGTGTCGCGTGCACCTGTTTGGTCGTCGGTGCGTACTGGATTAGCTCCAGAATCTCGTTCCGATAAACAACAGAGCCTTCCGTCGCACCGATGTTCTCGCCTACGCGGAATGCGTCTTTATCCGCCAGGCTGACCAGCAGTTCTCCATCGGATGCCTCGATGTCGCGAACCAGGTTCTCCAGCCCGTCGATCAGCGATTGCCCGTCGGTTTCTGCGGCGCGAGCCAATGCCTCCGGATTTGTGCCCAGAAAATTGGTCGGGCTCAGCATGTCCACGATCTGCTGCGTGAAATACCGGACCCGCTTCTTGTCGGTCTCATCCAGGTTGTCCAGAT
>JABDKF010000039.1 GCA_013003155.1 Woeseia sp. | reverse complement strand
ACATAGACCCCGGAACCTGTCTTGATCCTTATATACCCGAGGGCCTGAAGTGCGATCTCAGCTTCGCGGATCGTGACCCGGCTGACATCAAAGCGCTCCGCCAGGTCCCTTTCACCCGGCAAACGGCTGCCCGGCGGGAAGGAGCCGTCATTGATGAGTTGCAGTATTTGATCGGCAACAGAATGGTAAAGGCGCTGGTCTTTCATTGTCCTCGTCTTGCATAAAGCCGGGCCAAGTGCGGGCTGATTGTTTGGCCTGTTGGTTAACCAATCATTTACGCAATTGTGAAAAAGATCAAGCGACTCCATCGAAAGACAGATCCATGCAGGCTGATTCGATGGGTCGGCTTGAGCTGCCGAATTCTGCACCTGAAATCGGAAAAAGTCCGGCAGCGCCTTAATTGTCAGCGGTTTCGCCGGCGCAACCGGCCGTGGCCTCAATCGTTTGGTAATACCAATTGAAACAAATTGGCCTATGAAACAGGTTGACATTTATGCAGGAATTGATTTTGATGGTCGAGACTAAAAGTACAACCAACATCAGATTGGCCACAGTTCAGGGGAACTCAATTGAAAATCCAACGCATCCTCGCGGCACTCTTGTTGTCCGCGTCTACGCTCGTCTTTTCGCCTCAGATCGTCGCGCAGGAAGAAGTAATCGAAGAGGTTACTGTGACCGGTATCCGGGCGTCTCTCAGAAATGCTGTCGACCAAAAGAGAAATTCCGACAACCTCGTCGAAGTCATCATAGCTGAGGACATCGGCAAGCTGCCTGATCAGAACCTCGCAGAAGTCCTCGAAAACGTCACTGGAATCCAGATTACTCGTACGGCGGGTGTGGGCACCGGCGTTCAGATTCGGGGAACCAACGCAAACCGTACCGAAATCAATGGTGTTTCGACGGTGGGTTCCGGCTCCGGACGGAGCGGCATCAGTTTTGACGATGTATCCGCGGGCATTATTGCTGCCGTCGAAGTGACCAAAGCGCCTGAGGCGAAAACAATCGAAGGGTCTGTTGGCGGCACAATCAACCTTAAGACGATTCGACCCCTCAGTTTGACTGAACGACTGGCGACCGTGCGATTGCAAGGCGAAGACAGCAGTCTGTCGACTGACAGCGTGACACCGCGCCTATCCGGTACCTACGGTGACAACTGGACGACCGACAGCGGCGATTTTGGTGTCGTGCTTAGTGCGAGCTACGCTGAGCAGGATGTGACCGCTTTTCGTCCTCGCGCCGATCGCGACAACGATTCTGTTGCTGATGCGGGCACAACTCCCCTGTACTTGCCCATTCAGTTTTTTATTCAGGACTACGACAATTTCGAATACGAAACGACTAACTTTGCCGGTACGCTCGAATTCGAACCGAGCGGCCTGGAGGACGTAAAGTTCTACCTTGATGTGGTCCTGAATGATCAAGATCGGCGACAAAAGAGCTCACGAATTCAGGCATCGGGTATTAGTGCCGGCGAAATCGGGCTCAACGCAGCCAATATCTCCGAGTTCGAGACGGTCAACTTCGGATCACTAAACGGTCAGAATCTCGGTAGCATCGACGCGGCAGTCCGCGGCATCATTCCTACTGAGACGAATGGCACGGACGGTAACCTGCGTTTTTCAGGTGACACTAATTCGCGCATCACCGATAGCAAGATATTCAGTTTGGGTGGCGATTGGCTGATCAATGACCGATTTTCTGCGCGGGCAGAGGTGTCAACATCATCGTCTGATTCCTCGACGCCGAGCTTCAATACCACGCTTAATTTTATCAATCCGAACTCGCCGCTGAATGCTGCGCAGCTGCTGGCTAACCATCAAACAAACGAAGCCAACGGTGACGATGCACTCTATGATTCCAATGAAAACGGCACGCCTTTTGAGTACGACCTGAGAGGCGGTTCGCTGACCTTTGGCATTCTGCAAGATGCAGCATTTGACGGCCCAACGACTGCGCAGTTGCTTGATCCGGCAAATATTGTGCTGCGCGATGTGCAGCAATCAAGAAGCCGGGCAGAGAACGAGGAGACTGCGTTTCGAGCTGATTTTTCTTATGACGTAGATGAAAGCTTCTCCTTCGATTTTGGATATCGCTTCAGCAAGACGACAGCGCTTAGAGACTCAATTACATCAAGCGTTGGGTTGAGGGAGTTTGCCGATAGTCCTACAGGTAACCTGTTTTCGACCCTTCTTGTGCCGGGTCCGAACAACTTTAATGCGGCAGATGGCAGAGCGCTTTACGTGCCTGACTTCCTTGTAATCGACCCCGAGCGTGTTGCTTCAGATCCGGATGGCGTGCTTGGTATTTTGAATGACGCGATTGTTGCAAATAATGCGATTACCGGCTCGACGCGTGGCCCCATCAGCGCACCAACATCGAGCCAGAACGCTTTCTTTGATATTGAGGAAAAGACCAACGCTTTCTACGGGCAAATGAATTTCGAAGCGGGTATTTTCCGCGGCAATGCCGGTCTGCGCTATTTGAAAACTGAAGTTGCTTCTACCGGCAATACTATCCTTAATGGTGTAGCAACACCGACAACCAGAAAGGGCAATTACGATTTCGTGTTGCCGCGACTGAATATCGTTGCAAACCTGCGTGACGACCTGTTGCTTCGCGCAGGCTGGGGTTCGGATATCAGACGCCCGGATTTTGACGATCTGTCAACATCATTTACGTTCAGCACCAGCCCAAACCCTGCGGTTAATGTGGGCAATCCTGGTTTGGTTCCTCAGGAAGTTGAGTCATTTGATATTTCACTTGAATACTACTTCGCACCAGCAGCCGTGGTGAGCCTGGGCTTTTTCCACAAGACTCGCACCGGACTGTTTGTGCCTCAGACAGAAGAACCCGAAACTACGGCCTTCACAGACGCAAACGGGAATCCGGTTGATGTGCGCGACGTAACCGACCCTTGCGAAGGCGGTGGTATCTTCAATCCCATTGCAGACCAAAACGTCTTTGCCCCGCTCGATGCCAGCGGCAACCAAACCACGGGTGTCGGCGTCTGCGTTCCATTATCGCAGCAAGTCAATGGTGCCGGTGAGAACACGCAAAAAGGCTTCGAGCTAGCCTTCCAGTATGATCTCGTAGAGTTTGAAGACACACTCGGCTGGGCATCAGGTTTCGGCTTCCTCCTCAACTACACCAATCAGAAGTTTTCTGGTGGTGAGGAATTCTGGGGAGCTACAACTCGTGCCAGGGATATCTTCGCCGCATCAGGCGGTGCCTCTGATGTGAAGTTGCAAGTTACCGAAATCGATTTGTCCGACAACGCTTACAACATTACGCTTTACTACGAAAAGTACGGTCTCTCGGCGCGGACGCGTTATACCTGGCGTGAAGCCTATCGCTCTACCGATTTCGGTAGCACGAGCAGCTTCCCGTGGGGTTTCCCGGTTGTTCAAGATGATAGAGGACAGCTCAATGCCAGCGTACAGTACGCGGTCACTGACAATCTGAGCCTTGGATTGGAAGCCGTTAACATCACCGAAGAAGATGTTACGCAGTACTGCGTCAATGAAAACGCGCTGCTGTGTTACCAGGGCCTGACGGATCGCCGGCTCACCTTTGGTGCCAGCTACCGCTTCTAGCTAAGCAGCGCCATCCAGGATGGCGTGTCAGTTCGCTTAAAAGCCCCGGCTGTTGCTGGGGCTTTTTCGTTTGGGGGTGAACTCCTTAGCAGGAAAAAGCACAAAGTTTATCAACGCTACTTAATAATTCGATTGCTTGAGATAGAGGTCTACTGGCAGTTCATGCATTCAAGACAAGAAGCCGCATGTTTGTCGCAACTCTAGCGGCGACGCTGATCAGGAAGCAATGATTTGCCAAACACCTCGTATACCCATCGACGTGGTGACGAGGGAAAACAGCAGGATGGCGGTGAGCACCACATTGGACGTAATCGTATTGCGATACTCGCCCATCAGGTCCCGCCGGTTGCCAAGATACAGAATGCAGGCGACCGTTACCGGCAGGATGACAGCATTGAATGCCTGAGAAATAATCATCACGAAGACCGGTCTTGCCTCGAAGATCGGCACGACCAGCCCGAGCAACGAAATAACGAGGACGATGAGTCGATACCGAGGCAAGGTCATGTCTCGTGCCGACTCGTTAAAATCGCACAATAGCCAGGGCAGCATCAGGACATTGGGAAACTGGGATGAAACGCCCGCCGCGACGATACCGACGACGAAGATCGTTGTTGCGAACGAACCGGCCAGGGGTTCCAGCAAGCCGATCATTTGTGACGCGTTGTCTAGGCCGAGCCCCTCCACGTACAACGTGCCGGCCGCAGCTGCCATGATCGAGCCGCTGATGACGAACATCATGCCAACAGCGACCATCGCATCGTTGCGCTGCTTTTTCACGTCCGCAATCGTCCAGCCGGCTTCCTTTACCAGCGTGGTGCGGATAATAAACAGCCCTGAGAAAACCGTCGTGCCCACCATTGATGCGATAACGAGAAACGGACCCCTGCCTTCGTCAATCGGCACCTCCGGAAGCGACGGGACAAGACCTTTTGCAATCTCGACGGGCGGAGGCATCAGGATAAAAAAGTTAAGAACGAAGCAGGCAGCCATGATGGCGACGACGACTGCGAGGCTGCGCTCGAAAAACTGCGTCGTGCCGTTCCAGAAAATAAAGTAAACGAGCGCGACAAAGAACGCGGCGAACCAGATCGGTGCGATGCCGCCGTCAACCAGGCCCTTCGACCACTCGGAACTGATCTCCGCAACGATGCCCATCACGCCCATGACGCTGCCGCAAACGCCGGCGGTCAGGGCAACAATGAAGAACAGACCAACCAGCGGGTGAATGTGCCGGCGGAACGCCTGCAGGGCAGTTTCCCCGGTAACCAGCGTCAACTTGCCGTAAGCGTTGATCATGAAATAAGTCGCCAGGCATGATGCGACGATGGTCCACAGCAGCGACATGCCGTAAGTCGCGCCAGCTTTGGCCATCGCCGTAACGCTGCCGGTACCAATGTTGAATCCCAGCAGGAAGATGCCGGGAAGAAACAGCGCCAGGGTTTTTGAGAAACGTGAGCTCATCGCGCATCACGATACCAGACTTGGTAAGCTGACATGCATACCCTGCCCGCTGGCACACAGACAAAGAACAGGGTCGAGGACTCACTGCAATGGAAGAAACCTGGCGCTGGTTCGGGCCGAATGACACCGTGTCGCTTGAACGGATCCGACAGGCTGGTGCCACCGGCATAGTCACTGCACTGGATCACGTGGCGACCGGGGACGTCTGGCCGGCTGCTGACATTCAGGAGCGCAAGGAATTGATCGAAGACTCCGGCCTGACCTGGTCGGTTGTCGAATCGGTACCGCTACACAACGATATCAAGACGCGTTCAGGCGACTATCGTGACTATACTGACAACTACAAACAAAGCATTCGTAATCTTGGGGCTGCCGGCATCCATCGAGTCTGCTACAACTTCATGCCGGTCGTCGACTGGACGCGTACCAACCTGACCTTCGAGCTGCCCAACAAGTCCGAGGCGTTGCGTTTCGAGATGACGGACTTCGCGGCGTACGACATCTTCGTCCTCGAACGACATGGCGCACGTGCGAGTTACAATGAAGACGTCGTCGCTCGGGCAAGCGAACGTTACGAGGCAATGTCGCCGGAAGCGCGTGGGGCACTCGAAAAAAACATCATCGCCGGACTGCCTGGCGGTGAAGGCAGTTATGACCGCGACGGCGTGCGTGCCGCAATTGAACAGTTCATAAAACTTGGCAACGACGGTTACCGTGCCAACCTGTTCGCATTTCTCGAAGAAATCATTCCTGTCGCCGAGGAAGCCGGCGTCGTCATGGCAATCCACCCGGACGATCCGCCATTCTCCCTGTTCGGCCTGCCGCGCGTCGTATCGACCGCCGACGATGCACGGGCTCTGCTCAACGCGGTGCCGAGCCCGTCAAACGGCCTGACGATGTGTGCGGGGTCTTACGGCGCGCGTGGCGACAATGATCTCGTCGCCATGATTCGCGAGTTCCACGACCACATTTACTTTGTTCACTTGCGCAACATCAAGCGCGAGGCAGACGGTTCGTTTTACGAATCCGATCACCTGGACGGCGACAACGACATTGTTGGTATCGTCAATGCCCTGCTTGACGAGGAGCAGCGACGAAAGGACCTGCCACCTGGCCGCTGCACGATTCCTATGCGGCCGGACCATGGCCATACGCTGGGCGCGGAAAAATCCGACAAGCGTGTACGTCCAGGGTATTCGTATACAGGGCGATTGAAGGGACTGGCCGAATTACGCGGCGTTATTCACGCACTCACGACCATCCGGTAACTAAGGATTTGGTTAAAAATTTATGGAGACAATGTGGCGTATGAATTGGAATAAACGAATTGCAATAGTTTTCGCATCGCTCGCTTTAGTACTACCAATGATATCAGTGGGAGGAGAGCACCCCAATCTGATTATGACCAAGTCTGGCGTCGAGAAAATAAGAGCCGAGCTCGGCAGCGTTCCCTTATTCGATGAAACGTTGAAAAACGTAAGGCAGGAAGTGGACGCAGAAATCGAATCGGGAATCGATACGCCGATACCAAAAGATTATTCTGGCGGCTATACGCACGAACGGCACAAGCGCAATTTCTTCATCATGCAAAAAGCCGGCGTGTTGTACCAGATTCTGCAGGATGAGAAGTACGCTAAATACGTGCGCGACATGCTGTTCCAGTATGAGGCCATGTACAAGGATCTGCCGTTGCATCCGAAAACAAGATCGTACGCTCGCGGCAAACTGTTCTGGCAGTGCCTGAATGATTCGAACTGGCTGGTATACGTGAGCCAGGCCTACGACACGATCTATAACTACCTGTCCGCCGAAGAACGGCAACAGCTCGAGGACAACCTGTTCAGGCCCTTCGCGGATCATATTTCGATCGACAGCCCGCAGTTTTTCAATCGTGTCCACAACCACAGTACCTGGGGCAACGCCGCCGTTGGCATGATCGGCCTGGTGATGGGCGATGACGAACTGGTCGAGCGCGCGCTCTACGGTATCCCCTTTGAGGATATTGATGTTGCCGCCAAGGATGATGATGGCGGTTTCATATTTGACAAGGACGGCAAGGCGGGCTTCCTTGCGAACCTCGACGAGCCGTTCTCGCCGGACGGTTACTACACCGAGGGGCCATATTACCAACGCTATGCGATGTACCCGTTCCTGATTTTTGCGCAGGGACTGCACAACGCAAAGCCGGACCTTGAAGTGCTTCGACACAAAGACGGCGTGCTTCTCAAGGCGGTAGATGCATTGTTGGCACTGGCGGACAAAGATGGCGAATTTTTTCCGCTCAACGACGGGCAAAAAGGGATGTCTTATGACTCCGGCGCACTCGTATCAGCGGTTGATATTGCTTACCACCTGGGCGAACAAGATCCGCGGCTACTGAGCGTCGCCAAAGACCAGGGTCGCGTGTTGCTCGATGACGCAGGATTTTCCGTTGCGTTGGCAATTCGCGATGGAGAGGCACAGCCCTTTGAAAAGAAATCAGTCAACTTATCTGACGGGCCCGACGGTGATCAGGGCGGTGTCGCGGTATTACGATACGGCAACGAGGATCTGACCCTCGTCTATAAATACGCTGCCCAGGGCTTGAGCCACGGTCACTACGACAAGCTGTCCTTTTCTCTTTACGAACAGGGCGATGAAGTCTTGCAGGATTATGGTCTCGCGCGCTTTGTGAATATCGGACAAAAAGGTGGCGGCAACTACCTAAAGGAAAATACCACCTGGGCCAAGCAGACGATTGCCCACAACACGCTTACCCAGAATGAGACGTCGCATTTTCGTGGCATATACGAAGTCGGTAGCAAACATCATTCGGAACTCTATTTTTATGCGGGCAACGATAGCGACGTGCAGGTCGTAAGCGCAATAGAAAAGAATGCTTACCCGGGTACAAAGATTCACCGCACCATGGCGCTGATCAAAAAAGAAAATTTTGAAAAGGCGTTCTTGCTGGACGTCCTCAAGGTAAATTCGGATTCAAAGAACCAGTACGACCTGCCGTTCTATTACATGGGGCAGGTGATACAGGTTAATTTCAACTACGACTCGCCAATGACGTTAGGTGCATTAGGAAGTAATAATGGGTATCAGCATTTGTATGTTGAAAGTAGCGGCAGGCCTTCCGGGGACAACACCAAATTCTCGTGGATGGATAACCGTAAGTTCTACACATTGACTTCGGCGACTGAACCTTCGGACGAACTCCTATTCACGAGACTTGGCGCCAACGACCCCGAATTTAATTTGCGACGGGATCCGGGCTTTATGATTCGCAGAAAAGACGCCGCGGATACCGTCTTCGCGTCCGTGGTCGAGCCGCACGGAAGCTACAGCCCCGTGTCGGAATTGGCAATTAATTCAAACAGCAGCATCCGGGAGCTAAAAGTCGTTTACGATGACAAGAACTACACGGCAGTTTCTATCGAGGACCTGGAAGGGCAGACGAGCTTGTTCGTATTATCAAATATCGATGCGTCTGTTTCCGAGAAACATGAACTGAAAATCGACGGTAAAGCCTATCGATGGACAGGGCCGTATCACCATGTGGAGATAAAGTAATTTTCCTGAGTCTGGGCGTTACCGAAGTTCTAGAGTTTTGCCCAATGACTTGGAGACATGCATTGTCCATTTGCGAGAAGGTCTTTCCGCGTCACTAGTCAACACGGTCAGCCATGCAGGGCCCGCTTTACAGCCTCGGGTTCTTTCTCCATCACCCGCAGCAAAGTGTGAGACGCACCGTCCGGGTCGCGTTCACCTTGTTCCCACTTCTGGAGTGTACGAACTGAGATCATCAGAAAATCGGCGAACTGCTGTTGCGTCATACCGAAATTCTGACGAATACCTTTGACGTCTGCCGGTTCGAACGCGTAGCGCTTCAATTTCTCCGGCCTGTCTCGATACTCCTTTAGACCGGCGATAATTTCAGCGCCGATGTCTCGCTTCGCCATGTCCGTCTCCTCTAGATGATCAAAGATTTTTTACGATTTCATGCATGGCCCTAATCGCTTCGCGAGAAAGATCCCTCGCTTCAGTCTTCGCATACGCGGTTAGGAACAAAATCTGATTGTCCTTCGTTATCCAGTAACAGATCACCCTGACACCACCGCGTTTGCTTTGTCCCCGCTGTCCCCACCGCAGTTTCCTGACGCCACCAGATCCTTTGACAATGTCTCCAGCGTCTGGACGATCCATCAAGAACAACTGCAGCATATTGAACTGCGAGTCATCGAAATAGTTTTCTCGAATCCTCGAGAATCCGGTCGTCTCGATGAATTCCAAAATACGATACCCCAATGGGGTATTTAAGGCAATTCTGAAACTGTCCCATATGAGCGTCTCACGCAAAGAGTATCGGGCTAATCCTTGAGGTATCCGAGGATTCTATGACGCACGCTTACACTGTAAAGCGCTGTTTCAATGCAAATAACAGAGAATCGGCGCCCAGGCTTCGAACCCAGTACCTGATTCTAACGAAACCCTACTCTCCCAATAACTTGCGACAAAATTGGTCGCCAACGCCGCGAAGGAGCGTAGCCGATATTCTTGTTCTTTAGAGTCTGCTTAGAGCCGCAAGGCGGACGTTCGTTTGCTAGACTGCTGAAAGGCCGCAGATGACCCAAATCGATCATGGGGTGGTTAGAGAATTGATCGGATCTCTCTGTCTCCTTTCTGACAGCGTATGACCGCCAATAGAAAAACCCGCCGGGAATATGCCGGCGGGTTTCGCATTGCACTTGATACGGACTAGTTGTTCGGCCAGTTTGCCCAGTTTGAGCAGTGTCCGCCCCTATCATTGCCCTGCAGATCTTGTTCGGCAAATATATAGCCAGCGTTCATGACCGCATTCGGCGAGATGCGAATTCTGCCGTTTGAGTTAATAATAGCCGCATTCCCGAAATGACCCTGGCTCAGGCCGTGACCCGCCTCGTGTAAAGCAACCGACTCAAGATCGATTAAGCCGTCGCCGGGGCCGTCATTCGGATTGTCTACCCAGTTGAATGCATCGTTGTAGTAGATTTCCCGGTAGGCCGCGTCACCCACGCCATTGTTGTCGATATCCGTGCCGGGAAAAATGATGGTGAATGCCACGCCAAGGATATTCGGTGAGCCGCCGAAGGCGAGGAAGAAATTGCCAGGCAGAAATCCGTCATGCGCAATGTCCCAGCCGTTTACTATTGGGGCATTGATGTCAGAATTGCCGCCGAATCCGAAGAACCATTGCACGAATCCTTCGTCTGCATTTACGTCGCCCAGGTCTGTAATAGGAATATCTGAGCACTTGGCGTCTTCCCACGTCTGCATTGCATTGTCGATCGCGGCAAATTCATCGGTTGCATCGGCGGTTACGTCGACAGCGTCCATAATATAAGTAATATTCGTGCGCCCGCCGCGCCGAGGGTCACCCGGAACGAAATCGAAACCAAGTTGCTTGTTACCGGTATCTTTGAACAGGATCGTTTGACCCATCTCCTCAGATTCGGCTTCAGTGATCCATTCGACCATGCCGACGGCCAGGCCTGCACCCGAAGCCTCCAGGCTGTCATTCAGTTCGTCAATCATTGCGCCAAGATTGTCCGCTGCCGCGCTCCCCGCAAACACCATCGTGCCGGCAGCAATTGCCGACAGAAAATTCGTTTTTCTCATTTTCATCTCCTGAGTTATTGAAACGCCGGGGAGCAAAATTTTTGTAGACAGAAAATGTCTGCCCCCAGCGAAGCGTGGAAGTATATATCGTCAAGCCTCACGTGGAAACGAAAAATTTTAACTCTGATGTTGTCGCGCATTTTTGTTGCTTGTGACTAACTAAAGACAACTACAATCGGATTCTTAGAAAGGAATCCGATTGAACAACAGTAACTGAGATGTCTAACTCAATGAGAATGTTAAACAAACAGCGTTTACCAATTGAACCAGCCATTTGATTTTGCAAAGACTGAATTACGGCGTTTCTTAATTATCAAAATTAATTTGCCCGCATTCGCGGCGGGCTTTTTCAATGTCGGCTATTCGCCGTTAGCAGACTTTCGAACTGCTTACCTTCCAAGTATTCGAATGACCGCTTTCGGTGAGAGCAGACGTTCGCCGTGAAGTTGCCAGCGTAGCGAATACGTAGCGATTCCCCGATTCTCGGCGAGTTTCTACGGAACGTAACGGCCTAAAAGGTGAGGGCGGGCCATCCAACTTACTGTTCCTGTTGAGTCGATTTTCTACTGTTACTTCTTCGAACCAGGTGGTCTCGGGACTGCCTCAGCGGCACGCGACAATGCACGATCGAGTTGCTTCGGAACCTGATAAGCGGGCAGCCTGCGTGACGCCTGACTGCTTTTGACATCTAGGCGTCAAATTCCAACAGCAAGTCTTTCGCGTCAACCTGGCTGCCGCTGGGTGCGTGCACCTGTTTCACGATGGCATCGTGTTCGGCGTGGACGCCCGTTTCCATCTTCATCGCTTCCATCGTCAACAACAGGTCGCCGGCCTTAACTTGTTGACCCGGAGTCACGAGAACGCTGGTGATCACTCCCGGCATCGGGGCGCCGACGTGGGCCGGATTGTTTTCCTGCGCTTTGACGCGTCGTGTGGTCGTTGCGGTTGCTTTACGATTTGCCACGCGAATGGAACGAGGCTGACCGTTCAGCTCGAAGAACACCTTTGCTTCGCCAGCCTCATCAGTTTCGCCAACAGCCTGCATGCGAATTTCAAGCGTCTTGCCCGGGTCGATCTCTACCGATATTTCTTCTTCCGGCGCCATGCCGTAAAAGAAATTTCGTGTCGGTAAGGTGCGCACGGGGCCATACCGCCGGCGGCGGCCCATATAGTCCAGAAAAACTTTCGGGTACATCAGGTAGCCGTTCAGATCCTCGCTATCAACGTCGTAGCCTTCCAGCTGTTTGCACAAGTCAGTTCGCACTCCGGTCAGATCAACAGGGTCCATATGGGCGCCGGGGCGAGTGGTAATGGGCACCTCGTCTTTCAAGACTTTGGCTTGAAAGCCTGGTGGGAAGCCACCGGGCGGCTGACCGAGATTACCCCGCATCATGTCTACAACGGAGTCCGGGAACGCGACGTCGGTTGCCGGGTCTTCTACCTCGGCGCGCGTCAGTCCCTGGCTGACCATCATCAGAGCCATGTCACCGACGACCTTGGAAGAGGGCGTCACTTTCACAATGTCACCGAACATATGGTTTACGTCAGCATAAGTCTGAGCCACTTCATGCCAGCGGTCCTCCAAACCCAGTGAGCGAGCCTGCGCCTTCAGGTTGGTGAACTGGCCGCCCGGCATTTCGTGCAGGTACACTTCGGAAGCCGGCGCAGCGAGACCGCTTTCAAATGCGCTGTACTGCGCGCGCACGCCCTCCCAATAGTTGGAAACTTCGCGTATGGCTTTTATATCGAGCCCTGTATCGCGCTCTGTGTTGCGCAACGCTTCGACAACCGAACCCATGCAAGCTTGGGACGTACCACCGGAAAAAGCATCCATCGCCACGTCTGCCGCGTCGACCCCGGCCGCAGATGCCGCGAGAATAGTGGCCCCGGCGATTCCCGACGTGTCGTGCGTGTGAAAATGGATTGGCAGGCCAATTTCTTCTTTCAGCGCTTTAATCAGGACCGTCGCTGCGGCGGGTTTTAACAAGCCGGCCATATCTTTAAGGCCAAGTACGTGCGCGCCCGCAGCCTCGAGCTGTTTCGCCATATCGACGTAATATTTCAAGTTATATTTGGCGCGGTTCGGGTCGAGAATATCGCCGGTGTAGCAAATGGTGCCCTCGCAGAGTTTGTCATTAGCGATCACGGCATCCATAGCGACGCGCATGTTCTCGACCCAGTTAAGGCTATCGAAAACCCGAAATACGTCGACGCCGCTCACCGCAGCCTGGCGTACAAACTCCTGCACTACGTTGTCGGGGTAGTTTGTGTAGCCAACGCCATTCGATGCCCGCAACAACATCTGGGTCATGATGTTCGGGATTTTCTCGCGCAGGTCGCGTAGTCGTTGCCAGGGGCATTCTTGCAGGAAGCGATAGGCGACATCGAAGGTTGCACCGCCCCAGCATTCGATCGAAAACAACTGGGGCAAGTTGTGCGCGTAGGTTTCTGCGATGTTAATCATGTCGAGCGAACGCATGCGCGTGGCCAGCAGCGATTGATGGGCATCTCGCATGGTCGTGTCGGTAATCAACAGCTGTTTCTGCGCATGCATCCAGTCCGCGACGGCCTGCGGCCCTTTCTCTTCAAGCAAGTTGCGGCTGCCATAGGCGGGCGTGTCGAATCGATTTGCCGGCGCGCAGGCTGCTTTAACCTTGCCCGTCGGTCGCTCGCGCCCCGCGGTTTCAGGATGACCATTCAGGCTTATATCGGCAATATAGGTTAGCAGTTTGGTAGCTCGATCGCGGCGCTTCCGAAATTCAAACAACTCTGGCGTGTTGTCGATGAACTTGGTGCTATAGGTGTTATTAAGAAAGGTCGGATGACGCAACAAGTTTTCTACAAACGCGATATTGGTCGATACGCCACGAATACGAAACTCGCGCAAGGCCCGGTCCATCCGGGCGATCGCCGCTTTTTCCGTCGGCGCCCAGGCGGTTACTTTTTCCAACAGTGAATCGTAGTAGCGCGTGATCGTTGCGCCGTTGTATGCCGTACCGCCATCCAGCCGAATGCCCATTCCCGTGGCTGCACGGTAGGCCAGGAGCCTGCCGTAGTCCGGAATGAAGTTGTTTTGCGGGTCTTCGGTCGTGATGCGGCATTGCAGGGCATGGCCGTTTAGCGGCACGTCCTGCTGGGTGTTGGCGCCGGTCGCTTCGGCGAGTGTGGCGCCTTCGGCAATACGAATTTGCGCGCTGACAATATCGATGCCGGTTATTTCTTCCGTCACCGTGTGCTCGACCTGAACGCGAGGATTTACTTCGATGAAGAAGAACTCGTCCGTGTCCATATCCATCAGGAATTCAACGGTGCCCGCGCATTCGTATCCGACATGAGCGCAGACTTTTATGCCGAGACTGCAAATGTAATCACGTTGCGACTGGCTCAGGTACGGGGCGGGAGCCCGCTCGACGACTTTCTGGTTGCGGCGCTGCACCGAGCAGTCGCGTTCCCACAGGTGATAAATATCGCCATGTCTGTCGCCGAGAATCTGGACTTCTACGTGACGTGCGCGCTGGACGAGGCGCTCGACGTAACCTTCGCCGTTACCAAATGCCGCTTCGGCTTCGCGGCGGCCTTCAAGCACTTTTTCTTGCAGCTCGTCTGCCGACATGATGGCCCGCATGCCGCGGCCACCGCCGCCCCAGCTGGCTTTGAGCATCAGGGGGTAGCCCACCTCAGCTGCCATGCGACGAATTTCTGCCGGGTCATCGGGCAGGATGTCGCTCGCCGGCACCACAGGCACTCCGGCTTCGATAGCAACCCGACGCGCAGACGCTTTGTCGCCCAGCTGCCGCATGGTTTCGGCCTTGGGGCCAATAAACTTGATGCCGGCCGCATCGCAGGCATCGACGAACATGGGGTTCTCTGAAAGCAGGCCATAGCCAGGATGAATCGCATCGGCGCCGGAATGTATGGCGACACGAATGATTTCTTCGATGCTCAGATAGGCAGCCACCGGCCCCATGCCCTCGCCAATACGGTAGGCCTGATCAGACTTGAAACGGTGCAGCCCCAGCTTGTCTTCCTCTGCATAGACAGCAACCGTCTTTTTGCCAAGTTCGTTGGCCGCGCGCATAACGCGGATAGCTATTTCGCCACGATTGGCAACCAGGATCTTATTAAACTCGGCCATTACTTCCTCAGAGTATTCGCAATGTGGGGTCCGGGTATAACCCAGGGGTGAGTACGAACCCGACACCGTTCATTCGCGCCAATCCACCATAATAACGCGTTGCCGAGAAACTTATACCTTGCCCACGTTAAATGATGTTCCGTGTATTACCAGTTTCAAAAGCTACTATCGGTCTGCAAAAAACAGCATTGATCAGCGAAGCTACTCGGAGGCGCGCACGCGCAGGTGCATACTGTCACAATGCGATACGCCCGAATCGAAACCGCATAAATTGGATCCAGACGACAATGTCAAAATTTTATAACCCGCATCGCAGTCGCAATCTCTACCAACCCGGCGCCAAAAAGCCCTTCAAGATTTCACGTTCCAAGATCGATCTGTTCGTCGAATGCCCGCGATGCTTCTACATCGATCGGCGTCTTGGCACGGGCCGGCCGCCGGGCTTTCCGTTTAACATCAACAGCGCCGTCGATACGCTGTTGAAATCAGAGTTTGACGTGCACCGTGCCGCAGGTACGCCGCATCCGTTGCTTGAGGCCTATGGTCTGGATGCGGTGCCTGCTCGGCATGCTGAAATCGATGCGTGGCGGGAGAACTTTAAAGGCGTGCAGTTTCTGCACGAGCCCACCAACCTGATCATCACAGGTGCGATCGATGACCTGTGGATCGACGGCGCGGGCAACTACATCGTGGTGGATTACAAGGCCACGGCGAAGAAGGAGCCCGTCAAGACCTTAAACCTGGCATGGCAAATTGGCTACAAGCGGCAAATGGAAATCTATCAATGGTTGTTACGCCGCAACGAGTTGCGGGTGTCCGACACCGGCTATTTTGTCTATTGCACGGGTAACCCGAACGCGCCGGCATTTGATGCAAAGATTGAATTCGAGATACACCTGATTCCCTACAAGGGCAACGACGGGTGGGTCGAGCAAACCATTGTCGAGCTGCACGAGTGTTTGAATCAGGACTCAGTTCCTGCGGCCGGCAAAGATTGTGACTACTGCGCGTACGTCGCTGCCGTTGGCACTGCGGTGAGCTAATAGAAGAAGGGTGCCGAGAAATAGCACCCGGTTATTTTCTCCGAAAAACCTCGTTGCTTGTTCAGCCGCAAAATCAATCGATGGTTGGTTGAACGGCTAATCGCGGTCGAGCCGACCTGGCACTGCCTGAATCTGACCATCGTTCAGGATACGACTCCAATATTCCTCTGCTATGCTTTGCACGGTCGAAGGCTGGCTGCGCATGATCCGGGTCTACTGTTCCGGAAAGTGCAAATTGAAATCTGTCATCTTTGCAACAAGGGGTTAAAGAGCATGAAGATTCTGGGATGTCTACTGGGTTTTACCGTACTGCTGAGCGCCTGTGGTCAAGGTGCGCCGACAGTCGATACCTCGCTGGGTAGTGCGAATTCAGAAAGATTTGAAGACCTATTGAACGCGGCAGACGTGGACGGGCTCGTAAGTCTTTACACGGAAGATGCCCGGGTAATGCCGCCCAATGGCAGCATGAAGAGGGGTCACGCGGCAGTTCGTGATGAGTTCGGCGCGATGATCGCCGCCGGTATCACGGGCGACCTGACGTCGCTCGAGTCCAAGGCAGTGGGTGATGTGGCGTACAACCTGGGGACTTATGAACTGCAGATCGACGGCGGCACGATCGACAAGGGCAAGTGGATGGAAACCTGGCAGCGTGGCGGCGATGGTACCTGGCGAATTTCCAACGACATCTGGAACAGCGACATGCCCGCGATGCCTGCGGAAGGTCAAAAGATGACTCACATGATAGGAACTCATCGGGTTGAGGATGCCGGTAAATGGCTGGCGGCCTGGCGCGGCGAGGATGGTCGCCGCAAACAGTTTGCCGAGCACGGTGCGCCACATGTGCACGTCATGCAGAGTCCGGACGATCCCAACCTGACCGGCCTCGTCATTGGCTTGTCCGACCCCGCCGCCTTCGAAGCCTGGCTAAATTCAGATGAGGGCCAGGCCGCCGCGGCAGAAGACACCGTCGATATGAGTACGCTAACGCTTCTGGTAGAAGTCGACTAGCAATACTGAAGGCTTAGGTTATCCGCACACAGAGATCGATCCGAGGTATCCATGCAGGTGTTCTCGGGTCGATCTTTTTTCATTGGTGATTCCTCTGTTACGCAACCGGTGGCGAAAATGACAAATCCTGTTTAACGCCGGACCGACCCCCACGCCCGCGCCAAAGATGCGGCCGGCCGCTGCCGAACCTGATCCTCAGTTCTTTTTAACCAGCAACGAAACGCGCCGCCAACCGGTGCGAACTCCTGCCCCGCTAGGGAATTCACCCTATTGTCCCGCGCCTCAGAATCGGGTCTATTAGGGTTCTTCAACGCTTGTTCAATAACGCAAGCGATACAGCACTGTGAGCAGATCGGGGAGAGGGAGCATGAAACACACCTTATTAATAGCCATTGCGGCAGTCATGGTTGGCAACCTCTTGGCACCCCGCCTCGCCGAAGGCGAGGTAAATTCCCCCGAGTACGACGCTTTGGTCGACAGGGTTCTTGCGCTGCCCTATAACCCGGCAGCGGTACCGTTCGGCAACGACTCCGCATTCGACGCCGATGACTACCCGGCCGCATTCCCGCTTACTGACCTCGCCGGCGGCACCTGCTGCACCAGCGAGGTTCCTGATCAGCCGCCGCTGGCCGACCTCGCGCCACCGTTCGCTGAATTTCCGGACGGATTCGAGCTGATTGAACTGGAATCCTACGACGGTACGCCGTTGCATGCATTCGCCGCGTTGCGGCCGGGTGCGCCGGGCATCGTGGTCATGCACGGTTTCAACACGAACGGCAAATATTCGATCGTGCGTTATGCCGCATTTCTTTACGCCAATGGCTACTCGGTCATTGCGCCCGATCATCGCGACATGGGTCGTGAGTGGGCGCGCGGCGGTTCGTACCATTCCGACGGCACTCGTCACGGCCAGACCCTCGGCTGGAAAGAAGCGCAAGATCTGCTAACGGCTGCGGAGTGGCTGAACGCTAACGGCACGACAGAGATCGGTGTACTGGGTTTTTCCGAGGGTGCACAGAACACGATCCTTGCACTGGGCATCGACTACAAAGGGGTTATCGATACTGCGCTGACCTTCTCGGCGCCGGCAGACCAGAAGACACTTGCGGACCGCAACTCTGAAACGACGAGCGCCTTGCTGACGACCGTGGTTAACAACCCGGACCTTTGCGCTTACCTTGCGACCGTGGGTGCGGGTCCCGAATTTTCTGCCACGGCGAACTTCATACTCGACAACGATTCCGCTGTCGACACGCTGGACGGTCTGCTCGGCGACGGCGTGAACGCGCCGGCGCTGCACTTTTACTCCAACGACGACGAACTTGTGCCTGCGTGGAACGCGACGATACTTGCGAGCCGCACCAACACGATGGCCGACCAGCACACCGTGTTGCTACCGTTCGGCAATCATGCCTATTTTGTTGACCGCTACTGGACGCAGCTGGCCGCACTAACCTGGTTTGGCGAGTGGCTCGACCCGGATGGCTCGCACACGACAGCAACGCCGACGGTCAACCAGAGCTTCGGCGGCACGCCTGCCGGGGATCAGCAGATGGATTTGAGTGGCGTTACTCGCGCCGACGGAGACGCAGAGCGATTCATCGGTGACTTGTGCGAACCTTCGACTGATCCTGTTGACCCCACGGCCATACTCGAGGTCTCCGGTGAGGATACAACGCGACGGCTGGATGGCCGCCGCTCGTACACCGGTTGGGAAGGACATCAGTTGGTCGCATGGTCTATCGACCCAAGTGACGGTTCGGCTCCAGCGACCGGGACCGACATCTCCGATGCAAACATCGAGCATAGTTATGCGCCCGGCACCTACACCGTCACACTGACGGTGACCGACGACAACGGTGGCCAGGATACGGCGTCTGAGTCGATTGAGATTGATGGCCCGGATACTGAAGTTTCCAGCGACGGCCGTGTACACGGCTCCGGCTACCTGCGCGGCTTTCGTAGCGAAAACGGAGAAAGCGACTCTGATTCCGATAGTGATTCTGACTTCGAGAAGATTGATTTCAGTTTTAATGTGAAAGTAAAGAAGGGCAATCTCGAAGGTAAACTGAAACTGAAAGACAAAGGCCTGGACCTGAAGATCGATGCAAAGAACGTAACGTCGCTGTCAACCGGTGCCGGACTGAGCTGTGACGGCGTTGTCCTGGACGGCGTAAACAGCTTTGCATTTACTGTGCAGGGAACGCTTAAGGTTGGTAAAGAAAAACAGGCTGCCGCGTTCTTCGCCTGTGGAATCGATAACGGTAAGCACGGCAAGGGCAAAGGCTCGCAAGCACCCGATTACTTGTATGTCGAGGTGAGCGGCGGCGGCTACTCGACCGGCAGCCGGGCGCCAGACAACGACATCGACGGCGGTAATATTCACTTGCACGATCCCATCGTTTCGTCGTCAGGTGAGGCAGGGCAGGCTGCCGCAGCAAGCGGTGAGCAACAGCAGGTGCTGACGCTCGGGCCAGAGCTGCAAACAGACGCAATGACCGGCGCACCACTCGTCTTGTCGGCCACGCTGGAGGGGGGCTCCGCCGCAAATGCGCCGATAACATTGCGCTGGTTGGCGGATGACGGTTCGACAGGCGATGTCACCTCGGTCACCAATGCCGCCGGCGTATCACTGTTCGCCATTACGATGCCGCAGGGCGATGTCACATTTACGGCCTGGGCAGACGAGCTCGACTCGAATTCAGTCAGGGTGACAGGGCGCTAGCTGTTGCACTGGCAACAGGTGGCGGGCTCCATGCGGGCAATTCATAGCCTGTTCGCGATCTTTTGCAACAAGCGATTCACATTTTTCGGGTTTGCAATTACGTTCGGCCACGCGGGGCGAGCGTGGTTAGGCCTGCCTGAGGGTCACGCGATTAGAAATGATAGGGGATCACGCCCGGCTTGGGGCCGTACGGGATTTTCTCGTAGCTGAGATTAAGTAAAACGCCTTGGTAACGCACCGCCGCCCATTATCGATAAATGCTTCTCCTTCGCGAGTGAAATTTTGTCCGATAACCTGTAGTGGCAATCGAATATCGATTCTTGTATAACTTTCCGCAATAAGTAAAAACTTGTTGGGGGTAGGATGAGCAAATTTTCCGTCGCTGCGGTGGCGCAGCCGATTTGTGTGTGCGCATTGCTATTGTTTGCCGGCTCTTCCATGTCCCAGGGTATTCCGGAAGACCGCAATATCAATATTGTTGGTGTTAATCCGCCCACCGCGGGGAGTCCCGTTCCAGACAACGGACTCAAGCAGCAGAACGAACCGTCCTGCGCAATGAAGCCGAGCAATCCGCTGCACATCCTGTGCGCCTTCAATGATTATCGTGGTGTCGATAACCCGGCAATTGGTGACGCCTGGGAAGGCTACTCGTACAGCATCAACGGCGGCCAGACCTGGTTCAGTGATCTGTTGCCAGGGCATCCCGGCGACTCGCAAAGTTTAGGGCTATCGTTTGCCGCCGATCCGCAAGTTGCTGCCGCGCCCGGAGTCGCGCTAATCGCTTACATCGCAGCGGACCGGAGTGAAAACGCTGATGGCGGGCTGTTTTTACAGCAAATGTTTGAGGTCAATCGAGAGGCTGGCGCGCCATGGGTGCCAGCGCTAGCGCCAATAGAGGTGGCCAAGGGCAAGGCCAAGAAATTTATCGACAAGCCCTTCATGTACCTGCACCCCGCGCCAGCCGGCAGCGGCACGGTAACCGTCAGTGCCGTGCTCGAGGACGGCACCTCGATCAGTCAGGAAGCGCCGGCGGCAAGATTGTTCCTCGCGCACACCGAATTCTCGGGCACGGCCGATAGCCCGAAATCCACGATGATTATTTCGAGATCGGATGACTACGGTGAATCCTGGAAAACCGAAAAATTACAGATAGGAAACAATGACGCTGACAGCGACAGCGACAGCGACAGCGCCGCGAGCGGTGGCGGCGCCTCGGGCGGCAACAGCGGCAGACCCAACCCGCTGAATCAAAGCGCATCGATTGCCGCAATCGGTGACAACGTCTGTATCGTTTGGCGACGGTTTGCAGGCGGCGATGAGGACGACGCAATCCTCGCTGCGTGCAGTGACGATCGCGGTAAAAAGTTTGAAAATGCTATTGTCGTGTCAGCGCCGCCCGACTACATCCCGTTCGACCAGGGCACGACAGAAGCCAGTTTTCGCGTAAATTCCTATCCGTTTATCACGACGGATGGTGAAAAATTTTACGCTTTCTGGGCTAGTCGCAAGCCAATTCCTGATCCGCTGTTCTACTCGCGTATCGTTTATAGTGTTTCTGACGACGGGTCCAGCTGGTCGCCGCCGGCCGTGCTTGATGATGCGGCAGACGGACATCAATTCATGCCGGTTGCCTCAGCTGCGCGAGGCACCATTCAGGTTGCGTGGTATGACACTCGAAACAACCTGTTTCAGGCAGATTTCATCCAGGACCTGCCCGGCTCGGGAGGAATTCCGGACGAGGATTCCCAAAAAATTATTCGTAACAAGGCTGATATCCGTACTCTGCAAATTAAAAATGGCGTGCCAACAAATTCGGTCCAGGTTTCAAGATACGCTGAGGGCGCGCTTGCGCCAGGTGAAACACCGACACAACTTGAATTTAATTTCCTGAACGACCGTCTGTTCAAGCAGGGCACCGTGCCGTTCGTAGGCGACTACCCGCACGTTGCGGCGGCGACGTTCCGCCAGGAAAACGGGCAGTGGGTGTCGAATATCCCTGCCGATGCAACGAACAAGGAAGCCGATTTCCTGATTAGCTGGTCGGATAACCGGGACGTGCGTGGCAACGTTTGGGAAGATCTTGAGACGCCTACGACGTACACACCGCCGGCTGCCAGCAGCAGCAAGAATTCCGGCGATGAGCCAGAAGCAACAGACCCGCAAGGACCGGTTGACCCGATGTTTGCCGGCAACCGCGGCGACAGTGAGGGTTCGATCACCTCTGCCGCAATCGCGGACGGCGCCAGCGCGGATGCGGAGCCCGACCTGACCCCCGAAACGGGCTACGGCGCATGCCAGCCTGGCACGTACCAGGACCGCACCCGCAACCAGAATGTCTATTCATCGATTATTCGGCCGGGCGTGTCGATCGACAGTCCGTCCGCTTCCAAACCCACCGGCGCGATACAGCGCAGTCACGTCATCTGGGTCAGCAATAATGAAACGACCGATCAAACCTACACTCTGCGCATTGAAAACCAGCCGCCGGACGAGGGCGTGAACGGCCGCGCGTCGTTCCTGCAGGTGCCTGTTGCGCCGTTCCAATCGACAGCGGGACTGTTAACAGAGATTGCTGTCGCGATCAGCGCAAACTCCACGATCGCAAGGACTGTGTACGTGACGTCCAATACACCAGACCCCGAGATTGTCGTCAGCGTAAGCGACGGCGGCGCGGTCACTTTCGGCACAATCACGCTGAACGCGGATGTCTTGTCGCCCGACATCCAGAATCCCGATGTGCAAAACCCTGACCCGCAGAATCCCGACATCCAGAATGGGGAGGTGCACAACCCGGACATCCAAAACGTTGTAATCACGCGGGTGGAAAACCCCGACGTGCAAAACCCGGACATCCAGAACCCGGATATTCAGAATCCTGATGTGCAGAACCCGGACTTTCAGAATCCAGACATACAAAACCCGGATATCCAGAATCCGGACGTGCAGAATTCGTCGCTGGAGGGCGGCAGCACCGAAAACCCCGATGTCGCAAGCGATTTTGGTGACACGGAGGGCGGTTATACTGATATCACGTTCGACGTGACGAACAACGGCAATACAACGTCCTCCTTCAATCTCGATGCCTTTGTCAACGCCAACACGTCCAAACTTGATAAGACTCAGTTGATCGCAACTCGCCGGCATTTTACGGAAACTTCCAGGGATTGTACTGCCGGTCTTCAGGTACAAAACCAAGTGATCTTTAACGAAATCAATCCTGACCTCAGCAAGTTTTCCGGCGACGGCAGCGATGGCACGATTGGCGACGGTTCCGCCTACATTGCGCCGGGTGAGACGATCTTTGTCACCCTGCGCGTCTGGGGTGACCCCGTGGTGCTCGATTTCGACCCGGAAACTGTCGCCGTTGAGGGCGAGGCCCAGTCCTGTAACTCGGTAGATATTCCGGACGGCACGCTGGACTGCGACCCTCCGGTTGAAACGGCGGGCAACATACTAGACGGCATCACGTTTGATTTTGTGCCGCCACTGACGGTTGGCAATTTGCCAGGAAGTCGGGATATTAACGACGACCCCATTCTTCCCTACGGTAGTGATCTCGATGCGGTCAATACCCAGCTGGAGCCATTCGGCGTGC
>JABDKF010000037.1 GCA_013003155.1 Woeseia sp. | reverse complement strand
ACAGCAGAAGAGTTGTCGCGATCGTCGATGCCAACCACCGCACTGGGCCGGCGTACGAGACTCGCAAACTGCCGCCCTGTCGTCTCATCGGTCGGCTCTCGTGCTACCGCGGCGCGTTACCTTCCTGGCGACGAATGGCTTGAATTGCCGATCGTTGAACGCGGAATCGGGTACATAGATTGGCTGCAAGTTGCCGAGGCTGAACAACCGGCCTTTCGGTGTGGTTTGAACCGCGTTTACCGCATTCCAGGTAACGACGTCATTGTCGTCGAGACCGCAGAGCGCAAGCCCCGAATCCGAAGCGGTCAACGCGACGGTGTTGCGTTCCCGCTCGGGAAACCTGCGTTGGTAGGTGTTGATCCAGTACCTGCGGAAGCGATAAAAGTCGGCTATCTGACCGATGCCGAGGAACACGAGCATCCCAGGGAAGAAGCCGGGCTGATACATCAGCCACGACGCACCGGTTGCAAGTATCAATACAGCGATCAGGATCTGCCATCGCCGATACACACCCAGGTAAGCGACGCTTTGCCTGAAGCTCTCGACAAAATACGACTCGCCGGTTTCGAAGGTTGCCGAATGCTCCAAGCTTGCTCCTGGGGGACTCACCGGCATTGCTGTCAAACGCCGGTACCCGTGTGCATCATCTTACTGGACCACTTGTGCGCCAACGACCTCCGTAGGGCAGCTGCCGCCGGTGTAGGGCCCCAGTCCGGTATTCAGGCTGGCCACGCGTCCCGGCGGAATCTGGCCCGCGATCGACTGCACCTGCTGTTGCAGTCGTCCGGCATTGTCGGTGTACTGGATCGCGATGCGCACACCGGCGACCGTGACGTTGGCCTGGTTCTGCACCGACACGACCAGGTTGCCGCTGGCATCTGCCGAACACCGGCGAGCAATGTAGTTTCCCGGGTTCCGCGGCATGTCGAGCCGGGCCAGGTCGCCGGCGGCAGCCTTGCCGTAGTCGCCACCGCCCTGGGCGACGACCGAGTAGTGCTGGATCGCCGTGTCGATATCGCCGCGCTGTTCCGCAATCTGTCCGAGTGCATAGTAGCCCGGTGCGGTCGGCATGAGCTCTACGCTGCGATCGAGGTCGGCCCTGGCGCCGTCAAGGTTTTTTTGTTCCTTTTTCGCCAGCCCGCGTTGCAGATGGTAGTAGAAAAAGTCGTCACGGCGTTCGATCGCACGCGTATAATTCGTGATAGCCCAATCGTAGTTTTTCTGCATCAGACGGATATCGCCGCGCAGCGCGTGAAAGTGCGCCTCGCCGTTGAACAGATCCAGCGCTTTCTCTGACAGTGCTACTGCTTGATCGACATTCCCTTCGGCCAATGCTTTGCGTCCCTCGTCGTAGGCGTCGTAGGCCGGCTTCAATTGCATTGTCCGGCGCATCGCTTTTGCGTAGTCATCTTTGCCGATCTTCCCTCCGTCTCGCAGCTTCGCGGCGGTGTCGCGGTTGGCCTCGACACGTGCCTGGGACGGCGGGTGGCTGGCAAACAGGCCACTTAGCCAGTCGGTCCGGCGATTCTCGCTCAGGCGAACGAACGTTTCTTGCAGCGTCACGGCGCCCTGTGGATCGTAGCCAGCTTCCGACATATAGCGCATGCCATACAGGTCCGATTCCAGCTCAGCGCCTCGCCCATAGGTGGCGTTCAGCACGGCGGCGCCAACGTTCGCACCCCCGACCGCAAGATTTCCATAATCGCTGTCACTTGTGGCTATGGCGGTCGCCACGACAAGTACTTGCGACAATAAACCTCGCGACATCGCTTGCGCCGAGTGGCGAGCGGCTGCATGAACGATTTCGTGCCCGAGCACGGCGGCGAGTTCGGCCTCGGAGTCCAGCTCTGTCAACAAGCCGCGATTAATCGCGATTTTGCCGCCCGGCAATGCCCAGGCGTTCGGCGTCGAGTTATTCAAGACAGCAAATTCGTAGGGCAACTCCCGGTCGCTGACGGCAGCCAACCGGTTACCGACATTTTGGACGTACTCTGTCAGAGCGGGATCGACGTCGTATTCGCCGCCTTGGGACTGTTTCGTCGGGTCATAGGCCTGAATGCCCATCTGCACTTCTTGTCCTTCACTCACCAGAATGAGCTGGTTCTCTCCAGTGACGGGATTTACCGAACATCCTGTGGAAATTAGCGCAGCTATCGCTGCAACAGGTATCAGTCGACGCATGATTTTTTTCACCTCCAGTTCGGAATTTGTGAAATAGTGTAAACGATCGGGCCGCTACGGCCCCTTTTGAGTATAGCGCTTGGTACACTCCGGGCGTTTACTACTAACAGAATCAAGGAGAAACGCATGGGGCTGTTCGACTTTGTTAAAGACGTGGGACGTCAGATATTCGACACCGACGACGAGGCTGCCGACAACATCAAGGAACACCTGGAGATCAAGACCTCGGGAATCCGCAACATCGAAGTCGAATTCGACGACGGCGTGGCCACGATCTGCGGCGACTGCGCCAACCAGGCGACGCGCGACAGCGCCGTCCTGATGGTCGGCAACATCAAGGGTGTCGAAAAGGTCATTGCGGACGACCTGCGCGTCGACCCGCCGAAGGAGAAGGAAAAGGCACCGCCCGAGGAGAAAGCGGAGTTCTACGAAATCGTCAGCGGCGATACGCTCGGCGGCATCGCGAAGAAGTACTACGGCAAGTCATCAGCCTATATGCGCATCTTCGAAGCCAACAAGGACATCATTTCCGATCCCAACAAGATTTATCCGGGCCAGAAGATCCGTATACCCCTCGATTGAGACCTTGGTCCGCAAGGACTAGCAGAAGATCCGTATACCTCTCGATTGAGTCGGTGGTCCGTAAGGACTAACAAAAGATCCGCATACCTATGGATTGAGACAGACGTTCGCATGAACTGACGAAAGACCCGTAAATCTTCGGATGAAAGAAAAAAAGGGTCCTGCCTCACGGCGGGGCCCTTTTTTATTGCAGACTTTGCAGCCGGTCAGGCTGTTTTTGCGTTGGCGGCCTGTTCAGCCTTCTGTTCGGCGTGTCGCGCACGATTGGTCACCATGCGTTCGTGCAGCTCGGTGATACAGGCACTGCCAGTCTTTTCAAACATGAACGGCAGGATCGCGTGCACGACGCAGCAGAAGGCCGCCTTAAACAACGCCAGACCGAAGCCCATGGCCGCAACGAAGTGCTCGCCGTAGGTCTCGCCGACCGTTTCCGGGTGTTCGGTAAATTTGCGCGTCAGGTTCATGTTTCTACTCTCCCTCAACACTGATTATCGGCGGTTTCCGAGGAAACTTTGTTGCTTTTTATTGACGCAAACGGGAACTTGATGAAACAATTGTTTCATAAAATTAGGATTTACAGAACAAATGGACAAAAAAGACCACGACATCCTGCGCCTGATCCAGTCCGATGCCGGCCTGTCGATGAATGACGTTGCCGAGCGCACGGCGCTCTCGAGGACCGCCGTCTGGCGCCGCGTGCGTGAGC
>JABDKF010000314.1 GCA_013003155.1 Woeseia sp. | reverse complement strand
GCCTGCCGCAAAAATGGGCGGGTAAACGCTTTTATTTTGAGAAAGTTGCCGATCGTGACGTATGGGATTTTGCGCTTGTCAGCATCGCGGCGACGTACGCTGAATCGAACCAGCAGATTGATGACTGCCGCATTGTTTGCGGCGGCGTGGCGGCAACGCCGTACCGACTGCGCACTATCGAGCAGGCGGCAAGGGGTCTGACGTTCTCGGATGAAACCGGGGACAAACTCGCGCCGCTTGCGACTGACGGTGCCACGCCCCTTCGTTACAACCAATTCAAGATTCCGCTGATGCAGAATCTGGTGCGGCGCGCACTGAGGGCCTGAGCATGGAGCTGGCTGAATTCAAACGTGATGTCTGGGGCCGCGAAGTTCTGCTCGGCGTATCCTGGGACTGGCTGTGGGTCATCCTCGCGTTGTCACTAACGTTTATCGCCATGCATGCCATCTTCATGGCGATGCGTAAAAAGTCCGCGCGACCGTCAAAAGACGGCCCCCGCGTCCAACGGCACGCCGCAATCGATCGGGCGTTTCACTGGATCATGGCGATCAGCGTTCTTGTCCTGTTAATTACCGGGGTGCTGCCGGTCATCGGGGTCGAATTTGACTGGCTCACTATTCACTGGATTGCCGGTCTGGTGCTTACCGCAGCGGTTTTGTTTCACCTGATCAGGTCCGTGTTCTGGCAGGACCTCAAGTCGATGTGGATTAGCCCACAGGACCTAAAGGAACCGTTCGACGCAAACCAGAAACCGGGCAAATATTCACTGGCGCAGAAGGGCCTGCATGCTGCGGTAACGGTGCTGTCGATTCTTGTCATCGGCAGCGGCCTGGTCCTGTTCGCTATGATCGACACACCCTGGTGGGACCGCACGAATGCGCTATCCGAGGCGACACTGGGCTGGATGTTTTTCGCACACGGAATAACGACCTTATTGCTGATTGCAACAATATCTCTGCATGTCTATTTTGGAGTGCGCCCGGAAAAACTTTTCTACCTGCGCTCGATGATAAGCGGATGGGTTTCGCGCGATGAGCTCGAGACCCATCACGATGCGACGCGCTGGTCTCCCGATAAGCCACAATAAGCGCCAAGCGAACAACGGAAGCACTCGCCAGTGAATGAAGGAATAATCGACCAGATCGACGTGGTTGAGTCTGGCTACGAATACCTGCTCGCGTATGCGGCGCAGGGTCGGGCCAGCGACGCTACCGGCGCCGGCGCATCGGAAATTCGCGAGACACTCAACGGGATGAGCGAGGCAGTGGCCAATATCGCTGACATGCTCACGGACGAGGCACACGAATTTGCAACCGTGGTCGTGGAAGACGCCCGCAAGTCACTCGCCGCTATCTCGCTCGTGGTGGCGCAGGACAAGATCAGCTCGGAACTTGTCGACAACTTGAATGCGTCGATACATTTGCGCGCACTGCTGACGGACCTGTTTCTTTTGAGCGAGGCACCGCTGTAGTCGAATCAGAGGTAGCGAGGAACTAATCTTGCGGTTAGGGTACCAACAAGGTTTCGTGCTGCGCGCTGGCAATATCGATGGCAACCTGATCATGAGTCAATTGGAAGCGAAGAAAATCTCTTTATGAATGGAAACCTTAGTCGCCGGCATTTCCTGAACCTGATCGGCTCCGTCGGTGGGTCCACCGCGATTTACCAAACCAGCCTCGCCCTTGGATTAATGCAAGACGTCGGTGAATTACCGAAACTCGATTTACTCGATGTCAGCGGTCAAAGGAAAAAAGTTGCGATACTGGGTGCGGGCATTGCCGGACTTACCGTAGCTTACGAGCTGGAGC
This sequence comes from Woeseia sp., assembly GCA_013003155.1. Taxonomy (GTDB): domain Bacteria; phylum Pseudomonadota; class Gammaproteobacteria; order Steroidobacterales; family Woeseiaceae; genus Woeseia. The sequence continues at coordinate 8,300 of JABDKF010000314.1, read as the reverse complement.
GAGCCGGTTATGACTGCACCATCATCGAAGCCTCGTCTCGTGTCGGCGGCCGCAACGTAACCTACCGCCATGGCGATGTTGTCGACGAAATGGGTTACCCCCAGCAGGTAAACTTCGACAAGGCACCGCATTTGTATTTCAACGGCGGTGCCGCGCGCATACCCGGTCATCATCATCGCGTCCTACATTATTGCCGTGTTCTCGGGGTCGATCTGGAGGTCATGGCCAACGACAATCGCCTGGCTTGGGCCCAGGATGATGCGGCATTCGGCGGAAAACCGGTGCGCGTGCGTGAATTCACGACAGACGCCCGTGGCTTCATGGCGGAAATCATGGGTAAGGCAGTGAACAGCGCTGATTTCGATAAGCCATTGTCGGATGAAGACATGGAACGCCTGATGGAATTCATCAAGGCTTACGGCGATCTGGACGACAACGCGGTTTATCGTGGCTCCGAGCGCGCAGGATTTGCTTCCGGCGGCTTCTTGAAGCACGGCGAATTGAAAGGCACTTTGGACTTCTCTGAAATCCTGAAGAGTTCGTTCTGGAGAAGAGGCATGCACTTCAATCATGCCGAATACTGGGGTGCGCCATTGCTGACGCCGCGCGGCGGCATGGACAATATTGTTAAAGGCTTCCTGCGCAACATACGCAGTCCGATCACGCGGAATGCCCAGGTACAGAGCATTCAGTTGCGTGATCAGGGCGTGGACGTTATTTACAACCATCGCGGCAAGCGTCGCAAGCTTGCCGCGGACTACTGCTTCAACAGCATACCCGCGCATTTCATAAATGCGATCCCCAACAACCTCTCAAAAGAATACGTGGAGGCACTGTCAGGCATGCGGCGCAGCAGCTTTTTGAAGATCGGCCTGCAAATGAAAGAACGCTTCTGGGAACGAGAAAAAATTTATGGTGGCATTTCCTTTACGAGCCAGGAAATCAACCAGATCTGGTACCCGTCCCACGGCATTTTTGAAAAGAAAGGTATCGTGCTCGGCGCGTATGCTTTTGGTCCCGAGCAAGCCAACAAGTTTGAGCGCATGAACCCGGCTGAGCGCATACAGTTCGCAGCCCGGCAAGGCGAGAAAATACATGCCGGCTACAGCGGCCATATAGAAAATGGTATTAGCGTGGCCTGGGGCCGCATGAACCACATGATGGGCTGTGGCAATGAAGTCCATGGCGACAACAAGGACGCGATGTTCGACAAGATCCAAACGCCGGATGGTCACCATTACATGATTGGCGACCAGATCAGCTACCACCCCACCTGGCAGGAAGGTGCATTTGCCTCAGCGATGTACGCCGTTGGCGACCTTGACCAGCGAGTGCGGGCAAGCGAGGCGAGCCAGGGATGAAAAAACTTTCAGGGTTTTTGAGTTTTGCTCTCGTCGCGTGGCTTGCAGGTACAGGCACCGCATACGCGGCAGACGATGCGGTGATTCCTCCACCGAAGTTCCAATACTGCACGGTATGTCATGGCATACAGATGGGCGGCAACTTCCTTAACGCCGCGCCGCGGCTCAGCGGCATGGATAAGCGGTATGTCGAACGCCAGTTAAACGCTTTCAAGAACGGCTGGCGCGGCGTGCATCCGGACGACAATGGCGGCCACGAGATGCGGCCGATGGCAGCGATCCTGTCAGATAAGGAAATCAGCGAGGTCGCAAAATACGTCAGCGCCGTTGATTCTGCCGCTCCGGCGGTTTCCGTGGTCGGCGACGCACAGCGAGGCAAGACACTCTATGCGAGCTGCAGCGCCTGCCACGGTGCCGCTGCCGAGGGCAATATGCTGGTGGGCGGTCCGGCATTGACCGACCTGAATGACTGGTACCAGTTAACGCAGCTCAAAAATTACAAAGCCGGCGTTCGCGGCAATGACCCGGACGACACCTACGGTAAACAAATGCAAAGTGCCACAGCGTTGCTGACAGATGAACAGGCAATGCAGGATGTCGTGCACTACATTGCGACACTGGATTCGAAGTAAGAACCTAACGGGAGAAAACACATCATGAAATACACGGTACTCGCAGGATTGCTGTTGCTGGCTGCAAGCGCCAGCGCTCACGACATTAAGCGCTACCCGCTGCCAAATAATTCAACGTTCCCGATTGCCCAGGCGGTAGAAACTGCTGCCAGCACAACGATCGTTTACCACAGTGGAACGGTGCCCGGCCCGGCAAATCCCGACGCGCCGCGCGGCAGTCGCGAGTATTGGGGTGACACAGAAGCTCAGTCAAACAGCGTCTTCGAACGTATGAAAAAATCCCTTGCCGGCATGGGGTTGGACTTCGGCGACGTTGTTAAAATGACGGTATTCCTGGTCGGCGATCCGGAAATGGATGGCCGCATGGATTTTTCTGGCTTCATGCGTTCGTACACGCAGTATTTCGGGACCGAGGAGCAGCCTAACTTGCCCGCTCGCTCTGCTGTACAGATTGCGGGGCTCGCTGGCGCGGGCATGCTGGTCGAAATTGAAATTATTCTCGCCCGCCCCTGATCACGCAGATCGCACAAGTATCAAACAAGCCGGCGTGGGAAACCTCGCCGGCTTTTTTATACAACGACCGTGGCCAAGTGCTTGGCACGCAACGCTTGTCGCCGGTAGCGGCGCCGTCCCCAGCCCGTGTGCGTGCATGCGCCTAAAACGGTTTTTCTGCCTGGCTTGACGCGTGCCCAGCCTATTTCCTATCGGTTAGTTCCCCGGCTCAAAGCCTACAACCACCCCGAGGTAAACATTGCGATCCGGCGCCGGCTCAAAGTAGCGGCCGCCAAATGCATTGATACGGATATTGCTGTTGTAGCGTTCGTCGAACAGGTTATTAATGCCAATGTGCGGTCGCACACGCCAGCGATCCATCGTGATTTCACGGTAGAGGCGAAGGTTTGCAACCGTGTAATCATCTACTTTCGTACCGTTGGCATTGTCGGCATAGAGATCACCGGAGTAGCTCGTATCGAGGCTCACCGTGGTACCGGCGTCCGAACGATAGTTCAAACCGACGTACGCGAAGTGCTCCGGCAAACCTGGCAGGCGCTTGCCGGCAAAGTCGTTGCCGTTCTCGTCGACGAACGCGTCGTAAGTGAAATCCGACCAGGTGTAGGACGCATCTACACTAAAACCGCTCTCATGCTCCCAGGACACCGCAGTCTCGAGGCCGGTGCGGTCTGATCGGCCAGCGTTCACAAAGAACGTGCGGCCGGGGAATGCGGGTAACTCGAACGGCACCAACTCGTCCTTTAGTTTTATCAGGAACGCTGCAACTTCAAAAAACACCTTGTCATTGCCGGTCTTGAAACCCAGCTCGAAATTATTTGCGCGCTGCGGTTTGAGCGACGCATTAAACCCGCCGCTTGCATCAGGATTCGCAAGCTCCGTCGTCGTAGGTGTTTCGAATCCGCTCGACCAGTTTGCGAACAGAATGTGCCGGCCGAGCTTTGCGTTGATGCCGAACGATGGGCTGAGCTGGTCGAACGTCACCTCGCCGGAGTCGTCGCCATCTGACAAAAATCGATCGCGCACGTCGAAACGCACCTCGTCAAAGCGCAGCCCGGCGCTGAACGACCATCGCTCGTTGAGCAAGTACTGCGCCTGGGCAAAAACAGCGTTGCTGGCAACCTCTTCCTGCTGCTCAAGCGACAGATCGCCGTAAGTACCGTTCTCGTTGTTGAAGCGGCGCCGATCATCATCCTGCCGATCGAGATCTATGCCGAATGCAAGCTCCCAGTTCGCTGGCAGCACATCGCCTAAACGGTATAGCGCACCTGCGCCATAAACGAAGCGGTCAAACTCGACAATGCCACCGCCATTAAAAGGCAACTTGCCGGCAAAATCCCGCCACGTGTAATAGTTGCGCAACGTCAGCGAGCCTGCGTCCCTGTCGCGCGCGAAAACAAAACCCAGACGCTGCTGATCCAGCGCTTCGCCGGCATCGTATTGCAGATTCACATCGCGTGCGGTGCGCGGCGCTGAGGCAGCCTGTGCGGCGTTGATACCACCGGGATCATTGGAGACTGGCTGATCGCTGACGTTGAACGCGACGGTCAGACGATCATCATTAACCGGGATGCCGACCTTGGCATTGAGAATACTGCCGCGCGCCTCAGAGTGCTCACGCCAACCGTCAAACTCAAGATGCGAGACGTTCAGCAGATAGTCTGCAGTGCCTAACTGGCCGCCAGTTTTCAGGCCGATGCTGCGAAAACCCAATTCACCAGTGCCGACACTGCCCTCGACGAACGGCTCACCCTCACCCAGCTCACTTTCGATCGCGATCACGCCGCCCGAGGCATTGCCGTATAAAGATGACGCCGGTCCACGCAGCACTTCAATGCGTTGCGCGGAGCCAAGATCGATGCTGTCCACCTGCGCCTGCCCGTCAGGCAGGGTTTCCGGTATACCGTCGACCACAATCTTGATGCCGCGCACACCGAAGCTCGAACGCGCGCCAAAACCGCGCAGCGAGATACGCAGGTCCTGGGCAAAGTTGTATCGGTTCTGCATATAAAGACCGGGCACGCCGGCCAGCGCCTCATCGAGACCCAGCTGTTGCGTGCCGTTCTGAATGCGCTCCTTGTCGACAACGGATACCGCGCGCGCCGCATCGCGAACTGTGGTCTCAAGGCGCGTCGCTGACACGACGATCTCGTCGAGAGGCTCGTCGGCGCAGGCCATCGACGCGCAAAACAACAGGGCGATTATCGGCAAATACCGGCAGTTAAGCGGCGGCAATGCTTTGTTCATAACATCAACTCGTTTACCTGTGATCATTCGCAACCGTCGTAACGATGTGCGGCATCATATCGATCCGGAAGATTTATCGGAATTCTAGCCAGCGACGAAGGCACTCGCCGCTCCCTGGTGAAACAGACCGGCAGCACCGGACAAAGTTTTGCCATCGTTCAGCTTTTCAGCCTGACCAGTGCCCGCGCTTTGCTCGCAATGGGAAAGAGTCGGTAAAACGCGTTGACGAGCGGTTTTGATGAATAGGTGCGCCAGACAACCAGTTCGAAACCGGTTTTTTCGAGCAGCACCTTGAATGCTTCGCGACAAAACTCGTTGCAGTGACCGGGCCGCCAGTCTTCCGCGTATTTCTTGTTTCTCAGGCCACGATTCTTGAGGAATCGTTTGACGGTGTAGCTGAAAGATCGCGTGTTTGGGAACTCGAGCAGCGCCAGTCCACCCGGTTTCAATAATTCGCCAATCTTGTTCATGGCCAGCACTGAATCGGGCAGGTGTTCGAGCACGTGTCGCAAAATGACCACGTCGTAGTGGCCGTTGCGGGCGTTGTCGTACTCAAGAAAATTTGCGACGTCGACTTCGATGTCGAGATCCTTGCCGATGGCGTCTGCCGCCGATTTCGACAACTCCATGCCGCGCACTTCCCAACCCGCCTCCCTTGCGAGATATGGCAGGCAACCGTTGCCACAACCGATATCCATAAGACGACCCGGTTGTCCAAGATACGGCTGCAGGAATTCCCAGCTTTGGCGAACATCTATGTTGGATTTGTAAGCCGGATCTTTCGGGCTGACGTAGCGTTCCGTGTACTGCGACTGGTCCATGCCAAGCGACGTGTCGTAATTCCATAGCGCACAGTCCTGACACTGATAGTAGTGCAGATCGCTATTGCGGCCATCGCTCATGCAGAGTCGCAGCCTGGGACTACCGCAGAGGCGGCATTGGTCGAGCATTGCGGGCAACCGTCACTTTTGTTCGGGCCCCGAATGGTAGCACGCGGGCACTCTTTTGAGCCGGCGCGACGGGCCGCGACAGTTCGCGTAGAATCCCGCCAAGAGTTTAAATTTTATGGGTTTTTTGAGGCTCGGACGACGTGACTAGCAGGCCAATCCGGCGGCGGCGATGACGATCAAGGTACTTTGCATCGTCGATGACAGCGACCGTCCAACTGTCGAAAGCTTTATCGGCATGCACAAGGCGGGCATCGGGGTGACCGTTAGCTGCCAGTCGGCAAGTCCTAACTTCCATTTCCTGGCAGAAGCCGGCGTACCGACCGTCGAATTGCCGCTGCGCAAGAATATAGATTTGAATGGCATTCGCCTATTGCGCGCGGAATTCGCGCGCGGTAACTACGACATCGTGCATACCTTCAATAACAAGGCGATCTCTAATGTGATCCTGGCGGCACGTGGCCGTAACATCAAGATCGTGGCGTATCGCGGCATTGTCGGCGCAGTCAGTTTCCTCGATCCGATGTCGTGGATGCGCTACCTCAATCCGCGTATCGATCGCATCATCTGCGTCTGCGAGGCGATTCGTCAGCACTTCCTGCACATGAAGCCGGCTTTCCTGCGCATGCCACCGGAGCGCCCGGTCACCATTCATAAGGGGCACCGACTGGAATGGTACGACCAGCAACCTGCAAGCCTGTCTACCATTGGAATTCCGGACGATGCCTTTGTTATTAGCTGTGTCGCGAACTACCGGCCGCGCAAGGGTGTCGAGGTTCTCGTCGATGCGATGAGCCACCTGCCTGCTGATATGCCGGCGCACCTCGTCCTTGTTGGCAACATGTCAGCAAGCAAACTTGATAAACAAATCGCGGCAAGTCCCGCGCGCGATCGCATACACCGGCCGGGTTACCGGAAAGATGCACCGCGCATTAGCGCCGCCAGCGATGTGTTCTGTCTCGCATCAACGAAACGTGAAGGACTGCCGCGTTCGGTGATAGAAGCGATGGCCTACCGGGTGCCGGCTGTCGTAACCAACAGCGGTGGCAGTCCGGAGTTGGTTGTCGATGGTGAATGTGGCTATGTTGTGCCGGTGTTCGACGCAAAAGCATTGGCAACCGCATTCGAAAAACTTTATCGCGACCCGCAGCTAAAGGCGCGCATGGGTCAAGCCGCACGCGATCGCATCGGCATACATTTCAGAAATGAGGTGACTGTTGAAAAAACGATCGCGCTGTACCGGGAACTGGTTGCAGAGACACCGTCAGGCGCTGCTGATATCCCTCAACCCTGAAACTTAAGCGAAGGCTTCTCCCGCAAAGCTCGGATCTTGTTGTGCTGTTTAAAATTCTGCAGCAGGCGTGCTCATTTTCCGCCGGCTCGCGGAGAGTTTGTCATTGGAAAGAACCCAAACGACGAGTTCAAGGCACGCGCTAACTTTGCAGCATGTCCATAAAGCGGCGAATTCGCGCAGCGTTTGCACCCACGTCGCTGCGGCCCACGCGGGACTTTGAGCGAATGTCGAGCTTGCTGCCGGTACCCGCCGGTTCAACCCTGATGACAACGTCATCTTTGAATCCAAACCAGAAAGTAGTCGCGGTTGCCTCTATACGCCCTTCGTCCGGCTCCACGGCGACGACCTCCATCCCCATGTCTTCTACCGTCTTGAGCGCTTTCTGCAGTACCTGTGCCGGCGCACCGCTCAGTGTGAGCGACTGCAGGTCCGGATAGCCCTCCTGCTGCAATTTGGCCGTCTCTGCGCCGGCATATTCGGGCGGGTTGGAAGCATCCGCCCGTAGCGGCAGGATTGCGACAAACGGCGGCGGATTGACCGTGTCAGTCGTGATGTCATGGATAAACGGCAGCGATCGCGCGGTGCGGTAGCCGTTATATGGCAGCCATGCGGTACCCAAACTAACGAGCACGGCGACAACGAGCAGCGTGCCGTTGCCCGCGCGCGTTTTCGGAATGAGCAGCAGGATTACGGAGACAACGGCAGCAGCGAGTCCGACAAACAGCGCCCAGCGCATCAGCAGGAAACCGAAACGAAAATCCCACAGGCCCAGTCGTGTGCCAGGACCCGCCACGAGAAGCAGAAGAGCTGCGACGACAGCGAAAGTTAAAGCAATTTTTGCAAGTTTCATTGGATCCCCGCCTGTGGCTGCGATAACGGCAGCGTATTTTTTTATGTATCGAAGTTCGATCCTTGCGGATCAGACCGTAATCACAGTCTACCCGGAACGGGAGAACAAAACCGCCAACAAGGCGACGGGCAGGCGATGATCATTCCGGCAATCCGGACCATACCCAGGCACTTACTTCGAACCGCTCACTGTATCCAACGTGATGCTGTCGATTCGCAGGTCGAAGTTTGAACCCGTGTCATCTCCGTCTACCGACACCCACAGTCCGAGGGTTTCCACCGGCTCCGGAAAATCATGTTTCAGTTCGAAAGAGCCCGGTGCGTCAAGATAGACGATGCGTGACTCATACAGCAGGTCACTCAGGGGGTGCTGGCGGCTCGTCCCCAGTCGGTCTTTTTGCTGTGTCGTCGACAGGAAATTGATGCGCTCAACGCCGCTGTCTTCTGGTGCGAGCTTAAA
>JABDKF010000309.1 GCA_013003155.1 Woeseia sp. | reverse complement strand
TGCTCGAGGAGGGCATTTCAGTAAAGAACATTCGCCGCATCGCCGAAACGCTGGCGGAGCGGGGTGCCAAGAGTCAGGAACCCGACGCTTTGTCGGCCGCCGTGCGGGTCTCGCTGGGCCGTTCGATAGTCCAGAACGTAGCAGGCATGCGGTCTGAGCTGCCTGTTTTGACGCTCGAACCCGAGTTGGAACGAATCTTGAATGAGAGTACTCGAGACGGCACGAGCATGGGGCTCGAGCCGGGGCTCGTGGAGAGGCTGCATGAATCGCTCAACACGGAAGCACAGAAACAGGAAGTCAACGGTGAACCGGCCGTATTGCTTGTGCCGCCGCCGCTCAGGCCATGGCTGGCACGCATGATGCGTGGCATTCGCAACCTGCACGTGCTCGCTTACAACGAGATTCCGGACGACAAGCGTATCCAGATGATTGGCGCGGTCTCCTGAGAGACCCGAAAAGGTAGTGGGATATCACTGTGAAGATTAAGAGATTTGTAGATAAAGACATGCGCCGGGTTTTGAAGCGGGTGCGCGACGACCAGGGCGCTGACGCCGTCATCCTGTCGAACCGCCGGGTTGACGACGGTATCGAGGTTATTTCCGCAGTCGATTACGACGAGGCGTTAATGCAACACGCATTGGGTCAGGAAGCGCCGACGGCCGCCGCGACCCTTGCCATCGCATCGCCAACAATCGCCACGTCCACGGAGCAGTCCGACGCCGAACCCGGAAACGAGCGCGATGCGGACGATACGGCCGATACGGACGACCAGCTCGGCGGGGTTGTTGCAAAAGACGAGGCTGGAACTATCGTCACCAGCAATGAACTACAAGACGCTGCGAACACCGAAGATTCGAAATTTTATGAGATCGCGAAAGATATTGCAGACCGTGACGCAGAGCGCGCCGCGGCGGCATTAAGAGTTGCGGACGTCCTCGTAGAACGTGAGTCCCCTGATTCTCCGGCAGCAGCGCCCGTCGAAATCAATTGCATTGACGTCGTGCCGTCCGCGACGCGCGCGGGAGATCCGACGCTGGCATCGATGCGCTCGGAAATCAGCAATCTGCGCGGACTGCTGGAGACCCAGGTTTCCGGTTTGCTGTGGGCCGATGGCAATCGCCGATCGCCGGTGCTGTCGCAGATTCTCCGTAACCTGGCGCGCATGGGTGTCGCGCCCGACATTGCCAAAACTATTATTGAACGATTGGGCCCGCTCGAAGACCTGAAACACATTTGGCAGGAACCCCTGACGACACTGGCAAACATGCTGCCGGTGACAGGGAGCACCCTGTTGGATGACGGCGGCGTCGTTGCGCTGATTGGTCCGACCGGTAGCGGCAAGACCACCACGATCGCGAAGCTTGCCGCAAGTTACTCCATGCGCCACGGGACGGACGACGTGGCGCTCGTTTGTGCCGATGCCTACCGCATTGGTGCACGCGAACACCTCGCCGCATTTGCCAGCATTCTTGGAGTCAAGGTTTTTGCTGCTACGGATGCCGATGACCTGCAGCGCGTGCTTGCCGGGCTGACGCAGAAAAAACTGGTGTTAATTGATACCGAAGGTATGGGGCAACGGGACAAGGACCTTGCACAACGTCTGGCCGCCTGGCGGCGCAACGCGGCAGACGTGAAATTTTACCTGACTCTGTCTTCCTGCAGCCAGGAAGCTGCGCTCGACGAAACTGTTCGCGAATTCCGTCGGCTGCCACTCGCCGGTGCAATTGTCACCAAAATCGATGAAGCCGGACAGCTTGGCTGCGTCATGAGCGCGCTGATACGACAAGATTTGCCCCTTACCTGGATCACGGACGGACAAAACATCCCGGATGACCTGCACGCAGCTAACCGACACAAGCTGTGGCTGCTGAAGCGCGCGGTTGATTGCATTAACGCGAGCGAGCCGCGCATCGACGAACACACAATGGCCGAAAACTACGGAAAGGTGAGTGTTGCCCATGCATAGTATTTCTCAGGAAGAGAGCGCCCGTTACGTTTCACGCAAGCGGCCGGTTCAGGTTGTCGCGGTCTCAAGTGGCAAAGGCGGCGTTGGCAAAACCAACGTGGCTGCAAACCTCGGGGTTGCGCTGGCAAACCTGAAGCGCAACGTCTTGCTGCTTGACGCGGACCTCGGGTTGGCAAACGTAGATGTATTGCTGGGGTTGCAGCCGCGATTCAATCTCGCGCACGTCATCACTGGTGAATCAGACCTGGCGGGGACCATCATTGACGGCCCCTGCGGACTAAAAATCGTGCCGGCGACGTCCGGCAATTATTTGATGACCGATGTTGCACCGGTGGCACAAGCGGCTATCGTCCACGCCTTTTCAACGCTGGAAGACACGCCCGATGTGCTGATCGTAGATACCGCCGCGGGCATCTCGGAGAACGTCGCACGGTTTGTGCAAGCGGCACAGCAAGCAGTCATCGTGGTCTGCGATGAACCGTCATCGATCACTGACGCTTACGCACTGATCAAGGTGTTCAGTCGCCACTACGATATTTCCCGCTTTCAGATTCTGACCAATCAGACCAGCAATGCCAGTCATGGCCAACAGCTTTTCACCAAGCTGCGAAAAGTGACCGACCAATATCTGGAGGTTGCATTACGACACATCGGCAATGTCCCTCACGATGACTATCTACGGCGCGCCGTGCAGCAACAGCGTGCGGTTGTCGAGGCGTACCCGAGCAGCGATTCCGGTCTTGCCTTTACACGCATTGCTCAAAAGCTCGCTGAGTTTCCTGCAACCACGGGACCAACCGGCGGCATTGAGTTTTTCTTCGAGCAACTTCTGCACGTTGACACTGTTTGCGTAGGGAGTATGGCGTGATGACCTACCCTAACTACGCGACCAACAATTACGTGTCACAAAACGAGCTCGTGACCAACCACCTCGATCTGGTCAAGCGAATCGCGCATCACCTTGCCGCGCGCCTGCCTGCCAGTATCGATATCAATGATTTGATGCAGGCGGGCATGATCGGCTTGCTGGAGGCGTCGGGTAATTTTGACGAATCGAAAGGTGCGAGCTTCGACACTTTTGCGGGCATTCGCATACGCGGTGCGATGCTTGACGAGGTGCGCCGGCTGGACTGGACGCCGCGCTCTGTGCATCAAAAACATCGCAAGGTATCGGAGACCGTGCGCGAGATTGAGGCTGAAACCGGCAGACCTGCCGAAACCGCGGAAATTGTTGAGCGCCTTGAAATAACGCTGGAGGAATACCATGCGATTCTGGCTGACACGGCTGGCTGTCGGCTGTTCAGTCTCGATGAGACCCTGGGCGATCCGATGCACCAAAGGGATTTGCCGAGTTCTGACACGCCATCGCCAGACCAGGAGCTAAATGAAGCGCAGTTCAAGAAAAACCTGGCTGACGCCATCCGTCAACTGCCAGAACGTGAGCGACTCGTGCTGTCGCTCTACTACGAGCGTGAGCTCAACCTGAAAGAAATCGGTGCCGTGCTGGGCGTCAGCGAGTCACGCGTCTGCCAAATTCATGGCCAGGCGCTTATTCGCTTGCGCGGCTTGAGTGACGAGTAGCGGAGCGGCGATTGTGTCTGACAATGGAATCCCTGGAGTGTACCGAATTACGCCGACACTGCCGGTCAAGCCGCCGCAGCCTGCGCACAAGGAACGCGACGACCAGCAGCGCAAGAAGGCCCCGGAGAAGCAAAAACGCGTTGAGACTGATGACGGTGAAGACGACAAACCTACAATTGATGAGTACGTATGATGACAATGTCTAATTTTATTTTGCAATACCTGCTGCCGCTGGCCAGCGTCGTGCTATTGATCGCCTGTCTCATTAACAGCATCAGGCTGCGTTTTGAACTCAACGCTTATGCGGAAAACGTTTTGACGTTGCCTGCACCGGTCGCTGCTTACGACGATACCGATTTGCGCCGCATGGTTGACCGCCGAATGACGATGTTTGAGGCGCGCTTAACCAAGCTGGTGACCGAGCAGCAAAATGCTTTGCCGCTTGTAGCTGCAGCGCCAGTGCCACCTTTGAAAAATGAATTGCCGGTTGAATACGCGGTGCGCATGGCCCGTTCCGGGGCAACAGTTGACGACCTGGTCCGCGGCTGTGGTCTTAATATTGGTGAAGCCCAGCTGCTGTTACGAATGCATGCGGTGAAACGCACATCTGAAGAATCGGCACGACACTAGTCACGGGGACGATTATGGTTGCCAACCCGCATTTCGAATTCCTCGCGGATCTTGCCAAGGCTTTCAATGCCGGCAAGATCAGCCTGCCATCCTTTCCGGACATCGTGTTGCGTATTCGCAAGACGCTGGAAAAAGAAGATGTGTATATCGAGCAAGTCAGTCAGGTCGTAAAAACGGACCCCATGCTGGTTTCGCGACTGTTGGTGTTTGCCAACTCAACGGCCTACAACCCCAGCGGAACGCGTATAGATACGCTTGAAGTTGCCTTGAACCGCCTGGGTTTCGACCTCGTCAGAAGCACGGCCGTATCGATGGCCGTTCGCCAGATGTTTCTTGCCGAACAGCACAAGGAAATTGCGCCGGCGCTGCGCAAAATTTGGCAAAAGAGCATGCAGATTGCCGCGATGTGCGCGGCGGTCGTTGATAACCGTCGCTCTTTTAAGGAGGAATCAGCCTTTATGTGCGGCCTGCTGCATTACGTCGGTAAACTCTACATTATTAAAGAAATGAAGAACTATCCGGCATTGCTGAGGGATCCTGTCGAATTGAAAAGCGTGCTCACGGAATGGCACCCGAAGGTGGGCAAGTGCATCGTGGAGTCATGGGACTTTTCAAGCGAAGTTGCTCAGACGCTGGACGCGAAAGAATACATGAGCGAATACAACAGCAAATCGCCAACGCTCGCCGATGTCGTGTACGTCGCTAAAATATTGTTGAGGCATATCGGGGTCGCGAAAAAGGCCGGGGTAGATCCGAGGTTGGCCGAAACAGAATTTGTGCCCGCGGAGATTCCTGCAATGCAGCGACTCGGAATCGAGGACAACGAGTTGCCGCTGCTGTATCAAACATTTGACGACAAGCTCAGCGCAATTCGCGAGGCATTGGCATCCTGACTACTCATAGGTGCCGCTACACAAGAAAAACTGTTTCTAGAATGCGTCCAGTTCCAGTCTGCGGATGCGCAAGCTCTCGGACTGGCGGGTAAACAAGTGCTGAATCAGGATTTCTTTTTGTGTCGGCGGCATGCCAACAAATTCGACCGCGATGCCAACCGGGAGTTCTTTATTGTCAGCATCTGGCGGATCGGTTACGCGGACGACGCGGCAAAAAGTTTCGATGTAACGGCTGTCGGTTTCCAGTAGCAGGCGCAGTGCGAGCTTGGATTCTGGTTCGAGCGCGCTACGCGCCCCAAAGACCATGCCATCGGCACTGATATCGCAAACCTGAGGTGATCCCTTGGCGAGAGACGTCTTGCACTCGCGAAAAATCGGCAGCTGATCGACGACAATATCGAGCTTTGACCGCAGCAAGTCGAGGCACTCTGCGGCCTTCGAATTAGTCGTTTTCAGGACAAACAGCTGCTCTTCGAGTCTCGCGTCCAGATCCATCATTTTGGAACGAATGCCGGCACCGTTGCCGTGACGCAGCCGCCAACGGTCAATGCCCGCCAGAAAATCGGCCTCGCCAATCACCTCATGGTGAACGTAGGCGGTCTCCTGGATGCGAAACGATCGGCGATTCTCTTTGCTATTCATCACTATTGTCCTCTGCAACAACCGCTGCCGCATTTTCGATGGCCTTCGTCGTCATTTCTGCGACCGGACTCACTTTCAGCGCGGACGTTTCGCTTATCGGATCGGCCTCACCACGGATGATGCTGATATCGACCCGGCGGTTTTTCGCGCGACTCGCGGAGCTTATATTATCGGTTCGGGGTTTGGTGTCCGCGTGCCCGGTGACGGTGAAGCGTCCCGCATCGGCGCTTGTAGTCTTGAGCAGTTCATGAGTGACCGACACCGCGCGTGACGACGACAGTTCCCAGTTTGAACGGAACTGCCTGTTGTTTCGGGAAATCGGCACGTTGTCGGTATGTCCGGAAACCTTGATCAGGCCGCTGTTATTGTCGATCATGCTGCCGATCTTTTTCAGCACGTAAGAAAAGTCTGGCCGTAATTTTGCACTGCCCGAGTCAAACGAAGCCTTTTCCAGGATGCGAATAATTATCCGCATACCCTCGGTCTCAATCGATACGCTGCCGTTTTTAATCTCTTCTTGTAGTGCCAGCCGCAGTCGTTTTGCCTGCTTCTCCATGTCGTCGCGCAGTTTCTTCTCTTTATCAAGAACATCCAGGGTGCTCTTGTTCGAGTCAATCGTGAATTGCCTTACAACGGGCAGAGCAGTCGGGTCTGGCCGACCGGGGCTGAATTCTCGGGCAATGACGCTGGTACCTTTTGGAATCGACTTCACCTCAATCTCCGCCTGCACGCCAAAAGCATTCTTCATCGAGCCTGACAATTGCTTGAATTTCAGAACATCCATTTCAGAAAAAGACAGCAACAAGACGAAAAAGCACATCAGCAGCGTCATAAGATCGGCAAAGGTCATAACCCATGCCGGGACGCCGCGCTCTTCTGGTTTCTCCGCGGGCTCGGACATTCACTTGGCCGGAATTGTCATTCTTCTTCCTGCGGGCGCTTGGAGCGCGGCAGGTAGGTTTGCAGCATGCCTTCGATAACGCGCGGATTCTGGCCGCCCTGGATGCCGAGCAACGCATCGATGATAAGCGACTTGGTCGTGAACTCTTCGCGACTGCGGACAGCCAGCTTGTCTGCTACGGGAAGCGCAAACATATTGGCCAGTATCGCGCCGTACAGTGTCGTCAAAAGAGCGACGGCCATGGCAGGTCCGATTTGTTTCGGATCGTCCATATTTGCCAGCATTTGTACGAGGCCGATCAACGTGCCAATCATGCCCATGGCGGGGCCAACATCCCCGATCGCTTTGAAAATATCCTGACCGTCGCTGTGCCTGGAAACAGTCAGGTTAAGGTCTTTGGTCAACGTCGAGCGGACGACATCGGCAGGGTGGCCGTCAATCAGCATGCCAAGACCGGACTTCATGAATTCGTCGGGAACCTCTGCATCCTCGAGAGCCAACAGTCCGCCCTGGCGAGCCGTTTTGGCCAGTTCAACCGAGGTTACGATCAGATCTTCGGGCGCGCTGGGCTTGTGCAAAAAGGCCTTCACGGCAATCGCTGCGGCGCCGAGAAACTTGCCGAGGCTGAACTTCATCATCGTGACCAGCGCGGTGCCGCCGAAGACCACCAGCACCGACGGCATATTGACAAAGGTGCCGGCCGAGCCACCCATCATGATGGATGCCAGCACGATGCCAAATGCACCGATTAAGCCAATTAGTGTTGCAAGATCCAATCCGGGCTCCTCCGCTCATTCGGATGTTTACTGACTGCAATAGCGCCTGCGATATAAGGACTCAACTATCTACCCCGGTTATCGGCAGGATGTCGCCGGACTTAAGCTTCGGCGAGCATTAGCTCGGCCGGTTCCGGCGGCGGAGCAAAGTGACAGCGACCCCGCCCGGCTTTCTTGGCCACATACAGGGCACTATCAACGCGCTTCAGGAGTTCGTCGACGGTATCGCCGGGTGCGATTGCCGTGTAGCCGGTGGAGCAGGAAATTCTGAGTTCGTCGCTCACATCCGGCAGGCGCGTTTCCTTCAGTCTCTCGTGGAAACGCTCCAACAGCATGCCGGTAATTTCTGCCGTGGTGTCTGACAGGATGACCGCGAATTCGTCGCCGCCGAAGCGCGCGACAATGTCGTTCTTGCGCACGAAGGTACGTGACAACAGGTCACCGAAGGTGCGTAGCACAGCATCCCCGCCCGGATGGCCATAGGTGTCATTGACCTCCTTGAAGTAATCGAGGTCGATGAGAATTACCGTGATCGGCTGATCCAGGATAAAGTTCAGGTTCAGGCTGTGAATGATGCCGGTGTCGAAAGCGCGGCGGTTGAATACACCGGTCAACGAATCCCGTTTCATTTGCTCGCGCGCGGATACGAGGTCCTCGCGCATCTTGTTCATCCGCTGGTTGAGCTCGTT
>JABDKF010000303.1 GCA_013003155.1 Woeseia sp. | reverse complement strand
ACCATCGCCCACCAAACTTGGTTTCTATTGGCATTGCAGTTGCCGATCCTGCGGATCGCAACTGAATGCCCGATTGCGTGGTTTTTCGTCGGTGCGCGCGAGCGTTGCTCGCCGCCGACTTGTCGGGCTGGCTCGCAAACCCGGCGAGGCTACTTCCTTCCGGAAACGCGCAAGTGGGGCAGTAGGACCTGTCGATCGCTGATTCGTCGAATTCAGCCGCTTTGGCTGATGCGGCGTTTGGCCAATGGCGCCGTTCGCTGAGGCCCTGTTTCGCCGGAATTCTCGCGATCCGTTGCATATTGGCCACAAATAGACGCCGAGTTTTGGTGCCGCACCCGAAATTGTTGAATTTTCGCGTCTTAACGGCTTGTTTCGGACTCGCCGCGGCTTTAAAATTCGCGTCCCCCGCCGGTCAGCCAAGGCTGAATCGGCGGAAATTCTGGTTTTGAGGAGGATTGGCATATCGCCAGCACCAAGCGCGTAAGACGCAATGAGGAAATTGAGGCTTCGGAAGTACGGGTAATTGATCAGGACGGCGAGCAAGCCGGCGTGATGCCACTGGACGAAGCGTTGCAAGTTGCAAAGGCGGTATCGCTCGACCTGGTCGAAGTTTCGCCGACCGCTAAACCTCCGGTTTGCCGGGTCATGGACTTTGGCAAATACCTGTTCGAGCTGAACAAGAAAGCTCAGACGGCAAAGCGCAAGCAAAAGCAGGTGCACGTAAAGGAAATCAAGTTTCGTCCCGGAACAGACGAGGGCGATTACCAGATCAAATTGCGTAAGTTGACAGAATTTCTCGAAGTCGGTGACAAATGCAAAGTCACGCTGCGGTTTCGGGGACGTGAGATGGCACACCAGGAGCTGGGTGCCAAACTGCTGGAAAGGGTCAGAAACGATCTGGCAGAAATTGGTGTCGTTGAACAAATGCCGCAGATGGAAGGCCGGCAAATGATCATGGTGATGTCACCAAAGAAAAAGTGAGTGGCGGCAACCCGTAAACGGGTCAATGCCAAAACCCGCCTGTCGCGGCGCGCTGCAATACCGCAGTGACGTACGTTCCAGGGCTATGAAAATCGGAGACGGAAATGTCTAAAATGAAGACTAACCGGGGCGCCGCCAAGCGCTTCCGGCGGACGGGCAAGGGCGGCTTCAAGCGTGCCCAGTCCCACCTCAATCACATCCTCACTAAAAAGAAGTCCAAACGGAAACGCCAGTTGGGTCTGACCCAGCAGGTAGCCGATTGTGACGTCAAGAGCGTGCGTCGCATGCTCCCTTACACTTGAGGAGCGATTGAGAGATGGCAAGAGTAAAACGTGGCGTTACCGCCAAAGCGCGCCATAAAAAAGTACTTGGCAAAGCCAAGGGCTATTACGGCGCACGCAGCAAACTGTTCAAGACAGCGAAACAGGCTGTCATCAAGGCCGGTCAATACGAGTACCGCGATCGCCGTCAGCGCAAGCGTCAGTTCCGCGCTCTGTGGATTACACGCATCAACGCAGCGGCACGTATCTACGGTATGTCGTATAGCCGCCTGATCAACGGGCTAAATCGTGCCGAGATCGATATTGATCGCAAGGTACTGGCGGATATTGCCGTACACGATATCGACGCATTTGGTGCGATTGCCGAACAGGCAAAAGCTGCACTCGCCGACACCTGAACACTGACTGATACCGGTCAGGCCGATGCAGGCACTTGATGACTTGGTCACGTCGGCGGAGCGACAGATCGCCGCCGCGGCGGACCTGTCCGCGCTCGATGCGGTGCGCGTCGCGTATCTCGGCAAGAAGGGCGAGCTGACGAACCGCTTGAAGGGCCTGAGCAAGGTCTCAGCAGACGAACGCCCCGCGGCCGGCCAGGCGATAAACCGCGCCAAGCAGGCCCTCGTTGAATGTTTGAATGCGCGCCGCGCTGAGCTGGAAAGCGCGGTGCTCGAAGCGAAGCTGCAGCAGGATGCCGTCGACGTCACGTTGCCGGGCCGCGGCGTCGGAATTCGCGGCCGCCACCCGGTTTCGCGCGCAATGTCGCGCATTGAATCGATATTCTGCAATGCCGGTTTCGGCGTCCGTTCCGGTCCTGAAATCGAGGACGATTTCCACAATTTCACGGCGCTTAACATTCCTGAGAATCATCCTGCGCGTGCCATGCACGACACGTTTTATTTTCCGGGTGGCCGCCTGCTGCGCACGCACACATCGCCCGTGCAAATACGCTCGATGGTCGAGGAGGGCGTGCCGCTGCGCATCATTGCGCCGGGTCGCGTGTACCGTTGCGATTCTGATCAAACGCATACACCGATGTTTCACCAGGTTGAAGGCCTGGTGATCGATCGCGGCATCAGTTTTGCCAATCTCAAAGCCGTGCTACACCAGTTCGTCGAAAGTTTTTTTGAGCGCGACGCGAAACTGCGGTTTCGTCCTTCGTACTTTCCGTTTACTGAGCCGTCGGCCGAGGTTGACGTCGAATGGTCAAAAGGAAAATGGCTGGAAATTCTGGGTTGCGGCATGGTGCACCCGAATGTCCTCAGGCACGCCGGCATCGATGCAGAAGAATTCACCGGCTACGCGTTTGGCATGGGCGTAGAGCGCCTCGCCATGTTGCGCTACGGCGTGACTGACTTACGCACTTTTTTCGACAATGATCTGCGCTTCCTGCGCCAGTTTCACTAAGGCAGGCTTGCAATGAAGTTTGCAGAAAGCTGGTTGCGTGAATGGGTGAATCCGGATCTGGATGCCGCGGCAATCGGCGTCGCCCTGACGATGGCAGGTCATGAACTGGACGGCCTGGTCGTCGAAGGTGCCGGACTCGATGGCGTCGTCGTTGCGGAGGTGCTGAGCGCAGAACCGCATCCGGATGCGGATCGTCTGCGGGTCTGCCAGGTATCAAGCGGCAAGGGCGATCCCGTACAAATCGTCTGCGGTGCGCCAAATGCGCGGGCCGGTATGAAGGCGGCGCTCGCGAGTCCCGGCACGAAATTGCCTAACGGGCTCAAACTGAAGAAAGCGAAGATTCGCGGCGTCGAATCG
The DNA here is from genome assembly GCA_013003155.1 of Woeseia sp. GTDB lineage: Bacteria > Pseudomonadota > Gammaproteobacteria > Steroidobacterales > Woeseiaceae > Woeseia. Next base: position 2,012 of record JABDKF010000303.1, on the reverse strand, counting down.
CACGGCATGCTGTGCTCGGCGACCGAGCTCGGTCTCGGCGACGAATCGGACGGCATCATCGAATTACCGCAGGACGCGCCCGTTGGCGAGACCCTGGCAGGATTCCTGGGGTTGCCTGATGCGGTTTTCGACGTCGATCTCACGCCCAATCGCGGCGACTGCTTCAGCGTTCTCGGTATCGCGCGTGACCTGTCCGCACAAACGGCGACATCGCTGAGCGGTCCGGATTTTTCTGCCGTTGAGGCCGCAATCAAAGACACCCAGGCGGTTGATCTTATTGAACCGGACGTTTGTCCGAGATTTGCGGGCAGGGTCATTCGTGGCATCGATCCTGCCGCGCAGACCCCGCTATGGCTCACTGAGCGGCTGCGGCGCAGCGGCATCCGGGCCATCCACCCGGTCGTGGATATCACCAACTACGTCATGCTGGAACTGGGGCAGCCCCTGCACGCCTACGATTGCGCCAAACTTGACGGAACGATCAGGCCGCGACTCGCAAAAACCGGCGAGAAACTCACGTTATTGGACGAGCGCGATATCGCGCTCAATCCGGATACGGTGGTTATTACTGACGATTCCGGCGCGATTGGTATGGCCGGCATCATGGGCGGCCTGAGTACGGCGGTGACAGATGCAACGCGTGATGTCTTTTTTGAGGCTGCGTTCTGGCCGCAGGAGGTCATGGCAGGGAGAGCCCGCAGTTACGGTATGCACACCGATGCGTCACTGCGTTTTGAACGCGGTGTAGATCCCGAATTGCCGCCGCGTGCTATCGAGCGAGCAACCCAACTACTTTTGGAAATTGCAGGCGGCAAGGCCGGACCCGCTGAAGACCATGTCCACGAGGAATTGCTACCCAGACGCGAGCCGGTTGCATTGCGTCGGGAGCGCCTGCACAAGTTGCTTGGCGTCACCATAGCCGACGACACGGTCACCCGTAATCTGCAAGGACTACAGTTTGATGTAGACGTTACTGATGACGGCTGGAGGGCAACGCCACCCAGCTTTCGATTTGACATAGTCATCGAAGAGGACCTGGTCGAAGAGGTTGCGCGCGTCTATGGCTACGATCAGATAGACGAGAATACGGCTGTCTCGGAAACACCGCTGGAGCCTGTTGCAGAAAACAAAATTCCCGTTAATCGCATAGCGGAAATCCTGCTCGGTCGCGATTTCCAGGAGGTGATCACCTGGAGTTTTGTCGACGCTGAATCCGATCAGGCTTTGACGGGCGTTAAGTCACCTCTGGTTTTGAGCAACCCGATTTCGACAGACCTGTCGGTCATGCGCGGCACGTTATGGACAGGATTGTTGCACGCCGCTCGAAGCAACCTGTCGCGACAGCAAGAGCGCGTGCGCTTGTTCGAAATTGGCAGGTCTTATCACGGCAGCCTGGACGAGCCGCGGGAAGTTCTGCGCGTGTCAGCAATTGTTGTTGGCTCGGCGTTGCCAGAGCAGTGGGGAACAAAGACGCAAGCAGCTGATTTCTTTGACCTAAAAGGGGATCTCGAAGCGTTGATCGGGATCACCGGCGATGCGGCAGATTTCGAATTTGTTGCGACCGAGAATGTCGCGCTGCAACCGGGCCAGGCAGCCGCAATTTTGCGCGGCGGCAAACAGCTCGGTCTTATCGGCAAGTTGCATCCGGCTGTAGCCCGCAAACTGGATTTCAAGAAAGACGCGTTTCTGTTTGAGCTCGATGCTGATGAGTTCCTGCAAACCTCGCTGCCGGCCGCAGAGGCCGTGTCGCGCTTTCCCGCGATCAGGCGGGACCTCGCCATCGTCGTCGGCGAAGCGGTCTCGGTTGCGCAAATCCGCGCGGCTGTCGAGGAGGCCGCCCCCGGGCTCGTCCGGGAGGTCACGGTTTTCGACGTATACCGCGGCGCCGGCATAGAAGCAGGGCTAAAAAGCATAGCTTTTGGCTTGATTTTACAGGAAACATCCCGCACCCTTACTGACGCCGATGCAGATGCGGCAACCCACGCGGCGATCAAAAAATTGCAGCAAAAATA
>JABDKF010000302.1 GCA_013003155.1 Woeseia sp. | reverse complement strand
CCGATTCCACCGGACATCCAGGTTTCCATGAAGGTTGCGGCACCTTCGAGGTACCAGCGCGGGGCGCTGAGTCGCGGCACGGTTAAATAGTTGTAAAGAATTGACAGCGGGTGGCGATCGGTTTGGCGAGGCTTGCCGCCAAACAGGCGTCGCCAGCGCCGGTCCTGGCGATTGCTGACGTCCATATTGGCGACGTGCACCATCTCATGATTCATGATCATGAAAATTCGTTCACTGCTCGGCATTGTTTCGAGCGTTCGGCTCGCGGGTGCAATGAATATCGACACGCCGTTCGATGGCGATGCACCAGCCCCCGCGTTACCATAGTCACTGAGGTCGGTCAGGACGACGGTCGACTTTTCGCGTGGATTCCAGTCAAAAATTCGGCGCTGGAATTCGAGCGAGTTCTGGAAGTTTCGTATTACGTAGGGTGCGAGGTGAGTCTGAAAAGGGTCGAGATAGAGCAACCTCAAGTCTTGCGTCTCAACGACGTCGAGCTCGAAAGCTTCAGCAGCGGCGCGACCTGGCACCAGAAAACAGAGAGCGAGTAAAACAAGCAGCTTCGGTATTTGCATTGTTCTTATTCTGTCCGAATTCAGCAGAAGTCACTGCTGACTATGCTCGCTGGTTTACCAAAACGCAATCCGTCCGCCTTGCGGCGGACGGACCGCGCTCGAGCCTTGGCGATGTAGTGCCCGAGTCCCCCCCGTTGGAACTAATTGCTGTTGCGTTGCGCGTTTCGTTCTAGCGCAAACGATGCATCCCTCTGCATCAACTGCCGGAATGATTCACTGCGCATGGCATTCGCGAACGATTCATTGCGCATCGCATCTTGGAACGAGTCGCTGCGAAGCGCAGTCCTGAACGAATCGTTATTCAGCGCTGCCATAAAGGAGTCGCTGCTTAACGCGTTCATAAAGGCTTCGCTTCTAAAAAGGCTGCGGAAGCTGTCACTGGACATTGCACGCGCAAAGGCATCGTTCTGCATCGCATTCAGCATCACTTCATTGCGCATTGCGCCGAGAAACGCGTCGTTGCCAAGATTCTCGCGATACAATTCCGAGCGCATCATCCTGGCGAAGGCGTCCTCACGCAATACTGAGCGGAATGCGTCTGAACTAATTGCGTTGCGAAACGCATCATTGGTGAGTGCAGACCGGAACGCATCGTTGCCAAGCGCCATCCGGAAGGAATCACTGCTAAACGCGGCGTTCAGATTGGCATCGTTCGACAGCGTATTTCGCAGATTGGCATCCATGCGCATGGCATCAAGCACCGACGTGCCGCTGCGTGCGGCATCACGTGCAGCGTCGCTGAGCATTGCGCTGCGGAATATCTCATTGCGCATCAGGCTCAGGAAAGCGTCGCTATTCATTGCATCAGCAAACGCTTCATTGCGCATCAGCATAAAAAATGCATCACTTTGCAATGCACTGCGGAATGCGCTGCTCCGCGCGGCGTCCAAAAACACATCGCTTCTGGCGACCGTCCGGAAGGCGTCACTGCTTATCGCAGTTCGTGCTGCGTCGCTACGCAGGGCGGCAATCGCATCGTCGTTGCGCATGAGGCTACGAAACGAGTCGAGGCTAGCTGCGCTCAAAAACGCGTCATTCGACAACAGCTGCCGGAAAGACTCCTCGCGCAATGCGGCGGCAAACGCAGCATCCTCAACGATCATCTGGTAGACATCGGTTTGCATGACCTGTGCCACAGATTCGTCGCCGAGTTGCACGTCGTCGGCGGTCACTTGTTCGCCTCTGTAACGTTCGGCGGGTGCTACCGTGCCGGTAGCTCCGTCAGTAGGAATGGAATGCTTGACGCCGTAGTACGCTACGACGCCGATCGCCATCCCAAAAATGGCCAGGACGGCGGACGTCCGCGCCTTTGATTTTTGATTACTAGTCATCGCCTTGCTCCTCGGTAAATTTGACGGGGTAAATCTCAAGCCCCCTGTCACTGGACTTTTTTCAATGGGCTAATCTGAGTGATCCCGACTCAGATGCTTGCCCCTTGCTGGAAAATTCCAACTGAATGGTGGCTGACTCCGCAGCCGTCGCGTTATCCTCGCGACTGAGTAAAACTGTGAATTGGCGCTTGCCGATTCCGTTCAGGCGCAGTACTGAATCTGCAAAATTCGCCGCGTAGATATCGTCATTGTCATCGACAAGAGACTCGTACTGTACACCTGAGGATCTGAAGTCCACCGCAAGATCTGCCGGTGCGGTTGCGTCAAGATCAATTCTCAGCATTAATTGTTGGTCACGTTGCAGTAAAGCGGCGTGCAGCGCGGCGCCAGTGCCTGACAGGCGCAGCTGGTCAATGATCTCGCCGTCGATTTCGCCAGGCTGCGGCACCATGGAACCCAGCATCTCGCTGCTTGGCGCGCCGATCATGTCGGGACCACCGCCGTTGAATATTGCGAGGCTCAGCAGCACGCCGGCCGCGGCAGCGAAGCCGAGGCGGGTAATCGGCGATAGCCACAGGTTGCTAATCCATGAGGACTCTTTCGTTTTAGTCTTCGTCAGTCCTGCGGTCGATGAGATGCGTTGATGCAACGAGGGCGGCAACTGCCGTTCCGGAAGATCGCGCAGAATTCGATCGAGCGCGGCGAGCTCCCGCTGGGAATTTCTTGCCTGGTCGTCACGCAGCAGCTGCTCAAGTTCAGCGTGCTCGTTCGCGTCAAGCTGGCCGTCCAACTCGGCGTTTAACAACTCATCCAAGCGCGCATCGCTCATGAGGAAAGAATGCCGTGACGTGACAGCTGCGCCTTGAGCTGCTGGCGCGCGCCGTAGAGCCTCGATTTCACCGTTTTCTCCGGGATATCGAGCGTGTCGCTGATCTGGCGGTAGTCGCAGTCACAAAAATAATGCAGCACGATAACGGCCCGGTATTCGCTGCTTAGCGAAAGGAGTGCGGTTTGGATTTGCTGGTCGACCTGACTGGCGACCGCACGCTGCAACGGTGCAGGGGTCGTATCCGGTATTTCCTGATCGACGCGCGTCATGCGGTCGCGCCGCTTTAACTGGTCAATCGATTCGTTTATCGCAATGCGGTAGATCCAGCTGAAGAAACGGCGGCCCGGATCAAAGGTCTTGATATTTTCGAATGCCTTTAGGAAAACATTCTGGGTAGCGTCAGCCGCGTCGTCCGCATTTCCCAGCATGCGAAAAGCAGCGTTAAACACCGGCTTTTCGTAGGCAGTTAACAAGACTTCCATTGCTTTTCGGTCTCCTCGCTGGCACTGACGGACGAGCTTCAATTCCTGGGCCTTATCCATACCTACGGCTCAGCCCACGAAAAGTTGGTGCGAATATCGCACGGCCATGTCGGTGAATCGCTGCGTGCCACCTGCTGGACATTCTTCATTCACTCTGATTTTGTGGCTGCCGCGCTGATCTTGAACAGCTTGTCAAAACCCGAATATGCGAATATGTCATTGATATGCTTATTAACGTTAACCAATTCCAACCCTCCGCCCGCAGTCATGAGCCGCTTGTGGGTACGCAGCAAGACGCCCAGACCAGCGCTGGATATGTACTCCAGGTCGTGCAGGTCGATTACGCACGGGCCGTCGACGGCGTCCAGGAATTCTTGCGCCCGGTTGGCCTTCGCAGCGTCGAGGCGGCCTGCCATGGCGATGGTCCCGTCGGGTTTTTTGGCAATTTCAAACATCGTCTGTTTTCCGATCGGCAAAAAATGTAATTCGGCTGACGCGATCCCGGTATTCATAATGAATAGAATCAGCCATTTTCATCACCAGGAAAAGGCCGAGTCCCCCGGGTTCGCGATTCTCCAGTGGGGCGTTGATATCGACCGGCGCCAATTCGGAGGGATCGAACCGTTCTACATCAAAGTCCGTCAGACTGACTTCGATACCAGGGTGTCGGGCTTTCATTTCAATCAGGATATCTTCAGCGGTCTCCAGGTTGTACGTGACCATATTCACAAAAAGTTCTTCGACACAGAGATCGACGATAGGACGCAATGTGGGATCCAGCTTTTCACGCGCAAAAAATTCCTCTGTAAGGGCGACGATATTGGCAATTTCATCAAGGTTTCGTGAAAATTTTCTCTGCATCGGTCTCACCGCCTTGCAAATTATGACTCACGTTTGACGAGGACCAGCGTAATGTCGTCCGCCTGGGGTTCGTTGGCGCCAAACTCGAAGGTTTGGTCGATCAGGACCTGGCAAAGCTCAGACATCGGCAGCTGGTGGTTTTTTCGAATGACGTCGCCGACGCGTTCTTCGCCAAATTGAGTCTTGTCGCTATTCGCATATTCGTAAACGCCGTCCGATATTAAAGCGAGCACATCGCCCGGGGCCAACGTCAGACAGTGCGACGTATCAGGTGACGACATCTCCATCGCGCCGACCGGGAAGCTGGTCGGCTTGTGCCACTCGCACTCTGCGGTGGCGGCATGGTAATGCAGGATAGGCCCCTGTCCGCCGGAATGATAAGTGACTTCGTGCGTTTCAGGGTTCAGAAAACCCATAAAAGCAGTGATGAAGCGATCGTCCGGCAGGTCTTCCGTGAGCTGGTTATTCACCTGCATATACGCCGTGTCGAGATCTGCACCAAGACGAAAGGCAACGCGCAGCATCGCCTGCATTTGCGTCGACGACAGGGCCGGTCCGAAACCGTGCCCGGTAGCGTCACCGAGCAGCATGAACAGCCGACCGTCCAATACCACGAGGTCGTAAAGGTCGCCGCCGGTGTGGTCGGTTGGCAGGAAACGGCCCTCCAGGTCGTAACCCGGCACGGTCGGCATCTCGCGTGGCAGCGTGCTGATTTGAATCTCGCGCGCGACGGCAACCTCGCGGTGCAGAATGGCGTTGGCCAACAGTTCGTCAGTAAATCGTGTGTGTTGGATTGCGATAGCCGCTTCGGCCGCCAGGGCGGGTGCTATCCATTCGTCATGTTGATCGAATTGACCGTGGTTGACACCGAGCCATTGCATAACACCTAAAACGGATGCGTCCTGGCCGAGAATGGGGACCGACAGTAACGATTTGACCTGGAACCCGACGAGCTTTGCGAGCGGCGCGTCGTCGTTGAAATTCGAAATATTGATCGTGCGGCGTTCATCTGCGCATTGCCCGGCAAGACCTTCGCCCGTTGCAATCCTGCGCGGCTCCTCAGCCGACGGCACCACCATTACCATATCGCCGGACGGGTGATCATAGAGCCACAGCACGCCAGCCTCGGCGACGATCGCAACCTTGCCGACCTCGATGATTTCGCGCAGCAGTTCCGGCAGCTCTTCCGGTGAGGCCAGGCGCCCCATGATTTCGAGGATCTTGACCAGTGACTCACGCGAAATCTCGCCCGAACCGGTTTCTTCGGCTGACTTTGTCAGGATGTGCCTGTCCCCTTTCGGCATTCTTATTC
>JABDKF010000298.1 GCA_013003155.1 Woeseia sp. | reverse complement strand
ACGGTGATCGGCCGCTCGGTGTTCTCGCGCAGCGTGAGGCACGGTATGCCGAGGTAGGTCGTTTCTTCCTGTAGCCCCCCTGAGTCCGTGATGACCGCGCGCGCGCCGGTCACAAGGCTCATGAATTTGACGTACGGTACCGGGTCCAGCAACTTGATAGCGGATTCTGCCTCGAGCTTGTCTCTCAGCGAGAACTTCTCCAGGCCTTTAATGGTTCTCGGATGAGCTACGAATACGACGGGCAGCGACTTCGCGGCCTCAAGCAATGCATCGACGATCGGTTGCAGATTCTCCAGGGCATCGACGTTGGACGGCCTGTGCAATGTCACCAGCGCATAGCTCCCCGGTTTCATCCCAATCTCGGCGGGGGTGTTTGCAGCCTCGATGCCACTCCGCAGCATTTCGAAGGAGTCGATCATGATGTTGCCGATCATGTCGATTTTTTCTTTGGCAACCCCTTCAGCTATCAGGTTCTCGTCAGCGTCGGGTGACGGCGTCCACAGGACGTCGGCAATCGCATCAGTCACGAGACGATTAATTTCCTCTGGCATTTTGCGGTCGCCACTGCGAAGTCCCGCCTCCAGGTGGATTACCGGTATCCAAAGCTTCGTGCCCACCATCGCGCAGGCGGCCGTCGGGTTGACGTCGCCGACCACAACAATCCAATCGGGACGGTGCTCAAGACAAATTTTTTCATAAGCGATCATGACATTGCCTGTCTGCTCGGCATGCGTGCCGCTGCCGATGCCAAGGTGGAAGTCCGGCTCGGGAACACCCAGATCCTCGAGAATGGCATCGGACATGTTTCGGTCATAGTGCTGACCGGTATGCACGAGCATAGGGTGTGCCCAGTCCGTCGCCGCCAAAGCGTGGAAGAGAGGGGCGACTTTCATAAAATTGGGCCTGGCGGCTGCAATCAAATGAACTTTCAAAGCGCTCATGAGTATCCTGACGAATCCGGTGGGTACGAAATACTATAGCGGGCGCATATAAAGTGCCATGCGGTTTCGTCACAGTTTCCCCAACTGCCGCGGGGTCGATAATGACGGCCGCTACGGTTATTCTGGCGATCGCAATCAACCGGTATCGGACTCACTAGCGGGGAGCAATGGACACCAACCAGATCGGGGCACTTGGCTACGCCGTCTCGACGATTGTTTTCGTGCTGCTCACGATCTTGTTGCTCAGCGGTTGGCGACGACGCAACCAGTCACTGCTGCCGGCACTCGCGACGGGCCTGAGCGTGGTGTGGGCCGGCGTCTGGGCGGCCAGCTATTTCGACCTGACCCGTGCGCCCGCATTACTGATCTTGGTTGAGTGGTCGCGGGGCCTTGCCTGGCTGTTTGCAACAATTGCAATACTGCGGGAGATCGCAGACTTTCCGCGACTGCGCTCCAGCTACGCCGTGCGGGTTGTCGTTCTTGCCGGCGCGCCAGTCGCGTATTTCTTGCTCACCGCCAAGCTTGCCCCCTACATCATGTTATGGGTAACAGGCGGATACGTAGCCGCGCTGATGACCGTATTGGCTGTCGAGCATATGTACCGAATTGTGCCCTCGAGTTCGCGTTCAGGTATTCCGTATATTTGCATCGCGCTTGCCGGTATTTTTTTGTTCGATCTCGCGATATATGTTTTCGTTCTCGCCGGCGTTTCCATTGGGCCGGAGTTTTACGGGGCGCGCGGCTTCGTCAATGTCGTGTTCTGTATACCGCTGGTACTCGGTATGTGGCGTCGTGCACAGACCTCCCAGCAGGCTCAGGTACCGCGCCAGGTTGCCTTTTACCTGTTCGGTTTTACCATTATCGCAACCTACGTTGCGCTGGTTATTATCGGCTACCAGTATGTCCGCAACTACGGCGGACAGTGGAGCGCGGTAGCAGGCATCGTACTCGTCGTTGCCGCAATTTCCGTGGCGGCAGTTCTGTTTGCATCCGGGCACACGCGCGCGCGCGTACGAGTGTTGCTTACCAAGACATTTCTGCAATACAAGTACGATTATCGAAAAGAATGGCTGCGTTTTATTTCGACGTTATCGAGATCCGGCCTGGAAGATGTCGGAACAACGGCCGTCCGGGCAGTTGCACAGATCGTGGACAGTCCGGGCGGGGTAGTCTGGATACAAGAAGACGCCAGCGACCCCTACAGCCCGGCAGGCTCATGGAACAGTGCGATTCCTAACATCCCGCCGATTGCCGACAAGACAGCCCTGGTGACGTTCCTGCGCGATCGGAAATGGGTGGTCGACCTGGAGGAATTGAAGAGCTACCCGGAGCGCTACGATAACCTGCAATTGCACGACTGGCTGAGCGGGGACGATGACTGGTGGTTGATCGTGCCGATTTTTATGGGCAGCCGCCTGTACGGTTTTATTATCCTGAAGAAACCAAGGATCGTGCCTACCCTCAACTTCGAGGATCATGACCTGTTGCGCACCGTGGGAAGTCACGTCGGCATGCACATCAATCAGGCGGAGTCCGACAAACGCCTGGCGGAAAGCCGGCAATTCGGCGCCTACAACCGCTTGACGGCGTTCCTGATGCACGACCTGAACAACCTGATCGCGCAGCAGTCGCTCGTCGTCCGGAATGCCGAAAAATTCCGGGACAATCCGAAGTTCATCGACGACGCGATTGACACGATTGCCCACTCGGTTGCGCGTATGAAGCGGCTGATGGAGCAGCTGAGCAGTGGATCCAAAGTGCCGGCATCCCGCCTGACGGACGTCAACGAGGCGATCGGGAACGCCGTCAGTCGCTGTAAGCCTTTGAGACCGACACCAGATATAGAGATCAGCAGTGAGCCTATGTTGACGCGAGCAGACCCGGAACGATTGACCACGGTCTTTGAGCACTTGATCAGGAACGCGCAGCAGGCGACGCCGGAAGATGGAGAAATCACGATCAAGGCTAAAGCCTCAAACGGCGCAATACATGTCTCAATTGCGGATACCGGCGCCGGCATGAGTCAGGAGTTTATACGCGAACGGCTGTTCCGGCCTTTCGACAGTACCAAGGGCAGTCAGAGCATGGGTATCGGCGCATACCAGGCGCGCGACTACGTCCGGGCACTCGGCGGCCAAATGGAGGTCTCTTCATCGGTGGGTGCCGGCACGCGCTTCTCAATTCGTCTGCCTGCCGGCGATTAAGGTCGCCGCGCCCACCCAAAGCGTGAACCACGTCTTACATAATAGCGCTCGATCACACGTAAAGTAGTCGAATCCAGGGAGTGCGCTCCCCGGGCCAAGGGCCACCTGGCTCTGGGACATTAGCGGCAGGTAAGACAACGGTTATACTGGCTGCGCGATACGCAAACTGGACTACTACTTTTCATGGCGATAAGCGCTATTTTCACCCTGATTCTTGCCCTCGGTAGCACCGCCTTGTGCATTGCCCTGTTAAAGCCGGTAGCCGCGCGATTCGGTCTGCTGGACCACCCGGATCACCGCAAGAACCACGACGGCGCGATTCCTCAAATCGGCGGCATCGCCATCTGGATCGCGTTTGCGATCTGCCTGCTGTTTATCGGGGTCACTGTAAAACTCGCGGTACTGTTACTTTCCGGTGGACTGCTGATGGTCATTGGCGCCGTCGACGATGCGAAAGACCTCCCGCCGCAATTTCGGCTGGTGCTCCACATCGGTGCGGCACTGATCGTGTCTGTATTTGGTGGGGTCGTCGTGCAGACGCTTGGCGACCTCGTGATTCCCGGTTTTGATATTGACCTCGGACTCCTCGCAATTCCGTTCACGGTGTTCGCGGTCGTTGCGATGATAAACGCGACCAATATGAGCGATGGACTCGACGGCCTGTGCGGGCTGCAATTGATCATTCCACTCGTGGGTCTTGCCGTGCTTAGCGGCTTGAGCAACGACCAGGAACATTTTTTGCCGCTGCTGGCAATTTGCGGCTGCCTGCTGGGCTTTCTGTTTTTCAATTTGCGTACCCCGTGGAGCGGCCGGGCAACGGTGTTCCTCGGCGATGCCGGCAGCAACTTCCTGGGCTTGCTGCTCGCCTGGTTCTTGATAGATATGTCGCAGGGAGAAAACGCGGTGCTGCAGCCGGTAGCCGTGCTCTGGTTTGCCCTGCTGCTGATCTATGACACGCTGGAAGTCGTGGCACGCCGCATGATACGCGGCAAATCCCCTTTTTCGGCAGATCGGGAGCATCTGCACCACGTGTTTCTGCTCGCCAGGTTCACACCGACCGAAACCGTGTTCACAATGGGCGGTATAACATTGGTCGGCGTGCTCATTGGAATGAGTACCGCGTTCATCAGCATACCGGACAGCGTTCTGTTTGCTGCTTTTATACTTTTTGGTGTGCTGTTTCTCCGCTGGATTTTTCACACATGGTCAGTCATGCGCTTTCTGTACCGCTCGATTTGTCGCCGCAGCGGCGAGCGCCGTAGCCGGCAAACCGAATTTTGGGACGGGGAAGACAGGCGTGCCGGCGTAGATCGGCGCGATCGGGCGACCGCGGTTCGACGCGAAAGTGACAGAAGGGTCGACGAAACCTAGCTTGCCGGAAAGGACGGAGCGTACTATCTCGCGCGGGCAGGATCGTAGACGATACTCACCGACACTCGGTTCGATGACGCTGAACCGACGCCGAAAGCCTGGTCGAATTCCTGATCTATGAAGACATAGTCGCCTCGAAACGACCAGATCCGCGACAGTCGCCACTCCGCGCCAACACCGAAGCTCAGAAAATCTCGCGAGATGTCGGTCCCCTGCGCCGACAATTCATCCGTGCGCTGAACCCGGGCATCGAAGTTGCCATAGACCGTGGGTGACAGTTGCCTCGTGTAGCGCATTCGCAGTTGACTTCTTTCCTGCATGAAACCCGTGCCGCCCGGATCCACTGTCTGGCCGGCATCCAGCACGAGGCGCGATACTTCACCTTCTTTTGTAAGGCCGGCGGAGAACAACGTCACGCCGTACGATTCAGAGACCGTCAGGCTGCCGGTGGTGTCGTCGGAATTGACGTCTTCGTACCCAACGCTGATGCGGCCTTCCACGGTAGGGCTGAAACTGTGCTCAAACTCCACTGACGCACCTACGGAATCGGACTCGGAGCGGTCCATGCCATCGTCGGCTTCGTAGTCGCTCGCCAGAACTTCTATAGACCAGCTCGAGCGATCAGATACCTGGAAGGACAGTCCGGCATAGACCGTTGCATCCGTATAGTCGTTGAGATTCAGCCGGTCCTCGTCATACGCGACGTCGATGTAATCCAGATTGATATTGAAGCCGACGGTTTCGCTCAACTCGCGACTGAGGTACGGAGAGATAATAAAAAGATCGCGCTCGATGCCGGGCAGTATTCGGCCGGTATCAAGATTAACGGGTTGGTTGACGTCCGGATTGTCGAAATCAGGATCGTCGAGCTCGGCTGTCAGAATTGACTCTTGAGAGATCCTCGCTTGCACCCCGTAGCGGCCACGTTCGAGGTTCTTTCCCGCAAAAAAATCCAGGAACAGATCGTTGGTGTTATCAAGGCCGCTGGCCTCGTAAACGGTTGACCGAATGCGCGGCGCAATGCGGACTTCACCGGTTTGCGAGCGGCGCACGAATCTGCCGTTTGCATCCACGGCGAAAAGCAGGGAGTCAATTTCGTCTGGAGCGTCAGGCGCCAGGCCCACGTTGTCGTTGGACTCCGCGGTGAGGCTCAGCACCGGCTCGAACTTCCACTGCTGTGAATAGGCATTGATCGACAGCCCCATCAGCACGCCGCCGCAAACGATGCGGGCGACAGGAATCCGGGTTTTCGTACGTTGCGCTTTGCTTGGAAACATTGATGTAGTCCTGTAATTGATCGGGGTCGGGGATCGTCTAGGGCACAGCCACGATATCGCCGCTTTGCAGCACGATATTCTGGCTAAGGTCTTTGCCTTTCAATACGTCGTTGTATTTAAAAGAAATCGCGGTCTGCCGCGGCCCTGTCCTGCGAAGTATCTTGATGTCGTTGGTGTCGGCGAAAGCGGTCAGGCCACCCGCCATGCTTAAGGCTTGCATGACATCAACCTGCGGATTGACGACAAAATCACCGGGGCGGTTCACCTGGCCGATGACGTAAATCTTGTTGCCCAGCACTTGCGACACTGAAATTGTAACAACCGGATTTGACAGGTAGCGGCTGAGGCGCTCGGTTAGTTCTTCCTGCAGTTGCACGACCGACAAGCCCTCGGTAGAAATGTCGCCCGCCAGCGGGAAGGAGAAGGCCGCGTCCGGGCGCACCAGCACCTCGAGCTGAAGATCCGGCTCCTTCCAGACCGACACCTGCAAAACGTCACCCGGGAGAACTGTGTAGGCATTATCACGCTCGGTCGAATCCTGCCCCCAGGCCGGGACGCCAAAAAATATCATCGCCGAGAATACACACGCAGCTATGACTCCGTTGTGCTCCATACCATTAGCTCCTATCTGCTTGCGCGGCAAAACCGCATCCAATGATCGCACTAGTCTGCAGGAATTTCCCCGACATCTGTGACCAATTTCAAGGATTGGGCCGCGCAGCGTGTCTCATGACGTGAAATTATACGAAAAAATCCGGACCGGGGACGCTACAATCAGCGTCCTCGCGGAGGGTTGGCGGGCCGCTCTCGCGGGAGCTCCCGAATAATACCTGAAAGCAACTGGACGCTTATGTTGGTACGATTTCCGATGAATCGGGTGCTGACCAGCAAGTCAGCGTTCGAACGAACCGGGCAGCGCTTACTATGTCAAATTGCGGTCTGTCTGGACGAGTCGAAGCTGTTGTTGTTGCTCTGACCAAGTGTGATAATACGCAGAATTTACAGACCTTTTTAGTTTTTGCCTCAATCTCTCCCCCTGTCATGCAGGTGTTGGATTGCTGATCTTGATGGGCTCGCTGTTTTGGCTGATACACGATTAATTAAACAAAACTCAATCGGCACAGATCGACGTGCCGGTACTTCCGACCGTGTTCGGGCGCAACGGCCGGGCGCGAACGCCGATATGTCTCTGGACGAGTATTGGAGAATCATCAAGCGACGCCGCTGGCTGTTTTCAATTCCGGCGATCGGCATCATGCTGATCGTTACGTTCTTTGCGTTGAGTATGCAGGACATCTATCGATCCGAAGCCACCATCCTGATCGAAGACCAGGATATCCCCGAGGATTTCATCGGCGCAACGATGCGCAACTATGCGTCGCAGCAGATTCAGCTAATCAGCCAGCGCCTTTTCACCGCGGCGAACATCAGGTCCCTGGTCGAAGAATTTGATGTTTATGCAACCATGGACGACGACGGTGAGCGAATCCCCGATAACGAGCTCGTAGACTACTTCCGGGACGACCTCGAGCTTGACTTGGTGAGCGAACAGGTCATTAACGAGCGCGGTATCGAGGTGGAGTCAGCCATTGCGTTCACGCTAGCGTTTAACAGCGATGACCCGGAGATTGCACAACAGGTGACCGAAGAACTCGTGACCATGTTCTTGAACGAGAACCAACGAAGCAGCGCCGTCAAGGCGGCCGGCGTCTCCGAACTTCTGAAAACGGCTGTTGGTGAAGCGAACGAGGAACTCCGTGAAGCTGAAGCAGCGCTTACTTCGTTCAAGCTAGCCAACGACGGCGCGTTACCGGAAATGCGCCAACTTAACCTCGATGCGATTGGGCGCGCCGAGCAGCTCTTGTCCGATTTGTCGTTGCGACTGCAAGAGCTGGAGCAGCGCAAACTGCAGCTTTCTGTTCAATTGAGCTCATTGAGTCCCACCGCGCCCGTTACGTTGCCGAGCGGCGAGACCGTCATGAGTGACCGCGATCGATTGCAGGCTTTGCTGGTCGACTACCGCAGAAAGTCCGCCGTTTACCAGGCCGGCCACCCGGACCTGGTCAGGTTGGAAAGAGAGATTGGAATACTGCGTCAGTCCGTAGGTGGCACCGAAACAAGTTCGCTGCTCGCCGAGCAACTGCAGCAGGAGCGCGACAGGTTAAGGGGCTTGCGGGAACGTTACTCCGCTGATCACCCCGATGTGAGGAGTTCGGAAGCCGCGATCAGGCAGCTCGAGTCGCAGGTGGCGGTAGCCGGCTCGGGACGGTCGGCTGCAGAGGAGGTCGCTGACAACCCGGCGTATATACTGATTAACACACAGCTGCAGTCTGTGGAGCTGGAAGCAAGAAGCATTCGTCAAAAGCGGCGCGAATTACAGGCAACCATCGATAAGCATCAGGCACTAATGGAAAAAACACCTCGCATTGAAGGTCCGTACCAGGAGTTGTTGCGTGCAGCTGAAAATGCGTCCACCAAGTATGCGGATTTGCAATCAAAGTTTCGGGCGGCCGAGGTGGCTGCTGACATGGAGCAGGGAATAACGGGTCAGAGGTTCGTACTAATCGAGCCGCCGCTGCTGCCATTGGAGCCTGAGTCTCAGAATTTGCCAGCTTTCTTGCTATTGGGCGCGCTGTTGGCGGTCGGTATCGGCACTGCGTGTGTCGTCATCGCGGAACTGGCGGACGACAGCATTCGGACCGCCAGGTCCCTGACCAGAATCGTTGGCGCGGCGCCTCTTGCGGTTATTCCGTACCTGGACAATAGTGAGGACCTCGCGCACGTTCGAAGCAGGCGTATGTCGCTTGCAGTTGCCTTTTTCGCTGGAACTGCGCTGTGCGTCGTTTATGTCATTTATGCCTTGTAACAGCGACAGCACTTACTATTTTCGGGTAATTCGATGGGACGCATAGAAGAGGCGCTTCGTAAAGCCAAGGTTAGTCGCGGTGTAGAAGTAAATGAGACCGCGCCGCAAGCCTTAAACGATCACGCGAAGCCAAGAGCAGTCAGCGACACGACGCCACTCGACCTGAGAAAGTCGAAAATCCCGTCTGGTCATGTTTTTCACGCCGACAAAGCAATGTTGCGGGAGCAGCGTATTATCGCCGCGTCGGAGCACGATGAAAGAGTGGGCAGCTATCGCCAGCTCAGAACGTTGCTGCTAAAAACTATGCGAGATAATGATTGGTCGACCCTGGCGATAACCAGTGCACACAAGGGCGCCGGGAAATCGGTGACTTCGACAAATCTGGCGATCTCACTTTCGCGGGACGTCAACACAACCGTTTTGCTGGTCGATCTCGACCTCAATACGCCTACCGTTCACGAAAAACTTGGCTTGAAAGCGGAGCAAGGACTGGTCGATTTTTTGGAAGGTAACGCGGAGTTGGAAGACATCGTCTTCGACCCCGGAATTGATGGTTTGATGGTGCTGGCAGGGCGCTCGGCAGGAAAAGAGATGTCGGAATTGCTGGCATCGCCAAAATTGCAGCAACTTGTAGCGGACTTGCATCGACAGGATGCGACCAGCGTCACCATTTTCGATCTGCCGCCGTTGTTGCGGAACGACGATGCGATTCTATTCGCGCCCTACGCGGATGCCGTGCTCGTCGTGGTGGAAGATGGCGTGACGACGGAAAAACAATTGCGGCATGCATTGCAGTTGCTCGACAAGGCGAATGTCATCGGCACTATAATCAATAAGGCCAGGTACTAGTTCGCCCCCGTTCCAAATCGCCTCGTTCAAATTCACTATGAGGCGTTAGGTCGCACGACCGAGAGCAAGTAGCGGTAAATTCTCAGCAACCGGCGTAGCGGATTGTATTTTCCATGATGAATGGACTGGATCGCGATGCGTAGCCGCGAGAGCGGAATTTGCGTGTCGCGATATCCAGGGCGAGTCAACTCCACCCACAGACTGCGAGCGCGCTCCATCTCGTAGGGATCGGGGACTCCCGCGCTGCCATTCATCGGGTATTTTTGCAAGAGCTCCGCAAGCAGCTCCCTTCGCCGCCCATAAATATTCTTGCCCGCAAGCGTCAGCAGATCTTCCATGGACGGGGAGATGTTTATCATGCCGGCATGGCCGAGATAGCTCACCAATGCGAATACATTTGCGCGTATCCAGGGATTGGCGGTGACCCAGCCGCTCAATAACTCGAAGTCAAACGCGGCTTCATGCCGCCGTAGAATATGCACAACGTCATTGATGCTGGCCAGGTTGATTGCCCAGCCGCCGTCGACGCCCCAATGAGCGATGGTGTAAACGAATTGCAGTTCGGGGGAGAATCGAGACGCCCGGATACCTTTGTAATCAAACTCTGTGGAATGGGCGCTCAGGTTTTCTGGCTGAAAAAGGGGTTCCGCTGCCATGGGCTCGTTGGGCACGAAAAGCCCGGTATGAACCTCGACGGTTATCCCGCTGTCCGGATTATATGCTGCCGGCAAGTGATGATGACCCTTCTTGCGATACAGCTGCCAGTCCTGATCCGAAATTTCGTAGCCGAGTTCAGCGACTCGTGACATCGCCGCGTCCGCCTCCGTCTCCGCGATCAGAATGTCGATGTCACCCATCAAGCGCAAATGGGGCGGGGAATAGTACTCGAAAGCGGTGGAGATGCCCTTCAACAAGACCGGCTTGATTCCGGCGTTTTGCAGGTCCTTAATCAGTTCTGCCGCCGCGCTCTCCATTTGCCGGTAAATCACACGCGTTGTCAGGTCTGCGCTCTGCAAGAGTGAGTAGCCGTCCGGATTTTCTGCCTGTAACAATTTCCCGTATGTGTTGAACGCTACCGGCCCCAGGCCGAGATCGCACAGGTACGTGATCTGGTCGTCATTCGGCGGAGTGAAGTCGTCGGCGGAGACCGCCTCGCACCCATGGTAGTATCGAAGCAAGCGCGTAATAAACGTATGATTAAATGACATTGCACTTATCGGAGGCGTCTGGAGCAGTCAGGCCGGGATGGTAACAAGGCGGGCCAGGGTCGTCTATTAATGCAGCCCGGGGTCGATCACCCGAAGTCGACTATCAAAGATAAGTACAGCCAATCGAAATCATGCGCCGTAATCCGGCACAATTTCGGCTTCTCCAGGAACGATCGGTGATTGCAAAAAACGTCTTGCGTCAGGTGGCTGGTTATCTCGGCGCCAGGCCAAAGCAGAGGGCAAACCGTAGGTTGATAACAAACCACCAGAAGAGTTTATGTTAGCAGTCATACTCATATTTATTTTTGTAGTAACGGTCGCGTTCTTCTCCGAAATTCACGCATTGGGCCTTTGGGCCTTTATGTTAATTACACATGGGTTCCTGGTGGAGCAATTCGGGTCCAGCGCGATTCATCTGCCTATGCTCGCCGGGCTGTCGATTATTGCGATAACCGTTATTCGGGGCCGCATAGAATTTTTCCGGACCAATGTTTGGCTATTGGTGATGATGTTGATCGCGCTGATGGCCCTGTCAGCGCTGATGGGAATGGATCCGGGGCGTTCAATAACGCAGCTCGTGCTGTATTCCAAGGGATTCTTGCTGGCCATTTTTGTTGCCTGTGTGCTCGACGACGAAAACGAAATCGAGGTGGTCACACTGTACTTTATTGGCGCGACGGTGCTGGGCGCCACCATCGCCTACTACCAGCAAGTAGCGGGGGCGTATGTTGTCGATGAAAATTCGATCGTAAAAAGAGCAGGGGGATTGACCAACGACCCCAACGATACAGCCATGCTGCTGCTGACCGGTGTGCCCCTCGCGGTTTACTGGCTCATCCACGCGAGCACTTTTCACAAAAGAGTTCTTGCGGCGGCGGCGCTCGTAGCGGTGATCGGAGCGATAATGTTGACGCAGTCGCGGGGAGGGGGTCTCGCGATGGCATTAGTCCTGTTTCTTCTCTATCTTCGCAAGCCGTCGCTCAACGTGTCGATTATCGGCGGTGTCCTGCTCATCGTTGGGCTAGCGCTGATGCCCTCAGACTACTGGGATCGGATGGAGTCGCTGGCGACCATTGGCGACTCAAAAGACGGATCGCTCGACATCCGATATCGCTTGCTGGCGGAGGGCATGCGAGTGTTCGTTGAAAACCCGTTTACCGGCGTGGGTATCGGGAACTTCGGCAACGCACTGACGGCGGCACGCACCGGAATCTACGAGGACCTGGTAGCGCACAATATGTACCTCGAATTTTTTGCGGAAAACGGGGCATTCGCAGGCATTCTTTTCATGGGCCTGTTGCTCGTAGCGTTGCTTAGCTCCCTCAGATTCGACAAGTTTTACGGGACAAAATACTCTTCATACGGCCTTGGGTTTTGTGTCGCAATGTCGCTTTTTGGGGTGTTGACAAACGGCTTGTTCTTGTCACAGGGTCAGAGTGCTGTGCTGTGGTTCCTAATTGGCATCGGGCTGGCATTCTTGAAGATCACCAATACCTACCGGGAATACGACGCGGAGAACGCATACTCCAGCGCTTAGCGAGCCCGATTGTCCTGTCCACGTCATTGTGAAACCTAGCCCCTCGTCTTTAATTCTCCATGCATTGGTCACATCGCAGTTTAAAAACCCGCTGGGCTGATCCCATGCGCCAAGGCAAGATAACTCTGTGCGAAATTATAAAAACAACAATGGCGCCGACGGCAAAAGTCAGATTCGCAGCATGTTGACCGTATCGATATACGACGTATTGAAACCGTTTATGGAATTCCCACAGGTCGCCGTATGAATCTTTTCCGTCTTTTTCGCACGGTGCGCTACCTGCGGCTCAGGCAAATTACCGCGAGAGTACAGCTACGCTTTGCAAAAGTTGACGTGGGAGAGGCAGACCAAACAACGTTGACGAATACGCAAGGCGATTGGGTCAGGCCAACGTGGCGGCGGGCCGAAGTAACCGACGCGCTTGGTTTCAAATTGCTCAACCAGGAAATCGATGTCCGGGACAATAATTGGAACCCTGCGGGTCGCGACAAGCTATTGCTCTACCATTTGCACTACCT
Organism: Woeseia sp.; assembly: GCA_013003155.1. Classification (GTDB taxonomy): domain Bacteria; phylum Pseudomonadota; class Gammaproteobacteria; order Steroidobacterales; family Woeseiaceae; genus Woeseia. The sequence continues at coordinate 5,266 of JABDKF010000298.1, read as the reverse complement.
TGATGCATTAAATACCGAAGCGCTTGCCGATAATCCCGATCACGGTTTGAGCCTGATCACGCGCTGGATAGATAACAACCCTCCGTGTGAAGGAAACGGCTGGGAGCCCTATCCGCTTTCCCTGCGTATCGTCAACTGGATCAAATGGCATTTGAGCGGCAATGCATTACCGGAGAATGCTTTGGCGAGTCTGTTTCTCCAGCTGCGTGCGCTCGATCAGCAAATCGAGTATCACCTGCTGGCGAATCACTTATTCGAGAATGGCAAGGCGCTGTATTTTGGTGGGCTGTTTTTTGACGGGCCCGAAGCGGCGTCCTGGCGACAGCAAGGAGCAAAGATCCTAAGGGATGAAGTAAGTGAGCAGGTGCTGGCCGATGGCGGTCATTTTGAATTGAGTCCGATGTATCACGCGATCATAGCGGAAGACCTGCTGGACATACTCAATATTGCGCGCGCCTACAACGACACCTCACTCGGCAACCTGGAGCCCAAAATAGGCGGGATGCTGGAGTGGCTGGATCACATGACTCACCCCGATGGACAACTCGCCAATTTCAATGATGCAACGCAAGGCATTGCAGCGACTCCGGCTGAGATACGAGCGTACGCTGAGCGACTTGGAATTAACGCCTCACCGTCGCCTGAGCCGGGTATAAGCTACCTGAAAGACAGCGGATACGTGCGCTTTCGTGGCAAAGGCGTTGATATCGCCATTGATATCGGCGAGGCTGGAGTCGACTACCAGCCAGGACATTCTCATTGCGATTTGCTGAGTTTTGAAGCCTCCGTGGGGCAACAGCGTTTGGTCGTGAATACCGGTATATCAACATACAACAATAATCAGCGGCGTTTGTACGAGAGAAGCACGGCGGCGCACAATACCGTTTCATTGGATGGGCAAGAGCAAAGCGAGATATGGAGCGCGTTCCGGCTTGGACGACGGGCACGTCCGATAGACATTGATGTGGGCAAAACGCATGTCCAGGCGGCACACGATGGTTTCAGATCGCGCGATGTTGTCCACCGGCGCCGGTTTGATTTCCTTGACGGTCAAATCAAGATTGAAGACTGGCTCGAGTCCTCGAATGCCGTCTCTGGAAACGCCCATTTTCACTTCCACCCGTCGGTCACGCCTTGCGTCTCGGGACAGTGCCTCGCAGCAGGTGGCGTTATAATGACATTCGAAAATGCGACACGGATTGACATGCTGGACTATGATTTTTGTGAGGGATTCAACAAGACGTCGTCCGGCAAGAAAGCGATCGTATCGTTCGAAGGCTATCTAAGCTGTCTGATCAGTTATGAAAATACTCTTCCTGTCCGATAATTTTCCGCCTGAGGTCAACGCTCCGGCATCAAGGACCTTTGAACACGCCAAGCGTTGGGTCCAGAACGGACACCAGGTCACGGTAATTACCTGCGCGCCGAATTTCCCCGAGGGACGCGTTTTTCCCGGATATCGCAATGCGTGGCGAACCACGGAGACGATGGAAGGCATCAGGGTCGTAAGGGTCAAGACGTACATTGCAGGAAACGACGGCTTTGCGCGGCGCATCGTCGACTACCTGTCGTTCATGATCTCCGCCGTCGTTTTCGGTATTTTTGAGAAACGCGCCGACGTTATTGTGGGTACTTCCCCGCAGTTCTTTACCGCCGCTGGGGCATGGGTATTGAGTGTTTTGCGGTGGCGTCCCTTTGTGTTCGAGCTGAGAGACCTCTGGCCCGCGTCTATCGTTACCGTGGGCGCGATGGAAACTGGCCGAGCGATTCGATTTCTGGAAAAACTCGAGCTGTTCCTTTACCGGCGTGCAGCAGCAATTGTATCGGTTACCAATTCGTTTAAAGACGAGCTGACCGGTCGTGGAATTGACCCGCAAAAAATTTACGTGGTGCGAAACGGCGTAGATCTCACCAGGTTCGCGCCAAGACCGCCGTCCGGCGAATTAGTAAAGAGTCTCGGGATTGAAGGCAAGTTCGTTCTCGCATACCTCGGCACCCACGGTATGGCGCATGCGCTCGACAACGTTTTGCGTGCGGCGAAGTTGTTGGTAGATGCCGAGGATATCGTCTTCCTGCTGGCAGGAAGCGGCGCGCAGAAGGAAAGTCTCAAGAAAATGGCGGCCGAGATGCAGCTCAACAACGTTATTTTTCAAGACAGCGTCGCAAAGGAGAAGATGCCGGAGTTATGGAGTGTTTGTGACGTCGCACTTGTGCATCTGAAAAACGATGCTGTGTTTGCCGACGTGATTCCCTCGAAAATCTTTGAATCCTTTGGCATGGGGAAGCCGATCATGATCGTACAACCGAAAGGCGAAGCCGTGGATCTTGTCGAGGGAGCGCACGCCGGCACCTGGGTGCCGCCTGAAGATCCGGAAGCATTGGCAGAAGAGATTCGTAAGTGGCAGGCGGACCCGGCGATGGTCAAACGACTGGCGGCCGGCGCTACAGAAGCAGCATCCCGGCATTCAAGGGATTCTCTTGCAGAAGATATGGAAAAGATCCTGGCAAAAGTGGCGGAACAATAAGGGAACTCTGTCCTCACTATTTCGCTCCATCAGTTTGCCTGTAGGAGCGGCTTCAGCCGCGATCAACTTGTGCGCCCGTGGGCGAGGCTTTAGTGGAATGCCATCATTTAGTCTGTGGGAGTAGCTTCAGCCGCGATCCATTACTTTGCCTGTGCGAGCGGCTCTAGTTGAAAGTCATTAATTGACCTGTGGGAGCGGCTTCAGCCGCGATCAATTAGTTTGCCTGTGCGAGCGGCTCTAGTTGAAAGCCATTAATTGACCTGTGGGAGCGGCTTCAGCCGCGATCCAGTCGCTCCTTCTGGAGGGTTAGTTTGAAGCGAACTCTGACATCAGCAACAAACCCTCACGCGCAAACCTGGTCATACAATCGCGGCTGAAGCCGCTCCCACAAGTACGCCGCTCCCACAAGTACGCCGCTCCCACAAATACGCCACTCCCACAAATACGCCGCTCCCACAAGGATTTCGCGCCCACAAGGTCGCCGCTCTAAGACAAAAGTTTATCGTAAATCTTCACTACTTTTTTAACGTTCGATTCTGGTCCGTAGGTCTGCTCACAATGCTGCTTGAATCCGGTGCCCAATTCTTTTCGTAACGGCACCGACCTCACAAGCTTCAAAATGGCATTCGCAAGCACCTCGGGATCGCTCGGCGAAACCATTAGTCCGAGTTTCCCATTCCCCAGGACCTCCGAACATTGCCCAACATCGGTAGCGACCGTGGGAAGCCCTGCCATACCGTACTCAATCAGAGCCAGTGGTAATCCTTCCGCAACTGAACAGAGGACGGCCATATCGCCGGTCGCCAGGATTCGGTCAACATCGTGTCGCGTGCCGAGGAGCACCACGTGTTCCTCCAGGCCCAGTTCAGTAATCTCCTTTTTAACCGAGTTCAGATAATCCTGCGAGAATTGATCCTTCTTCGCATCGCCGATAACGAGCGTCTGTACATTTCTTTCTTCGCGCACCACCAGGGCCATGGCTCGGACCAGGCCGAGGATATCTTTGGTGGGGTTAATATTGGCTGTGCACACGATTCGCGTGCCGGTTTTGTCGGGAAGACTCAGGTCTCCGTCATGCTTGCGCGGAATTACAAAATTGTTGACGAAAAAAACCCTCTCGGCAGGAAAACCAAGATCCTCGCGTGCCCAGGCGGCGAGTTTTTGATTGACAGAAATAACCGCGCGAACGCGCAAAGTGCCGAGTTTATACAGGCGTAGTGGCCGAGTGATGGGGCCGAAATGGTCATGCCAGATAAGCACGACACCGGGACAACACAGGGAGACGATCGAACAAAGGAATACGGTGTTTTCGTGGCAATGGATTATGCGGATATCATGTGAACGAACGTAGCGCACAAAATCACGCACTGCTCGCGGCTCACTGAGTCTCGTCGTGCGCTTTAGACGAAGTCGCTTCACGTCAGGGGAGATTTGCGATTCTACGGGACCCTCTGCTCGTGTCGTGCAAAGGTGTATATCAAATTTCGAGCGCGGCAGCATATTACTCAGGTTGACAGCCATGCGCTCGGCACCGCCGATCGCGAGGCTGTCTATCACCTGCATGACTGAAATTTTCTCGTTTTTCATCGCTTACCGTTGCTGCCTTAAATTGGATGTCGAAAGTTTTCGCGTGGTGTGGCAAGAAATAGTCGGCCACCACTGCTCTTCGCATGCAGGCACTGGCCTGCCCCGATGGGGCTTGCAGTATATATAAGGTGGCGCCGAAATTAATTGACCTGACGCAAAGTTTTGCTATTTCAGCAGTGGCATTCAGCAGAGCTTCAATCAGCCCTTAACGGGCGATTGGACTGGCAGGGGTTACCCATGACTATTCGGGCGGCCGGGCCGTAGCTTCGTGGGCTTAAGCTCGATGGCGCCCATGCTTCCAACTAACGGCACGGGCGCGTGGCTAACCAGCGGGGCGTTCCGTGCGCCTAGGCCCCTGAGAGCTCGGGGGATTTACGCTCAGTTATAATGTCGTTGCAGATCTCTACGAATCGCTGGGTCCAGACGGTGGACGAGAAATCGTGCGCTCGCAACAACGCACCCTCGGATAACCTCCTGAAAAACTCCGGATCTTTACTGAGCTTGCACATGGCCTCAGCCAGCGCGTCCGCGTCACGCGGATTGATTAATAAACCCGTGACGCCGTCTTCGACGATCTCATCGATCGCACCGCAGCGAGTCGCTATGACCGGCAATCCCGCCGCATAGGCTTCAATAATTGTGCCGGGATAGCCCTCCCGGAGGTGTGTCGGCAGCAGCACCACGTCATACTGACGCAACGTTGGCATCACTTTCTCGGACGTTAGCTCTCCGTGGTACTTGACGCGCGGGCTGTTTTCAAAATTCTTTTCTGTAAAACCGTCGAGCAGCGAACCGTAAACATCTATTTTGCACGACTCAAATGGCAACGCTTCTGAAGCTGCCAGGATCTCATTCAGGCCCTTGTCCGCTTTTACGTGGCCCATGAAAACAAACCGCCGAGCGCCCCGGCCCGTGGCAGCCGTAGCGGCCGTCGCGGTCGATATTTCGCGACTGTTTGAGTACCACTCGCATTTCGCCTCGGGAAGCGTTTTCTCGAAATATTTCATCAATGATTTTGTTTCGAGCAAGACCCTGTCAGCGCGGAATACGGTTTTAATCGCCCATTTGAAGAAGCCAGACATTTCCTCGTAGTCGAGGTCGAGGGCGTTGCCAAATTCACGAACGGCGAGCGGAACGCGAAACAGCTTACAAAG
>JABDKF010000295.1 GCA_013003155.1 Woeseia sp. | reverse complement strand
GCCTGATCGACGGCCCCTGCCCCGTCGACAACTTCCCCGTCGAGGGGAATACGGTCGCCACCTCGCACGATGAACCGCGCACCAACAGCGACAGCTGCCGCGGGAACGTCGGCTTCAGAGCCATCGTCGTAGAGCACCCGGGCTGTCGGTGGTGCGAGATCGAGAAGCGCCGAGACGGCATTGCGAGCGCGCCCCACGCTCCAGCTTTCAAGATACAGCGAGAGCGAAAAGAAAAACGCCACCGTTGCGGCCTCGAAAAACTCGCCAAGCCCGATGGCACCGGCCACCGCCACGACCATCAACAGGTTCATATCCGGTGAAAAACGGCGCGCAGATGACCACGCCTTGGGTGCGACAAGCCAAACGCCAAACAGTATTGCGGTAGCAAAAAGAGCGACTTCGACCATCGGCATCGCTGACTCGCCGTGACCGGAAAAGATTCCGATCGCGCCAGCGATCCCGGTTTCGATGAGGTGGAACGCGAACCCGGCAGCCCAGAAGCTGCCGCTGAGCATCGTGAAAAGCTTCTGCTTCTTCAGATGAGCCGCCTGATCCGCACTGGCGTCTTCGGCATCCCAGGGTTTGGCAGTCATGCCCGTTGTCGCGACGATATCGATGATTTTGTCGGAACTTGGATTCGTTCCGCCGTCCAGAACTGTCATCCGCGCGTTGATGACGTCGAATGCGAGATACTCCCTGCCACCGACCTCGGGACCCACCACCCGGTTCAGAATTGAAACTTCTTCGGCGCAATCCAAGCCGCTGACATGAAAACTGCGGCCCTCGATCGCGTCGGCCTGCGCTAGCTGTGCGACGTTCCCGCTGCCGCAACTCCCGCAGGCATCGTCGTCTGAAGGCGGATGATCGTGAGCGTTTTTAGCGCCGTCATGTGGCATGAAATATCCTCGGATTCGCAATAGTGCAGAGTGCATGCGCCCTACAGTAACTAGAGGTTCAAGCAAAAAGTTCCGGTTGTGAGACAGTCGCACGATTCATGGGGCGAACGCAGCCGGTCTGGATCGAAACCACTGAGCGACCGCCACTTTTCTCAGAAAACCCGCCTATGTCCCTGCCTTTTCATTGCGCCACATGCCGCTGGATGCGAGAAAGACGCATCAAGGAAATCCAACCAGCAGGTCTGTCGGTTTATGTACAAACAAAGCGCAATATTTCTCTTAACCGTTTTGGCGCTCGGGGCCTGCTCGGAGACTTTCTCGAATTCACAGGGTGCGTCGTCACGTCCGCCCTTGCCGGAAAATATCGTAGAATTGGCAGCACCAAACCAGGACCTCGCGACCGCGTACTTGCGGCCCGAGGACAACTGCTATTGGTACATGCATGCGGGTCCGGTTGAAACAACACCTTTGCCGCTCAGGACTGCTGGCGGCAATCCGATCTGCATCAAGCCGGCAACCTAGCTGCGGGCGGTGACACTATCTTCGGCAGAGTAGAGGTAGGCCGTCGAACCGAACGCGACCTTGGGATAGAGCTCGTTGATATGCGCCATGACCATTCGAACACATCCAGAGCTGGCCCGCCCGCCAATCGACCTCGATTGCGGTGACCCGTGGATCCGCAAGTACGTGTCGCGCTGGCCGACAAACAGATACAGTGCTCGTGAGCCTAGGGGGTTCGTTGGACCCGGCTCCTGCCCGTCTTCGAACTGGGCGTATTCCGGATTGCGTTCGATCATGGACTTGGTTGGAGTCCAATGCGGCCACTCGACCTTGCGTCGGATCGTGTAGTTCCCCGGCTCGTAAAGATTGCCACGGGCAATCGCCACGCCATAGCGCATCGCTGTCCCGCCCTCTTCAATATGATAGAGATACCGTGCCACTGCATCGACGTGGATGTCCCCGGGCGTCAGACCAGCCCGCGCTTCAACCCGGCGCGGCAGGAAACGCGGTTGCAGACCCCAGGGGTTCGAGGTCTCAAGATCGAAATTCGCAGGGGTTACCTGCGCATCCCAAGCCGCTCTTTGCGACGCTGTCGGCCAAGTACTCGCGAGCACGGGAGATGCGATCGGTG
>JABDKF010000294.1 GCA_013003155.1 Woeseia sp. | reverse complement strand
ACCGACGGCGATGCCATTATTATTTTTCCCGATGCGAACGTCATACACACCGGAGACGCCATGTTCAACGGTCTCTTTCCGTTTATCGATCTTGATTCGGGTGGCAGCGTCGGTGGCTTCATTGCCGCGCAAACCCGCATGATAGAGCTGGCGAATGAAGAGACCCGCATCATCCCCGGACACGGCCCACTGGCCAACCGCGCTGACCTGGTGCGCGCCCGTGACATGCTCGCAGACGCCGAAACGCGCGTGCAGGCTCTGCTCGACAAAGGGATGTCGGGCGAGGAAATCCTCGCAGCGAATCCCCTCGCTGATTACCACGACAACTGGAGCTGGGAGTTCATCACTACAGAGCGCATGACCGAATCGCTGATCCGCGCGCTGTCCGATTGACGCGGGGTATGCGTTGGCGCAACCTGCTTACGCCCGGGCAGGACGGCGCCGTGCCGATTGGGTAAACTCCCCCGCACAATAACGAGAAGAGGGGCCATCAATCATGGGTGAATCTGAAGCTGTCAATCAAAGCCGCGCGCAAGGCATGCTGGCTGCCGTCGAACGCATCGGCAACAAGCTACCTGACCCGACGGTGCTGTTCATTGCCCTGCTCGGCATCGTCTGGATCCTGTCCTGGCTGCTCTCGTACGTCTCGTTCGACGTCATCGACCCGCGCTCGGGCGAATCCATTGTCATCATTAACCAGCTCACCGGCAACGGGATCACTACGTTTTTGACCGGACTGGTCACGAATTTCGTCACGTTCGGGCCGGTCGGCACAGTACTGGTCGCAATGCTGGGAATCGGCGTCGCGGAACACTCCGGCTTCATTACGACGGCCATCCGCGCACTACTGAATGTGACGCCGAAATGGTTGCTGACGCCGATGGTGATTCTCGTCGGTATCGTCAGCCACTCAGCCGTCGATGCCGGCTACGTGCTGGTGATCCCGATCGGCGGGGTCATTTTCTATGCCGCCGGAAGACACCCGCTCGCCGGCATTGCGGCCGCGTTTGCCGGAGTCTCCGGTGGCTTCTCCGCCAATTTCGTGCCGTCCGCGCTCGACCCGCTGCTGCAAGGCCTGACGCAGGGCGGCGCGCAACTCCTCGATCCCGATATCGCGATCAACACGCTCAACAACTATTTCTTCACGACAGCGTCATCGCTGTTGATTGTCGGCCTCGGCTGGTGGATCACCGACCGCGTCGTTGAACCGCGCATCTCCGCAACACCGGTGGACGGCGACGAGGAAGGCCTGCCCGAGGTGCACGACCTGCAACCGGCGGAGCGACGCGGCCTGCGCTGGTCGCTGATTTCAATGGTACTCGGGCTTATCGTGCTGGCCCTGACCCTGATACCCGCAGGCTCGCCGTGGCGCGATGCGAGCGGCGCGCTCGCCACTTTCTCGGCGCCGATCATGCGCTCGATCGTTGCGCTGATATTCTTTTTGTTCCTGCTGCCCGGCATCGTGTTCGGCTACATGTCCGGTACGTTCAAGGGTACCAAGGACATTATCGAAGGCATGACGAAGGCGATGCACAGCATGTCCTACTACCTGGTCATCATGTTTTTCATTGCGCAGTTCGTGTACGCGTTCGGCGCCTCGAATCTTGGCACGCTGCTCGCCCTGGAGGGCGCTGCCGCGCTGCAATGGCTCGAACCGCCGTCGTCGATCACCATTCTCGGCATCATCCTGTTGACCGGCTTCGTCAACATCTTCATCGGGTCGGCAAGCGGCAAGTGGGGCCTGCTGGCACCGATCTTCGTGCCGATGCTGATGACGCTGGGAATTTCGCCGGATCTCACGCAGGCGGCGTATCGGGTCGGCGATTCGAGCACGAACATCATCACGCCGCTGATGCCGTATTTCCCGCTGGTCGTCGTTTACTGCCAGCGCTACGTAAAAAACACCGGTATCGGCACGCTCGCCGCGATGATGCTGCCCTACTCGATCACGTTCCTGATTGTCTGGTCGATCTTCCTGCTGCTCTACTGGGCGATCGGGCTGCCGCTGGGCTTCACCGCCTCCTACACCTACCCGGCCTGACGCACCACGCGCATAACAAAAAACGGGGCCACGAGGCCCCGTTTTTTTTCCGCAGTGGATACACCACGGTGCGCAAAGCTGTCAGGCGCGCAGCACCTCGTTGACCGCGCGATGCGCCTGCGTGATCGCAGAATTGGTGTTGGCGGCGACACCCGCATCCGAGTTTGCGATCGCAATCCGACCAAATGGCTGGCGCGCTTTAGCCCAGGGCGTTGCTGCAGGATCCGGCCACTCCGGTTCCCAAATGAGATCGTTGCTGTATGAGTAGCCGTGCGCCCAGCGATTGACCGTAATCGCGCGCACGTCACGGTCCGCGTCGAAGCCCGCGCCCGACAGCGCCTGGTCCAGCTGGTCTTTTACATGATGCTCGAACACCGAAAAGGGCGTCGTCAGCAGGTGCCGTCGTCCGGCGCGCCACTGGTCGGGCCCCTTAATGTCCGGAAAATGCTTCACATGGCACATGTGCAGCACCATCGGCTGGTCCGGCGAACTGCCGAACTGGTAGTCACCAATTGACACCGGGTAGTCGAGCTCTACCTGTTTGAAAAAGTCATTGGTGTAATAGACAAAGTCGGTGCCAAGCTCGGCGAACGGTCGCCAGTTGGGAACTAGCACCTTCGTATAGACGAGCGGGACCTTGACGTTGTAGGCGAGACCGGCTTTTTGTTCTTCCGGGAGTTCCGGGCAAATATAAGGTACGGCACTGTTATAGCAGGCCATGACCACGTGCCGCGCGCGCACGGTGTGAGTGTCACCGCTATGAACGTAGGTAACATCAACGTCGTCGCCGCGACCCGCATGACCAACATTGACAACGGTGCTGTTCAAGCGAATGCGGGTGTCCTGTCCAGCGCGATCAAGCTGCGAGTAGTCGACACGCGCGGTTACTACATCTTCCATCGTGCGTCCCGGCACCGCCTGCGGCAACAGTTTGCGGACAATCAGTCGGGCGACAGACGCGTTGCCGTCGGGGAAATGAAAAATGTACGGCTCGTCACCACGATGCCCGACGCGTGGCAGCGTGTGCGTCATGCCGGGCATGCCGCCGTCGTAGGACTGCACGGCGGTCGCAGGAACTTCATCGATGCCGACGCACCAGAAACTCATGCCCCAGCGCCGGTAGAGTTCCAATACCTCTTGGTCTACCTTCGCGTAGTCTCTTAGGAAATCGTAGTAGCTGGTGCGGCGCAATTTCGCGTATTTTTCTTCCCGGCTCAGTCCCGGCAGATAGTCACGCTTCTCTGTCCAGATACGCACAAAATCTGCGCGAGCATTGTCGCTCATCGGCGTTTGTGCGGCGAATTCCTCCCAAGGCACCTGGTTATAACCGCCGACCAGCTTGCGCCTGGCAAAGTTCTCATCATCGAACATGATGCTCTTCGACAGCTTGAGTGACGAGTACAGCTTCTGATCGTAGAGTTTGTAGAAGCGCTGCGTTTCGACACCCACGTTCTTTAACAGATCACGTGCGACTTCGCTGTAAGACGATGGCGTGTCAATCGACTCCGTGCCGCCGTAGCCGATGCGGGTCTCCCCATCAATTGAAAATTCGTTGCGCTTTGCATGTCCTCCGAAGTCGTCGTGATTGTCGAGAACAAGGACCCGTGCGTTCGGTTTTTGCGAACGGTAGAAGTGCGCGGCGGACAGCCCGCTAATCCCGCCGCCAACAACGACGAGGTCGTAGGTATCTTCGGCGGCGCCCGCTGGAAACGCCTTGCCGGAGACGCGCGCGTGCATGGTCTCCCATGAGCCGTCGTGACTACCACGCATCCCGGTTTTGGCGGGAGGATAGTAGTCGGCAGGAAGCGTGAACGACTTGTTGACACTCGCGAGCACGTTGCCCCACGGAGAGAGCACCGATGCGCCGATCGCAATTTGCGTGCCGTTGAGGAAATCGCGCCTGGTTATCCTGTTCTTCATAATCATATCCCCCGATACCGTGCGGCTTCGCGTTGGTGAAGCTGTCACTTACTGTACGAGATCGCCGCGCGCAAAAAAAGATCAGCGGCGTCAATCGGCGACCGCTGCCATGTCAGTAGCGAAATCTCAGGTCCACAAGGTCGAAGCGAAACGGGGTTCGCTCCATGCGATACATCATTGGAAACGCTGCGCGGCAGGCGCTGCGCGCTGTGTCCCGCTCTGTCGAAATGAACTCGCGCTGTACGTCCGGGTTATCTATCGTGGAAAAGGCGCGTTGATGAATAACCACATCTCGCCTTGCGAAACAGGCAGCAAAAAGCGCCTCTTGCGCAGTATCAAGCGCTCGCCTGTCAGCAGGTAACTCGAATTTCGGGTTAAAAGACACGTCGAACAACGCGATCACAACCAGCACGCAAGCGCCGGCGTAAAGCACGATCCGCGAAACAGTGGCCTTTTTCATGGGCGTACAGGCAGCCAGACAAACGTGCATTCTGCCACCGCCGACTGTCGACTGTGCTTTTTAAGCGTTGAACGTTGCCAGGACTGACGGGATCGGAAATCGCGGCGTTTTCTGTCACAATTGCCAGCACGCCGCCAAGCGCGAAAATTACAACAACACGTGAGTTAAAAATGGATCGTCAAACAACCAGCCAATTTGTAGAAAAACAGTGGGACCAGTCGATTATTCCCAAGCTCAGCGAATATATCGAGGTCCCCAACAAGTCACCCACCTTCGATCCTGACTGGGAAAGCCATGGCCACATGGACAGGGCTATCGCGATGCTGGAGGCCTGGTGCCGCGAGCAACCGATTGCTGATATGAAGATCGAGGTCATGCGCCTGAAGGGCCGCACTCCGCTCTTGTTTATTGAAATTCCGGGCCAGTCCGAGGACGTGGTGCTGCTGTACGGCCATTACGACAAGCAGCCGGAATTCAGTGGCTGGGTCGATGGCCTCGAGCCCTGGAAGGCCGTCATACGCGACGGAAAACTGTACGGCCGCGGCGGCGCCGACGACGGTTACGCAGTCTTCGGCTCGCTGACCGCAATCCGCGCGCTGCAGGAACAGGGCATCCCGCATGCGCGATGCGTGGTTATCATCGAAGGTTGCGAGGAAAGCGGCAGCTTCGACCTGCCCTACTATATCGACATGCTTGAAGATCGTATCGGCACGCCGAGTCTCGTCGTCTGCCTCGATGCAGAATGCGGCAACTACGATCAGTTCTGGTGTACGACATCTCTGCGCGGCAACCTCGTCGGCTCATTGTCCGTCGAGGTACTGCGCGAAGGCGTGCATTCAGGCGCCGCGAGCGGCATCGTGCCATCGAGTTTTCGTATCCTGCGCAAATTGCTGAGCCGAATTGAAGACGAGACCAGCGGGAAGATAACTCTCGACGGACTCTACAGCGATATTCCGGACGCGCGACTAAAGCAAGCCGAATTGGCAGCGGACGTATTGCAGGATTCTGTCTACCTCAAATTCCCCTGGGTTGATACGACAGCAAAACCGTCCGAATCGTATTACGAATTAATGCTGAACAACACCTGGCGCCCAACACTCAGCATTACCGGCGCCGACGGCCTGCCTGCCGTTGGTAACGCCGGCAACGTGATGCTGCCTGGCACGACGTTGAAACTATCGTTTCGCCTGCCGCCCACCAGCGATCCCGATGCCGCGGCAGCAGCGGTCAAGACGGCACTGGAAGAAAGCCCGCCTCCGTTTGCAAAAGTAAACTTTGAAGTTGATTCGGCAATGGGCGGATGGAACGCGCCCGCTATCGCACCGTGGCTTGCGGAGTCGATGAAAAAAGCGTCGGATGAGTATTTTGGTAAGCCATCAATGTACATGGGTACCGGCGGCAGCATCCCGTTCATGGGCATGCTGGGCGAAAAGTTTCCCGAAGCCCAATTCCTGGTGACCGGCCTGCTGGGTCCCAACTCCAATGCGCACGGGCCGAATGAGTTCTTGCACATTGAAACGGGCAAGCGACTTACCTCGTGTGTTGCACGCGTCTTGCAAGATCACTTCGTGCGCGAGTGAGGCGCAACGAAATTTTCGCACGCGCTTGCTTGTCTCGTAGGATTTTCGCGCTGACGTTAGTGAGTGCGTTCGCCTGCGCACCTGTATGTGCAGTGGCGACGGCGTTGCCGGACCCTGATCTCAGCCCATTGATCGCCACAATAGGTTTGCCCCGCGCCAATGAGGGTGCAAACCTCCTCCCTCAATCCGTCACGCGCTGGCGCACCTCTGTCGCCACCGCCAGCCACTCGGTTCAGGACAGCAACGATGACGAGACGCTGCTATTCGACGGTGAAACAACACGGCTGGCCGTAGGAATCGATTACGGAGTTTCCGAACGCCTGCAAATTGGTCTCGAGGTGCCCTATTTATTGCACGAATCCGGTGGACTCGACCATTTCGTCGAGAGTTGGCACGACTGGTTTGGTTTGCCGAACGGTATTCGAGGCCTTACCGAAGACGATCAGCTGAACTTTTTTTACCAATCACCCACCGCCGAACAACTGTCCGTACAGCAAAATCAACGCGGGCTGGGTGACATCAGGTTGCTCGCCGCCTGGCAATTAAATCGCGATGCCCACTCAGCGACCGCGGTGCGCGCATCCCTGCAGCTACCAACGGGAAAAAGTGAACGCCTGACGGGCAGCGGCTCGGGCACTTTGAGTTTCGGCATTGCCGGCGACTACTCTGAAATCTTTGGTCGCCCGCGCTTTAGCAGCTTCTACCGCGCAAACCTGGTGGCACCCCTTGAGCCGGATCGATTCGCAGACCGGGCGAAGCCCCTGATTGGGGTTTTTGCCGCCGGAATCAGCGCGCAGGCGAATTCGAGACTGGAACTCACGCTGCAGGGCTTACTGCGCAGCGCTGCTTACGATTCCGATACACGAATGCTGGGTGAGGCTGCGTTCCTGTTAAACGTCGGGGGCACTATCTCGCTGTCCGATACGTTAGAGCTCACTATTGCCGTCGGAGAAGATCTGCGCGTTGACTCTGCGCCGGACGTAACCCTTGCACTGATGCTGCAATACGCGCCTTTGAACGATTAGCGAAGCGTCGTGGTCCCGGATTCTTCATTGGTGACGAACGTCGTCGATAGCGACTGTGCGATTGCACTCAGGCGCGGATTGCCCGGGATCCGGGCTATTTAACAAAATCCGGCGGTGACAACACGCGCGCCCGCACCGCTACGCAAAAGTTCTGCCGGCATTTGCCGATATCCCGCCTGTGGCCCGCTGCATCCCCGTGGCGCGGCAATGCGTGGAAGTGTTCATGAGCCTGAGTCCCATTGGAAATTCCCTGTCGATCAGGTTGCCGGAGTCAGCACCCAGCGGCACCCGCACCACGCTGAGTGAGCCGCCCGCGCAGGCGAACAACAGCCGCGTCGACCTGCTCAGGGCGCGCGATGAGTTGTTGCAGGTCTACGACGCGCTGCAACGCCTCGCGGACCTGATGAATATCCGGACAAACTTTAACGTCGACGTTCCGAACGCGGAATCGGCAAGCCCGTTGAATATTGATCTGACGACGACCGCGTCGACCCTGCTGTCGACGGAGGCGATTAATGCCTCACCACGATCGTTCACGCCGTTCGGTCCCGACTGGGATAATGGGTCTACTGCGTTGATAACTGTTGGTGGCGAGTACGATGGCTCCATCGACA
>JABDKF010000292.1 GCA_013003155.1 Woeseia sp. | reverse complement strand
TCTTTGCGCTCCGGCCTGTCGCTCGCAATCGCGCCGGAGGGCACGCGCAGCAACAGTGATCGGCTCGGGCCGTTCAAGAAGGGCCCGTTCCATATCGCAATGCAAGCGGGCGTGCCGATTGTCCCGATCGTGATCCACAACGCGAGCGATGTGTTGCCAAAGGGCGGCTTCTTTGTTCGGCCGACGGCCGTGCACGTCGACGTGCTGCCGCCGGTGATGACCGATGACTGGCGGCCTGAAACCGTGGATCAGCACGTGGCCGAGGTGCGCGACCTGTACCTTGAAACCCTGGGGCAGGCTGCGCCAGACGTGTCGCCGGCGCTGACGCGGGTCAAATAGCGGCCGCTGCGAAAAGCGGCTGCCATAAGAGTCACGGCGGACACCAATTTCGGCGATTTGCTCGCAGCCGCCGCGCTGAGTCGGTATTCTTCCACCTTATTTTTTTGCCGCCCTGTCAAACGGCAGTTGCGGCCAGGCCCCTACAGCTGGAATCTAGTCTTATGTCTCCAATTTCCCGATGGCAACGTGTTGTTGCCGTAGCTTCCATTCTTTTGCTCGCCGCCTGCGGCAAGGATGACGCCGCATCAGAGGTGTTCAGCGATGCTGATAGCCCCCTGAGGTACGTCGATGCGGACACGCCGTACTTGTTTGCCGCCCTCGAGCCATTGCCGGACGATATATATGAAAAAATCGAACCGCGCATGAAGCAGCTGATGAGTTCCTACCAGGACGTTATTCGCCTGTCGCTGTTGCAAAGTATGGAGCACGACGGAGATGGCGAAGAACTATCCGAGGAAGATCAACAACGCGTCACCGCCGTGCTCGAGCGAGTGCTGGAATTGTTTTCCAGCGAAGGCCTGCGCGAAGCAGGCTTCGACCGTGAATCGAAGGTAATGCTGTACGGCAAAGGTTTGTTGCCCGTACTGCGTATCTCGTTGAGTGACGCGGATGCATTCGAAGAAACCCTGGCCGCTGTCGAAGCAGATGCGGGTACCGAGCTACAGGTCGCCAAACTCGACGATGTTACGTATCGATTCGGCGGCGATGACAACGCGCGGGTCGTGCTGGCTGTAATTGATGAGCAAGTCGTCGCCTCCATCGTGCCGACAGGGCTCAGTGAGGACTCGCTGCGGGAAATTTTCGGTTTGAAGATGCCTGCACAGCCCATGAGCAAGTCGGGACGCCTCGCGGAAATCTCGAAGACGTACGGATTTTCCGCGCATGGCGCAGGTTTTGTCGATTTTCAAAAGATTGTCAGCACCTTTACGGACGAGCAGGTCGGCGTCAATGCTGAGTTGTTAAAGCTAACCGACTTTGATGCCGAACAACTTA
Source organism: Woeseia sp. (assembly GCA_013003155.1). Classification (GTDB taxonomy): domain Bacteria; phylum Pseudomonadota; class Gammaproteobacteria; order Steroidobacterales; family Woeseiaceae; genus Woeseia. The sequence continues at coordinate 1,416 of JABDKF010000292.1, read as the reverse complement.
GCGACGTCTGCAAGTCGGAAATCCGCGGCGTTTCCGCAATCGCGCCGCGGCTGGTCAGCGGTTACACCGAATTTACTGACGAACGCATGGCGTCAACAACGGTACTGGAACTGCGCAGCGATATTGCTGACGGGATGGCGACACTGCCCGCGCTCGTCCCCGGTCTCGGCGGCGACCACGGCGGACTCTTCTCCTTTGGCATGAGTATTGACCTGCTTGCAGCGCGCGAATTTTACGAGGCGCGTCTGGATGCGCTCGAAGCCGATCCCTTCAAGTGCGAACTGTTTGCCGAGCTGCAAGCAGGGGTCGCGAAAGGGCGGGCAGCTTTAAATCAGCCGATACCGCCGATCGCTTACGGCCTGAAAGGGTTTGTGGCAGTCGTCGACAACATTGAGGGTCTCAACGTCGCGACAAAACAGCCGCCGACCGAAATCGACATGCGCTTTTTGCTGGCAACAGACAATGCGCCCGGGCTTGTCGCAATGGGGTCGATGTTCAGTCCTGAATTGGCAATGTTAGGCCTCAAACCCGACGGCAAGGCTGTTCGATTCACGTCGCCGATGATGCAGGGTCCGGTCGAGGAGGCATGGGTAGCGATGAACGAAAATTCCGTGGCGCTGGCCGTCGGTGAAGACGCCGAAGATAATGCAGGTGGCATGTTGGCCAAGCAGGGCAGCACACCGCCGCCCGTTTTTGCGATGGACATGGATGCCTCTCGGTATTACTCGTTCGTTGGCGACGCGATTACGATGCGCAGTGATGAGGAATCTTCACCAGAATTAAACGAGGCTGTGCAGACGCTGATGGACAACCTTGCAGCACTGATCGATCGGGTATCTGTAAGAGTGAATTTCACGGATCGTGGCGTCGAAATCCCCGCTGTCACGACTTTGAAGGACTGACTGTCGAAATGAGCGTGCGGCTGACCCTTGTCTTGTTTACAGCGGCTCTGCTCGTCATGCAGGTTGGCTGCGCGCGAACGCCGGCTGCGCCGGCCGCCAGCTATCTGCCTGCCAGCGTTGTAGAGGCCGGCGGACCAGGTTTGCCGACCAGAGGTTACCTGGTGAGCGGTCAACCGAACGCCAGCGCACTGTCGGCGATCGCGGCGGCAGGCTATGCGGGCGTCATAGACCTGCGTACACCCGAAGAGCCGCGCGGCTTTGACGAGTCGGGCACCGCCGCGTCGCTGGGCCTGCGCTACGCGCCATTTCCCGTCGCCGGCGCCGAAGGCATTTCCTTTGCTAATGCGGCAAGGTTTGACGCGCTGCTGGCGGAGTTCGACGGTCCTGTGCTGTTGCACTGTGGCACCGGCAACCGCGTAGGCGCGCTGTTCGCGCTGCGGGCAAAAGCGGCGGGCTTGAGCGATGCCGATGCCCTCGATGTGGGTCGCGCGGCTGGCATGACAAGCCTCGAAGA
>JABDKF010000291.1 GCA_013003155.1 Woeseia sp. | reverse complement strand
GTTTGGGCCTGTCCTGAGCTACATCCGCATCGCCGATACCCCGCAGCAACTCAACCAGGTGCGTATTGATGCGCAGCATGCCGATGCGCTGATCGGCTGTGACCTCGTCGTCAGCTCTTCGCCGCAGGCATCGAAAACCTATCGGCCTGACCACACGCGCGTTGTGCTTAACAGCACCGAGATGTCGACTGCCGATTTCGTGCGGCATCGGGACGCCAGTTTAAACAAGGACCAGCGCATCGATGCGATTCGAGCGGCTGTAGGCGATAACAACCTGTCCGTGGTCGGTGCGAACGAACTGGCGGCCTCGCTGCTTAGCAATACGATCTACGCCAATGTCCTGATGCTGGGCTACGCCTGGCAAAAAGGGCTGGTACCGGTCTCGCTCGACGCGCTGCGTCGTGCCATTGAACTAAACGGCGTCGACGTTGCGACTAACCAGAATGCCTTCGACTATGGCCGCATTGCCGCCGCCGACCCCGCCTATATTGAACGTGAGCTGGCTACGCCGGTGGTGCAATCGAGCAACTCTGAATCGCTCGATGAACTTGTCGCTCGCCGGCGCGAATTTCTTATTGACTACCAGGATGAAGCGCTGGCCGATCGCTTTATGTCCCTCGTAGAAACCGTGCAGGCCGCCGAAACCAAAGCTGGCGGCAACGCGCTGGCATTAACAGACGCGGTAGCGCGCGCCTACTTCAAAACACTCGCGTATAAGGATGAATACGAAGTTGCGCGACTGCACACTTCCACAGGCTTCCTGGAGGGTCTTCGCCGGGACTATGGCAACAAGGCCCGATTCCGCTTCCACCTGGCACCACCTGCGCTGAACGGCAAACGCGACGCGCGCGGCCGTCCGGTCAAGAAAGACTTCGGGGCTTGGATCATCCCGGCGTTTCGACTATTGGCGAAGTTAAAAAAATTGCGCGGAACGCGCCTCGATCTGTTCGGTATGACGGCTGAACGTCGCATGGAACGGCAGCTGATCCGCGAATTTGAAACAACCGTTGAACATCTGCTGCAGCACCTCACGGGCAACAATATTGACGAGGCAACGAAACTTGTCTTGCTGTTCCTTGACATCCGCGGCTATGGCCCGGTCAAGGAGGCGTCAGTAGTCAAAATTCGCAGGCAACTTGAAGCCGGGTTGTTGGCCTTCGCCGGGACTCGACAAAAAGCTGCCTGACGCCCCTCCACGCTGTTAGCGGCGTGTCGATCATGTAAGAATACCGGCCATCATCTTTTCGGGGATCCGTCATGCAGCGCCTTTTTTGTACCCTTTTGTTTGTCGTTTTTGCCGGCTGTTCTCCTGCGGAACCGCCGCAAGTCGCAGCGCCGGCAAAAGCCACACCGACCGCTGCGGTTGCGATGCCCGACGTGTATGGCGCGCAGGTCGCGGAAGATATTTTGCGCGCCGGTGGCAACGCGGTTGACGCCGCCATTGCCGCAGGCCTCGCGTTGGCGGTGACCTATCCTGAAGCCGGCAACATCGGTGGCGGCGGTTTCATGCTCATTCATATTGACGGCGCGGAAACCTTTCTCGACTATCGCGAAACCGCTCCGCTCGCCGCCCACCGGGACATGTATCTTGATGACAACGGCGACGTAATCAGAGGCGCCAGCCTGATCGGCCACCTGGCCGTTGGCGTGCCGGGTACCGTCGCTGGCTTTTGGGAAGCGCATCAACGCTACGGCACATTGCCCTGGCGCGACCTTGTCATGCCTTCCGTCAAGCTCGCCGAGAATGGCTTCACGGTGAGTGACTCGCTGGGCGGCGGCATGCTCACGATGGGCGGCTGGTTTATCGGCAAGACGAATTTCAGTAAATACTTTGGCGCGATGAAAGCCGGCACGACGTTTCGCCAGCCGGAACTTGCCACAACATTACAACGCATCGCAGACCAGGGGCCGGAAGATTTTTACCGCGGCAAGACGGCAGAGCTAATCGTCGCAGAAATGCAGCGCGGCAACGGCCTCATCACGATGGAGGATCTCGCGGCCTACAAACCCGTCTGGCGCGAACCGCTGCGCGCCGAATGGCGTGGCTATGAAATAGTATCTGCTCCGCCACCGAGTTCCGGTGGGTTTGCGGTTATACAGCTGTTGAAAATGAAAGATTATCTCGCGCACTTGTTCGAAGGCGTGCCCCACAACTCCGCACAATACGTGCACCTTGTTGCCGAAATGGAAAAACGCGTGTTCGCCGACCGCCAGGAATACCTCGGTGATCCGGATTACGTCGACACCCGCGTGAATGAACTTATCGATCCCGATTACATCGCAATGCGCGCACAGCAGGTGAACCCGCACACCATCTCGACACTGGATGCGGCCGGCCCCGGGCTTGAATCACCCGATACTACGCATTATTCGATTCTCGACCAGTGGGGCAACGCGGTCTCCAATACTTATACGCTCAACATCGGATTCGGCAGCGGCGTCGTTGTAGAAGGCGGCGGCTTTCTGCTCAACGACGAGATGGACGATTTTAGCGTGAAGCCCGGCGTACCGAATACCTACGGTGTTATTGGCTTCAAGGCTAATGAAATTCAGCCGGGCAAACGGATGTTGTCATCGATGACGCCGACCCTTCTAATGAAGGACGGTGAGGTGGAAATGGTGGTCGGCACGCCGGGCGGGACGACGATATTCACCTCCGTCTTCCAGGCAATCGCGAACATTCTCGATTTTGGGATGTCGCCGGAGCAGGCGGTTGACGCGACACGTTTTCATCACCAGTTGATGCCGCCTGACCTGATTACCTACAGCCCATCCCGACCATTATCTGATGAGACCATTTCAAGTCTCGGCGACGTCGGATACAAGGTTGTGCCGCATGCCTATGACTACGGCGACCTGCAGGTCATACTGCGCGACGGTGACGCGCTCGAGCCCGCGTCCGACCCGCGCAACCGTGGCAACGCGCGAGTGATCAGTGACCTGCCGGAACCGGAATAGGTTTAAACGTCGAAGCCCACGGCTTTGCCGATGTGGACGGTGAGCACGAGAAAAAAGGCGCTCAGCGCCAGCAATTTCACCAGCAACGGGAAAGTAAAGCGCAGCCACGCAGTGTAAGGAATTCTCCCGAGCGCGAGCGCGCCCATGACCAACGCGCTGGTTGGCACCAGCATATTCGAGAAGCCGTCGCCGAATTGAAACGCCAACACCGCGGTTTGTTGCGGCACGTCGGTGAGAGTTGCGAGCGGTGACATGATTGGCATCGTGACAAAAGCCTGGCCACTACCGGACGGGATAAAAAAGTTGCAGACCGATTGCACGACAAGCATGCCGACTGCCGACGCCTCCGGTCCGAGGTTGACGAGTAAATCAGCAATCGACTGAATTACAGTGTCAATCACCTGGCCATCCGACAGCACCACCTCAATAGACCGCGCAAAACCAATTAGCAGTGCCGCTGCCGTCATATCTGCGGCGCTAGAAATAAACGTGCGGCTGGTATCGCCGGGGGACATGCGGCTCAGGAACGCGGCAACAAGACCACAGGCCATGAATACCGCCATCAGCTCATTGATGTACCAGCCAAACTTTGCGGCCCCAATCACGAAACCAATTATGGTAGCGAGCAGAACCAGAAGAACGGTTATGCGTACCGGTGTTAACTCAATATCATCGGGCGCTTCGAATCCTGTCGAATAATCAACGTGAGCAACGAGGCTTTCTTCCGGGTTTGCGCGTACCCGCATCGCGTAACGATAGATATGGTGGTACGCAACGGCGAGGAATACCGACATCATTACCAGACGGAATGCCCAGCCCGAGGTAATCGGCACGTTTGCGATGTTTTGCGCGATGATCACGCCGAACGGATTGGTACCGGCGCAGGCCCAGCCGATGCCATAGGGAATCCATACCATGCCCATCGCGACGATCGCGTCCATGCGCATTGCCAGTGACATCGACACGATGATCGGAATCAGCGGCACGTACTCCTCGCCCATGCCGATGGTGTAAGCGCCGAGGCTGAACATGACGAGGCAGCCGGCAATCAGTATCCACGGACTGCCGCCAAGCCGCGCGACGGCGCGATGCAGCATGGCATCGATGGCACCGGTCGCACGTAAAATTCCGATAACACCGCCCACGACGAACACCAGAAATATAATGCCCTGCGCCGCTTCAAAACCTTTCGGTATCGCCTGCAGGAAATACCACGGCGCCATGCTGTGATGCTGGTCATCAGTTAGCCTGTCGTAAGTACCTGCCACGACCATCGTACGATCAGGGTTTTCCGGGTAAGGTTGCCGCTCAAACTCGCCTTGCGGGATAACGTAAACGAGCAACTGCGCGATGATGATGATCGAAAACATCAACACCAGCGAATCGATGGATTTCAGGCTTTGCTGCATCTGGGGGCTCCTTGCCGCTCTTCTTATTCGTGCGGTGCTGCGGCGCAGACAAACCCTACCAGAATCGAGACCGGCGCGGTGATCAGGCCCATCAATTGCCGTGAAATCAGGTGGGCAGCAACCGCAACTTATGCATCGGGAAGCTGCAAAGTCTGAAAAGACGGTGGGGCGAAGCATCCGCCGGAGATTAGCTCTGGCAGGTCCGAAGAATCTTGATCCAAAAAAACACCGGGCATCGTGCCCGGTGTTTTCGTATTTTGCGTTAGCTTTCTTTACTGACGTCTGTTGACGCGCTTGCCTTTTCGATCCAGGCGATTGTTTATTCGATCGCCTTTTCGATCCAGCCGACGGTCAACCCGGTCTCCTTTGCGATCCAGCCGCCTGTCAATGCGGTCGCCGTTGCGATCAAGGCGATTTTCGATTCGATCACCCTTGCGATCGAGACGATTGGCCGCCCGATCTTTGCCGTTTGCATCCGCGCGGTCGGCCGCCTTGTCGAGCCGATCATTGATGCGCTCGCCTTTCCGGTCCAGTCGTTCGTCAATGCGATCACCTTTCCGATCGAGACTTCGATCGATACGATCGCCCTTGCGGTCGAGCCGATCCTCGATGCGGTCACCCGTGTTGTCCAGATGCTCTTCAATCGCGTCGCCCTGATCGGCTAACGCGGAACCGCTGGCCAGCAGCATTGCCAGCGATACCGTGGCGCCAAGCGTGCTATTCCTTAATTTCCTGATATTCATGTTCATGTCTCCTTGCGAATAAGCCTTTCCGGTGCTCGTTGACCTATTAACGCGCTGCCCGCCAATGCGTTGACAGGTGTTTTCCTGAATCAGCCCGATTCGATGCCCTGCTCGCTTTCTGGCAAGCTGCACGCACAACAACAATGAGACAGATTATGTCCACCTTGGCTGACAGACATTCCGGCAGGCAACTCGACGAAATTTTTCGTCGCCATCGTCGTCGCGTCATTCTGGCCATCACGCTAGGTTACGGGTTCATCTATACGTGTCGCCTGGGATTGTCCATTGTTAAGAAACCATTAATCGATGGCGGAATTTTTTCGGTAGAAGAACTCGGCATGATCGGTGCTGCGTTGTTCTACGGTTATGCCGCCGGCAAATTCATCAATGGCTTTCTATCTGATTATTTTCCACCTCGCCTGTTTTTTGCCGGTGCGATTTTCCTGTCCGCGCTGGTAAACCTGGTTATGGGCACGTCCACGTTGCTATGGCTGTCTATCACCTTGTGGGCCGTTAATGGCTATGTGCAAGGCATGGCCGCGCCGTCGGCTGTGGTTACGATTACGAACTGGTTTACCTTAAAAGAGCGTGGTCGCTGCTACGGCATCTGGAACGCGTCCCACTCGATCGGCGAAGGCCTCACGTTTTACGTCATCGCTGCCATCGTGGCGGCCTACGGCTGGCGTTACGGATTTATCACGCCCGGAATTTTGTGTATTGGCGTCGCGGCCTGGGTTTTCGCTTTCATGCGCAATGCGCCGAAAACTATGGACCTGCCTTCCGTCCGCGAGTGGCGTGGCGAGCCCGAGCCGCCGGTCACCGAACAATCGACCTGGAAAACGCAGCGCGTTATTTTCAGTATCAAGGCAATCTGGGTCGTCGCCGCTGCAAGCGCGCTCATGTACGTCACGCGCTATGCAATCAATAGCTGGGGAATTCTTTATTTGCAGGAGGCTCGCGGTTACTCGCTGCTGGACGCCGGTTTCTTTATGGCCGTAAACACAATCGCAGGCATAGTTGGCTCAATTGCCTACGGCTTCATATCTGACAAGTTTTTTAACGCGCGCCGGCCTCCGGCCAACCTCATTTTTGCGATTATTGAGATTGCCGCGCTGCTGCTGATTTTTTATGGCCCGCAAAACACTTTAATGCTTGGCTTGGCGTTCGCATTGTACGGTGCAACGTTAAGCGGCTTGATGGCCGCCATCGGTGGCCTTTTTGCCGTGGATATCGCGCCACGTGGAGCAACCGGCGCTGCGATGGGATTTGTGGGTGTATTCAGTTACATCGGCGCGGCAACACAAGAATACGTCACGGCGCTCCTGATCGACGATGGCGTCCTGGCAAACGGTGCCCAGCAGTACGACTTCGAATCCGCAATCCTGTTCTGGATTGGCTCCTCGTTCGTCTCGATGCTGCTCGCCGCGTCCTTATGGAACACGAAAGTGCGCTATTAATGAGCGCCGTGGACCACAACCACCCACAGCTGCTGCTACTCGATTACGGCGGCGTTCTCTTACATCTCAATGATCCGGTCGAGACATTCGGTATTGGCACGTCGCGCGCGGATTTTAACGAATTGTGGCTAAGGTCCCCGGCCGTGCAGGCCCATGAGAACGGCAAGATTGGATCGGATGAATTCGCTCGCAGGATGGTAAGCGATTTGCAGTTGCCGTATTCCGCGAGCGAATTTATTGCACGGTTTGATGCCTGGCCGGATCGCGTGCCGTCCACCGTGAGCGCGACTCTCGATTCCGTCCCGGCCGGTATCGAATGCGCGATACTGTCGAATACCAATGCGCTGCATTGGCAGCAGCAAAACATTACGCGTGATTTCGGTAGTCGCATCGCCAGAACTTTTTTGTCATTCGAAACTGGCTTTTTGAAGCCTGAGCCGCAGGCCTTTCGGCACGTACTAGAGCAAACAGGCTATGCACCGACGGACGTGCTGTTCATCGATGACAATCCACTTAACATTGCGGCGGCCGGTGAGCTGGGCTTGCGCGCATGTTTGTGCCCGGGCGTGGACGCATTGGGCGCTGTGCTGCGTGCCGAGAGCTTGATCGAATGACCGGGGCCGAACGCAGCGCCAGAACGGCGGACCGGTACTTTGCATATGGTCGAGGTAGTCGCTAGGCTTCGCGGTTTCCGTTGCGGCATCCAAGAGACCTGCTCTATGGTTACGTCGGACGACCTGCACTGATGTGGCAAGCAATTGCGTTTGGTTTGTTGCGACTACGCGGCTGGACTTTAGTGGGCGAGATACCGTCCGTAAAGAAAGCGGTTCTGCTCGCCGCACCGCACACTTCGAATTGGGACGGCTTCTGGTTGATTGTTTGCAAGGTAGCGCTCGGCATTCGAATTCGGTTTTTTGCGAAACACACTCTGTTCTGGTGGCCGCTCGGCACCTTGCTAACCGGGCTGGGCGCTATCCCGGTAGAAAGGTCGCAAAGCGGCGCGAACGTCGAGAAACTCGTCAAGCTTTTTGCCGAAAGCGATGACCTGTTTCTGGCGCTGGCACCGGAGGGCACACGCAAATGGCGTCCCTACTGGCGCAGCGGTTTCTATCGCATCGCAAAAGCGGCACAGGTGCCGATAATCCTGGCGTTCGTAGATTACAAGAACAAGCGTGCAGGAATCGGTCCGCAAATCGACTCTAGCGGCACCGCGGTAGAAACCATGGCACAGATCCGTGAATTCTATGAACGCTGCGGTGCCGCCATACCGAAGAACATGGGCCCGATTATGTTAAAAGAATGAGCTGCCGTGCCGTTGCTGACTAACAAATAACTTTCTGTTTTTAATAGGTAAAAGGTCTTTTTTGCATCAAATAAGACTTAAT
>JABDKF010000267.1 GCA_013003155.1 Woeseia sp. | reverse complement strand
TTGATCCCGAACGAAGATTTCATTACGACGCAAGTGATCAATTGGTCCTTTTCTGACGATTTTGTGCGCCTCGACGTGCCGTTCGGCGTTTCCTATAGCGCGGATCCGCATAAGGTCACCCAATTGGCGATTGATTCCACCGCCAAAGTTGAACGTGTGAACACGAGCAAAAACGCGCCCGTGTGCTGGATGACGGAGTTTGGTGACTCATCCGTGAATTACCTGCTGCGCTTCTGGATTCGCGATCCGCAAAAAGGTCTGACCAACATTCGCGGCCAGGTCCTGCTGGCACTGTGGGATACGTTCAAGGAAAACAACATCAACATTCCGTTCCCGCATCGGGAAATCATAATGAGAACACCCGTTCAGGTTTCGCAGGCGCCCGCGCCGCAGGACTGATTTCTCGCCCCTTCGCAGCGGCCGGCAAGAGTAGACTGGTGACCCTGGACCAGGGGAGCAGGACTCAGGCGCGATGAGTGAATCCCACGAACACTGTAAACAACACGATGACGGCGTGGGCGGGCTGCCCGGTCCGGGACGCAATCTTACGATTACGGGATTCGTGTTCGTTACTGTACTGCTGGCGAGTTTTCTCGCGCCCTTTGCCGCACTCAATGACAGTTTGCTGAGCTATCTCAGTATCGTCTGGTGGGCCGTACTGCTCGGGCTTGCCCTGGGCGGTGTCATCGACTACTTCGTGCCGGATGGCATCATCATCCGGTTTTTAGGTCCGCGAAACACGTCCAGCCTTTTCTACGCTGTCATTGCGGGCTTCCTGATGTCGGCCTGTTCCCACGGCATCCTCGCCTTGGCGATCCAGCTTTATAAAAAAGGCGCCAGCGTCCCAGCCGTAATCACATTCCTGTTGGCATCGCCCTGGGCGAATCTGCCCATGACGTTCCTGCTGTTCAGCTTCTTCGGTTTGCAGGCGGCGTGGATAGTATTTGCGGCGATGGCGATCGCGCTGACGACCGGGTTTGCGTTCACGATGCTGGATCGCTTTGGTTTAATCGAGAGTGCGTCTAGCAGCGCACAGGCAACGGACCTAAGCTGGTCGCGCCTTACAGAATTCAATGCGAAAGCTGCAGCACAGGGCATCGCAGTCGGCGCTATCTCGCTCGGCAATATGGTCCTGTGGTGGATACTTATTGGCATCTTGATGGCTGCGGTTATTGGTGCCTACGTGCCCGAACACTGGTTTATGCAATATTTGGGGCCGGACGCACTCGGCATGGCATTGACCCTGGCTCTCGCAACGATTCTCGAGGTTTGCAGTGAAGGCACGTCGCCAATAGCGTTCGAGATTTTCAACAAGACTCACGTGCTGGGCAATCCGTTCGTCTTTCTGATGGCCGGTGTGGCGACGGACTATACTGAAATCGGCTTGTTATGGACGAACGTCGGGCGCCGCACCGCTATCTGGCTACCAGTGATTACAGTGCCGCAGATTTTACTCGTCGGCTATTTGTTTAACGAACTGCTGAGCGTCTAGCTGCTCATGTTGCTCAAATAGCGACGGCCTGGTTTCTACAAGCGGGATTAAGGGTGCATAAAAATGGTCGCGGGATGTTCCAGCATGCCGCGTACGTGCTGGATCATTTCGGCAGCATCGGAGCCGTCCACGAAACGGTGATCGAACGATGACGACAGGTTCATCGTCAAGCGCACCGCAATCTGGCCATTGACGACCACGGGCTTTTCGATCGCGCGATTGACGCCGATGATGCTGACTTCCGGCATGTTGATGACGGGCGTCGTAACGATGCCGCCCAGCTTGCCCAGGCTGGTAACCGTAATGGTTGAGCCGGACAGCTCGTCCCGCCGGATCGTGTTGTCACGCGCCGCAGTGGTTACCCGTCGAATCTCGTCGGACAGTTGGTCGAGTGAATGATGTTGCGCATTCTTTACCACCGGTACTTTCAGTCCGTCGGCTGTTTGTGTCGCGATCCCGAGATGAACCGGTCCATGCTGCACGATGACGTTGCGTTCTTTGTCGTAAGTCGCGTTGCACTGCGGAAACTTGTCAAGAGCACGGATGAGTGCGGCGGAGAGCAATGGCAACAGAGTCAGCCGTCTGCTTGAGGCACGCTGTGCGTTCAGATGCTGGCGCAGGCTCTCGAGTTCAGTGATGTCGATTTCCTCGACATAGGCGAAATGTGGAATTTCCCGTTTCGACTGCGTCATGCGCTCGGCAATCATGCGGCGCACGCCGATGACCTTAATTTCTTTGGTTTCGCGAGTCGGCGCGCTTGGCGTTAACGGTTTGCCCTGTTGCTCAAGGTAGTTATCGAAATCGTCTCTTAATATCCGACCGCCTGGCCCGCTGCCGGGTACCTGGGCCAGATCTACGCCCGCTTCCTTCGCACGCCGTCGAATCGCCGGCGAGGTCACCACGCGGCTGCCGGTATCGACAGCCGGCGCCGCCTGCTTTTTCTTGGGCGCGGTTTTCTTCTGCGCTGCGGGTGGCGCGGCTGCGTCTGCCTTCGGGGCCTTTTCTGAACCCGCGGCATTTGTGTCAAACACCACCAGCGGCGCACCAACGGCGATCATGTCGCCTGGTTCACCCGCGAGCTTGACGACCGTCCCGGATACCGGGGAGGAGATTTCGACTGCCGCCTTATCGGTCATCATCGTGCCGACCACGTCCTCCTCGGCGACTGCGTCACCGACTTTGACAAGCCATTCCCCGATCTCCGATTCGACCGTTCCTTCGCCAAGATCCGGCAACTTGAAGATGTACTCGCTCATCCCGCCTCCATCACACTGCGAATCCCGGCTGCTATACGTTTTTGGCCGGGGAAATATTGCCACTCGAAGGCGTGCGGGTAGGGCGTGTCCCAGCCGCCAACGCGTTCGATCGGTGCTTCAAGGTTCCAGAAGCAGTTTTCCTGAATGGTAGCGCAAAGTTCCGCCCCGTAACCGCTGAAGAGGGTCGCTTCGTGGGCAATCAGGCAGCGGCCGGTCTTGTTTACGGATTTTGTCAGTGTGCCGACATCAAGTGGCGCGAGCGTGCGAACATCGATCACCTCAGCATCAATGCCGGTCAACGTTGCGGCCGCTTGCGCAACATGAACCAGAGTGCCGTAGGTAATTATGGTGAGTTCACTGCCCTCCGTTACGACTTCGGCTTTTCCCAAAGGCACTGTGTAATAGTCCCCCGGAACTTCGCCTTTCGGATGGGAAGCCCAGGACACGGCGGCCTTTTCCGGATCCCCATCAAACGGTCCGTTGTAGATGCGCTTGGGTTCGAAAAAGATTATCGGGTCATCGGACTCGATGGCGCTGATCAGCAATCCTTTCGCGTCGTAGGGATTTGACGGCATCACGGTTTTAATGCCGGTAATGTGCGTGAAAATGCCCTCCGGTGACTGCGAATGAGTTTGACCGCCGCGAATGCCGCCGCCGCAAGGCGTTCGAATGGTGACGGGGGAGGTGAGATCTCCTGCCGTGCGGTAGCGCAGGCGCGCCAGTTCGCTAACTACCTGGTCGAAGCCGGGATAAATATAGTCAGCAAACTGGATTTCAGCGACCGGCCGAAGTCCGTTGACGCCCATGCCGATCGCAGTACCGATAATGCCGCCCTCGGCAATTGGTGCGTCGATCACGCGGTGTTCGCCGTATTTTCTTTGCAGCCCGTCCGTGCAGCGGAATACTCCGCCAAAGTAGCCGACATCCTCACCCATAATCACGACGGATGGATCTTTGTGCATGACCACGTCGAGCGCCGAGCGAATGGCCTGGATCATATTCATTTGCGCCATCGCCTAATCCTCCAGTGCCAGCATTTGCTTACGCTGCAGTTCGAGATGCGGCGGCGTCTCCGCGTACACATCGTCAAACATGGAGGCAGGATCAATGAATGGACCCTCCGTCATCGTGCCGTGCTTTTGTGCTTCCTTCCACGCGGCCGTCACCTCGGCGCGCAGTTCGTCTTCCAGTTTCTTGTGGTCTTTCTCTGTCCAGTGTCCTTCGGCGATAAGGTGTTGTTTCAGCCGCTCAAGAGGATCGCCCAGTGGAAAATCGGACCACTCATCTTTGGGCCGATACTTGGAGGGATCGTCACTCGTCGAGTGGGCGCCTCCGCGATACGTCACATGCTCGATAATGGTCGGACCGCCTCCGCGTCGCGCGCGATCGGCGGCCCACAAAGTGGCTGCGTAGATGGCGAGCAGGTCGTTACCGTCGACGCGGATGCCCGGTATGCCGAGTCCCAGGCCGCGCGCTGCGAACGGGCGGCGTTCGCCGCCGGCAGTGCCCTGAAACGTAGAGATCGCCCACTGATTGTTGACGATATTCAGTATGACCGGCGCCTGGTAGACGGCCGCGAACGTAATCGCGTGATGAAAATCGGCTTCGGCGGTGCTGCCGTCACCCACCCAGCTTGCTGCGATGTGGTCTTCGCCCTTGATCGCAGAAGCCATCGCCCAACCCACTGCGTGCGGGTATTGCGTGCCGAGATTGCCGGAAATTGAAAACATGTTCGCGTTTTTACTGTGGTACATGATGGGCATTTGCCTGCCCTTGCACATGTCTTTGGTGTTCGAGAGGCACTGGCACATCAGTTCGACAAGCTTGACGCCGCGATACAGGTATAAGCCCTGGTTTCGGTAGTGGGGGAAACACATGTCTCCTGGGCGCAGCGCCATTCCCTGCGCGATAGAAATCGCCTCCTCGCCGAGCGACTGAATGTAAAAAGAAATGCGCCCCTGTCGCTGAATCTGGAACATGCGCTCGTCAAACAGCCTCGTTAGCAGCATCCAGCGCAAGGCAACCTGTAGCTCTGAGGCGTCGATGTCCGGATTCCATGAGCCTTTCGCTTTATGGTCGTCGTCGAGAACCCGCACCAGCCCGTGACTGAGGTGGTCAATGTCGCGCACCTGTACATCAACCGGAGGCTTCTCGATTTCGCCGGCTGCTGAAAGCTGCAGGTATTGAAAATCCGGCTTGTCGCCCGGTCGTGCCGTCGGACGGGGTATATGGAGTCGTGATTTCGTGCTCATACGAATAAGTCCTGGTCTCGTATTGCGATGAGCGTCCGTCGAGCTGCCCGCGACGCTTATAGCGCCGTGCAGCATCCGAGGCTCAAACAGAACGCCAGATTCTACGCAAAAAGAGGATTCATTGCCGGTTGGCAATCTGTTGCAAGTGCTCTATCGAGGCTTTTGCGACCGTCATTCTGGCTAGACTCCGGAAGCCCTGCAATACCACACCTATAGCAGGGCAGGCTTAATCCTCGCCCGGTTTGCCTTCTTCCGGATCGTCTTTCAGGTAGCGAACATAACGCAGGGTCAGGAAGCTGATCAGGGACATCAGTACGGCCACCTCGTAGCGATCGAGCGCCACCGCCATGCCAATCAGCCCGGTGATCCAGATAGTGGCCGCCGTTGCCGTGCCGCTGACACTGCCGTTGTTCTTCAGAATTGCGCCGCCGCCGATAAAGCCGATGCCGGTGATCAGGCCTTGCAGTACGCGCGCTTCTGCGTCGGTGGTTTCAAGTACCGAGATGCCGACCAGCGTATAACCACAAGCGGCTACTGCCACCAACGGAAAAGTCCTCAGTCCTATTCCCTGGTTCGCCGATTCGCGATCCCAGGCGACCGGCAGGGCCAGACCGTAGGCAATCATAAGGTGAACCAGGTTGAACCAGATTTGGGGCCAGTCGATGTCCATGCCAATTACTCCTGAGCCTGTGTCTTATTAACTTCTATCCCAGCTGATCCAGCATTCAGAGCGAGCCCGCCAGTGCGGCGTAACGACCGCCATAGAACAACAGCGGTTTGCCTTCGCGCCAGCGAGACTGCTCAATTCTGCCTACGATAATATAGTGGTCGCCACCATCGTAAATTTCATGCGTGCTGCATTCGAAACAGCCGAGCGTTTCGGGCAATAACGGCACGCCGGCCGGGCCAGGTGTAAATTCTACCGTGTCAAAAAGCCGGTGGTCGGAACGGGCAAAATGATTAGACAGTTCTTGCTGATGCTCGGCAAGTACATTGATAGCAAACACCTTCGCATTCAGAAACGCTTCGAGAGAATTCGAGATGCGCGAAATATTCCACAGTACGAGCGGCGGATCGAGAGACACCGAGCTCAAGCTGTTAGCGGTAATCCCACAGGCACGACCCTGCGCATCGCAGCAAGTGACCACCGTCACTCCCGTGGCAAAAGTGCCCAATGCGCGGCGTAAGTCGCCGCTATCGGCTGTCGCTGTGATCTTGGGTTCCCGGGGCATAAGACGGCGCGCAAAAGCGGCAATACTACCTCAAGGTTCAGAGTCTTACACGGCAACGGCGCTTGCTGGATGAAACATCAACGGTTTGCTTGTCCGCCGTTGAAGCAGCCAGTAGTGTTGTTCTCCAATGACTGACCCACGCACAATTTCCGAACTTGTCAGCGACCAACGTCCAGGCTGGTCGCTTGAACAGCGACTTTACACAGATCCGGCGATTTTTGAGCTCGAAATCGAGCGCATTATTTTACGCAACTGGGTATTGGCGGGGCATGTGTCAGAACTGCAGGAGGCGGGGGATTTCAAAGTCGTCAATGTCGCCAATGAATCGGCAATTATCGTTCGTGGGAAGTCGGGCGAGTTGCTGGCACATGCGAATGTCTGCCGGCACCGCGGGTCGCTGGTTTGTCTCGCACACCAGGGCAACACGCGCAAGTTCGAGTGCCCGTATCATGGCTGGATGTACGATCTCGATGGCAGCTTGCTGGCGGCCCGCAGCATGCCAGCCGAATTCGACAAGGGCCCGTTTTCACTGCATGCGGTCGCGCTTGAGGTGCTGGGAGGGCTAATTTTTATTTGTTTTTCCGATCGGCCGCCGTCACTTGCAGGGGCGCGTGCTGATCTGGCGCGGCCCTTTGCAATGTTTGGATTTGAAAACCTGAAGGTGGCCGCAAAAAAATCCTACGAGTTCGCCGCCAACTGGAAACTGGCGATCGAGAATTACCAGGAGTGTTATCACTGCGCCAGCGCGCATCCCGAGTATGCGCGTATGCATACGCTGATGCTGGATCCGGCCAAGCGGTCTCGCGTCCAGCAGGAGATGCGCAAACGCATGTCCGACTGCGGCCTCGTCGATCTGAACATTGATTTTATCGATACGCATGCACGCCCGGACGAACAGGGTTACGGCTACAGTCGGACTGCCTTATTCGACGGCTACCAGACGGGCAGTCGAGACGGTCGTCCGTTGGCGCCTCTGCTCGGCGAGCTGACGGATTTCGACGGGGGTGCGTCCGATTTCACGGTAGGCCCATTTTCCTTTCTGCTTGCCTATAGTGATCACGTCGTCGCCTACGTGTTTACACCCATCGACGCAACGCATTGCAAGTGCGAAATTTTCTGGCTGGTTCGCGACGATGCCGAGGCGGGTGAGGACTACGACGAAACGGAGTTGACCTGGCTCTGGGATGTCACAACGCAAGCCGACAAACGCATTATTGTCAATAACTGGCGTGGCGTGCAGTCGACATACTATCGGCCGGGCCCTTTTTCTGCGATGGAACAAATGCAGGCGCGTTACATCACGTGGCTTCTTCAACAGCTCGCGGACGATAAGCTATGACTCGAGTATCATTTGCCGCCGGCGCATGTTTGCGCCAAGTAGGCCGGAGCAGCGCCGCACGATGAAGAGCTACGACGTAATTGTTGTTGGTGCAGGTCACAATGGCCTGACAACTGCAGCGTTTCTGGCGAAATCCGGATTGAACGTCGCGTGCGTAGAAAAGAACGAATATATCGGCGGTGCCACGGTTAGTCGCAACCTTTACAAGGACTGGATTTACTCTAATTGTTCCTACGTATGCTCGTTATTGCGACCGGAGATATTTCGCGCGCTGGAGCTGCATCGGCACGGCCTGCAGGTAACGCCCTACGGCGGGGGTGTCACCTTCATGCAGAACGGGGACTACCTCGGGTCCTACTGGGATAGCGAGGTCAGGCATCGCGAATACGCGCGTTTTTCGAAACACGATGCGGATGCCTATCAGCAATATTCGGCCGATGTCATGCGGCAATGCCGCTTCATTCGTGACACTTTGTTGCGCACACCGCCGGACCCCACGTCCTTCAAGCTGCGTGACATTCGTGAGCTGATGCATATCGGTAACAAATTTCTGGAAATGGGTGAAGACCGGATGTATGACACGATTCGGTTCTGGACGATGAGTGTTGCCGAATACCTGGACGAGTATTTCGAAACGGACGTTATCAAGGCGTCGCTGTCTGGCAGTGGCATCATTGGAACCGCCCTGGGTATTCACTCTCCCGGAACAGCCTACGTGCTATTGCACCACTACATGGGCGACGTCGACGGCAATATCGGTTCGTGGGGCTACGCACGCGGTGGCATGGGGGCAGTCGCTGACGCCATTGCCGGCGCGTTTCAGTCGTACGGGGGCGACTTGCGAACCGACGCGGGCGTCGAACAAATTCGCGTTGCCAAGGGGAAAGTTTGTGGAATTGCGTTGTCAAACGGTGACGAGCTCGATGCGCCGATCGTCGTGTCCGGACTGGACGTAAAACGCACTTTCCTGAAGTGCATGGACAAAAGCGATCTGCCGGATGCGTTTTACCAGCGTGTCAAGAACTTCAAGATTCGTGGCTCATCCGGCAAGCTCAACATTGCGCTCGACGGCTTGCCTACTTTCCCGGCTTTGCCTAAAGGCAGTCCGCTGCTTGACGGCGACATGCATTTTGTCGATTCGATGGAGCGCATGGAACGTGCCTACGACGATTGGAAGGACGGCACGTGGTCCAAAGATCCCTACATCGATATGGTTATTCCCACGCTCACGGACCCCACGATGGCGCCACCCGGCAAGCATTTCATGAGCTGCTTCGTACAATATTGCCCGGCCCGGCTCGCGGGTCGCGACTGGACGGATGAAGAGCGCGATGCGTTCGGCGCAACAGTTATTAATCAGATCGCCGATTACAGTCCGGACTTCAAAAATCTCATTCTGCACGCGGAGGTACGCACGCCGCGCGAAATTGAGAACGAGGCGGGTCTGACCGAGGGCAATATATTCCACGGCGAGCTGACGATGGATCAACTGCTCTTCAACCGGCCAATCCCGGGATACGCGCAGTACAGGGGTCCGGTTTCCGGTTTGTATCTGTGCGGCTCAAGTACCCACCCCGGCGGCGGCGTTATGGCCGCGCCGGGTGCCAATGCGGCACGCGAGATTCTTGCAGACCTCAAGCGCCCCAACACGGTGCCGGAGAATTTTGGCGATGACTGAGCGCTTTGACGCGATCGTCATCGGCGCAGGTCACAACGGCCTGACCTGCGCCGCAATGCTGGCGAAAGCGGGGCGTGAGGTGCTGGTGCTGGAGGCCCGCGATCAGGTCGGCGGCTCCGCCGTGACGGAAAATTTCGCGGATCAGTACTCGGTATCGAGCGTTGCGCACCTGCTCTATGGCTTGCAGCCGCAGGTCATGCGTGAGCTCGACGTAAAGATCGAGCTCGCGTCTGACAACATGGCTTCCATTGCGCTGTCCGAGGACGGACAGCACGTGCGCCTGCGCGGCGACGAAGTGCAGGGAGTGAACGAGAAGGACCGGTACGCGCTGGCAAAATTTCAACGCCGCATGCGGCGCTTTGCACGATTGCTCAATCGACAGTTGCTGAGGTCTCCGCCCCGACTTGGCACGCGCAACCGGGATGACGTGCTTGCGCTTACCGGCCTGGGCCTCGACCTGCGCCGCCTCGGCCGGACCGACATGCGGGAGTTCCTGCGCGTGGTGGGCATGAACATCTACGATGAGCTCGAAGAATGCTTCGAGAGTCCGCTCCTCAAAGGATTGCTCAGCCTTGACGCGGTGCTTGGCACTCACCTGGGACCGCGTTCGCCAAATACGGTGTTGACCTACCTGTACCGCATGGCGGCGACGGGCGGGCAAATTTCGATCCCAAGCGGCGGCATGGGCGCTGTCAGTGCGACATTGGCGAGTTGCGCGACTAATCGCGGCGTACGCATTCTCACTTCCAGTGTTGTCGAAAGAATTGTTGTTGAGAATGGCCGTGCAGTCGGCGTCGAAACCGGCGACGGTCAACGTTTCGATAGTTTTACAATTATTTCGAACGTCGACCCGCGCCGGACGATATTGGATCTCGTTGGTAGCCGACACCTGGAGACCGGGTTTACGCGGCGCATCGGCAATATCCGTATGCGCGGCAACGCCGCGAAGCTGCATCTTGCCCTGGCCCGCCTTCCCGACATAAAGGGATTCGACGAACGCGACTACAACGAGCGACTTGTAATCGCGCCGGATGCAAACTACGTCGAGCGGGCCTTCAACCCAGCGAAGTACGGCCAGTATTCCCCGGAGCCCGTATTCGAAATTTGTTTTCCCAGCGCCTGTGATGCGTCGTTTGCGCCGCAAGGCGGGCACGTGCTGTCGGCCGTGGTGCAATACGCGCCGCACACCTTGCAAGGGGGGTGGACTGATGCGCAACGAGCCGCGTTTGAGCAAACGGCACTGGCTACTTTGGCGCGCTATATGCCAGGAATCGAGCATGACGTTCTCGCCATCGAATTGTTAACGCCGGCCGATATTGAAGCGTGTTTCGGGGTGAGCGGCGGACACTGGCATCACGGGGAGTTGACGCTCGACCAATTCATGTTCGTAAGGCCGGTGTCGAGCGCGGCGCAGTACGCCATGCCGCTGGAAGGCCTGTTTCTTTGCGGCGCCGGCGCACACCCGGGAGGCAATGTGTCCGGTGCTGCCGGTTACAACGCGGCGCGCGCGATTCTGCGGCGGGAGAAAAGCGCATGAGTATCCCGGAAGTGAACCTGAATCGATTGCAGACACCGTTTTACCCACGGCTGCAGGCGCTGGACCGGTTGAATTCGTGGCATTGCTGGAAAGGGTACACGACAGCGGATGCGCTGTACGACGCGGAACTCGAGTACTTTGCGATACGCAACAGTACGGCGGTGTTTGATCTGACCCCGATGACTAAATACCGAATCACTGGTCCCGATTCGCTTACCTACATTGATCGGCTCGTAACACGCGACATGCACAAGATTCGCCCGGGTCGCGTGGCGTACGCGGCATGGTGCGATGATCAGGGGCAGGTGATCGATGACGGTACAATCTTTCACCTGCGCGAAGGCGAGTATCGTTTGTGCTCGCAGGAACGCCATCTTGCCTGGCTAACTGTTGCCGCTGTTGGCATGGACGTTTCTATTGTGGAGGAAACCGGCGACATCGCTGCGCTCGCGGTGCAGGGACCCACGTCTTTCAGCGTGCTGCAGGAGCTCGGGATCGAAGGTCTGGCTGCGCTCAAACCGTTCGGGCTAATGCACTGCGATTTTCACGGTGCGGAATTGACGGTGTCGCGTACCGGCTTCACCGGCGATCTGGGTTACGAGTTGTGGATTGAGGCCGCCGCGGCGTTGCCCCTTTGGGATGCCCTGTTCGACGCTGGACGCCTTTATGGCATCAAGGCAATGGGCACGCACGCACTGGATATGGCAAGAATTGAGGCGGGTTTTCTGACGGCAGGAATCGATTTCGTGCCCGCCATGGAAACGGTGCGTAGCGGTCGGTCACGCTCTCCCTTTGAACTCGGACTCGGCTGGCTCGTCGATTTCAAGAAACCCAATTTCAACGGCAGGCGAGCGTTGGCTGACGAACAACGTGACGGCTCGAACTGGAGGCTCGTCAAGCTTGATATCGATGGCAACAAGCCGGCGAATCATTCCTACATTCATACACGGATTCGCGGGCGGACGAAGAAAGTCGGCTTTGTAACCTCAGCTACCTGGTCGCCGGTATGCAAACAGAATATTGCGATTGGCACCGTCAGCATGCCGCACGGAGCACCGGGCAGCAGATTGTGGGTGGAAATTTATTACCAGCGCGAAATGCACTGGTCGCGCGTGATGGCAGAGGCGAGGGTCGTCGATAAACCATTCTGGGACCCGCCGCGACGTCGCGCTACGCCGCCCGGTCCTTTCTGACACAGCGGCGTTCTAGTCCAGGTCAGGCAGGCCCTCGAGAACCAGCAAATAATAGCTGACAATACCGATCACCTTGTCGTTCTCAAGCACCGGCGCGTGGCTGATGCCAAATCGTTCAAACAGGCGCGCACAGTTGCGGATATCCATATCCGGCCGCACCGAGATGACCGGCTTCGCCATAATCTCGTAAACGTTGGTGCGCTCCGGCGCCCGGTCCTTCGCAATGACCTGCTTGGCAACGTCCGAAAACAGCAACATGCCCACTTCGTCGCGTTCGTCGCGACGCCCGACGATCAGGCTCGTTGCCTTCACCTTTTTCATGATCTTCAGCGCAGACAGTACGTCCAACTTACCATCGACCTGTGTCACATCGGTGCGCATGACGGCGCGGACCGGTACCCAAGATTTCTCGCTCATAGCTGATCCTCCACAACTTCTCTCAATTGTTCTGACTGGCTTACGACGCCCACGGCATCCTCAACGTCCAGTTGAACCGCGATGCCTGTGCCTGGTTTCTTGTCGAACTCGCCGACCTGGCCAATACTCTCCAGAATATGTCGGCTCAAGTGCTCTTCAACGAGCAGCAGTACGACGTCACGTTGGCTGGCTAGCGTTAAACCGAAGAACGTTTTGTTCTGCTTGAGGCCTTCACCGCGGGCATTGCTGATGACCGTACAGCCGGTCGCGCCGGCGTCGCGCGCTGCGACCATCACCGCATCAGTTTTACTGTCTTCGACAAAGGCAATAATGAGTTTGAAATGCATGATCTTAGTCCTGTGAGGTTTTCGAAACAAAATGTTGGCCGGCGGTTCGGCCGGTTCTTAATACGGAAAGCTGCGCATAAGCCAATACCGAAATAACAGCGAACAGGCAGGCGAAGGCGACGAGTCCGAAGCCATCCATCAAGGGGCTCCGGCCGGGCACAGCCTCGGCCAGTCCGAGTCCTAATGCCGTGATCAAGGGGACAGTGACGGTCGACGTAGCGACGCCGCCGGAGTCGTAGGCAAGCGGGACGATAAGGCGTGGCGCAAAAACGGTTTGGACGACGACGAGGACGTAACCGCAAGCTATGAAGTAGTGTAGCGGTGTGCCCGCAACAATTCGGTAACAGCCAAGAGCGACGCCGGTGCCTACGCCTATAGCGACCGCGACGCGGAGTCCCCAAACGTGAATTGCGCCGCCTGACACCTCATGCGCTTTGATCGACACGGCCAGCAAAGCCGGTTCGGCGAGCGCCGTACTGAAACCCAATGACAGCGCAAAAATATAAACCCAGTAATAGTCGTGCCAGCGCAGCGTTGCGGCGGCGCCGCCAATAAACTCCGGGCTGGTCAACTGTTCGGCCATTAGTTTGCCCAAGGGGAATAGTGCCTGCTCCAGCCCGACTACAAAGCAGCCAAGACCGACGATGACGAAGAAGAAGCCCGTTAGAATTGATTTCCGCTCGGGCATCGGCCCACCGATGACGATGCGCTGGAATGCAAACAGAAAAAGCGCAATGGGAAAGACGTCCAGCGCGGTGTCGGCGAATGTTGCCAGCGCGTCGCGTATCAGTTCCATTGCGTCAATATTCCGAACAGCATTACAAACAAAATAGGTGTCAGCGAAGCAAATGCAATCAGTCCGAAACCATCGAGCATGGGATTGCGACCGCGCACCGCGCCAGCAAGGCCGACACCGAGCGCCGTGACGAGCGGTACCGTTACTGTCGATGTTGTTACCGCGCCAGAATCGTAAGCGATGCCCACGATCTCCGGCGGCGCGATTGTCGTAAGCAGGATTACCAGCAGGTAGCCTGAAATGATCATGAACGGCAGCGACCATGCCGCAATGATTCGCAGGACGCCGAGCACGATAGCCACGCCGACCGCTGTGGCAACACTAAGGCGTAGCAGAAAGGCATATTCTGCGCGGCCATCCGGCGTATTGGCGATCGCGCCGCCCATCGCCGCTACTCGCGACGCTTCTTCTGCGACTGCGAGCAAGGCGGGTTCCGCTATGGTTGTGCCGAAGCCCAGCAGGAACGCGAATGTCAGTAGCCAGAAGGCACTGCCTTTATTGGCGAGCGCGAAAGCGAGGCGTTCACCGATAGGGAACAGCGCAAGTTTCAGCCCGTAGATAAAAAGCGTCAGGCCAACGAGAACCAGCAGACCGCCGGCGAGTAGTGGTGTCAACCCGCTAGCCGGGTTGCCCAGCACGAGCACCTGGAACACGCCAATGACCACGACGATTGGCGTCAGGTCACGCAGACTCTCAAGGGCGTCTCGAGACAAAGATGTCAATACATCTTTCATCGCAGTGCGGTTGAGATCACGCTGGCGTGCATAAATCGATGATACCTGTTTGCCGCGGTTGCAGGCCAAGTAAAAAATGTTCTGCGCCGGCAGTCGCATCGCTGGTGCCTGGCACTGACAGCATCGCCGCCGACCGTTATGCTGTAGCCCGCGTCAATCTCGAGGCAGGGGAAACACAATGAGCTATCGCTGGCACGATTTCGTCGGAAATATCGGCGTGCTGTTAATCCTGGTCAGCTACCTGTTGCTGCAGCTCGGTCGACTCAAGGTGAGTAACCTCGCGTACTCTGTCATAAACGGACTTGGCGCCTGCCTCATTCTTGTTTCGCTACTGTTCGAATTCAACTTCTCCGCTTTCATCGTCGAGGCCGCCTGGTTGCTGATCAGTCTATTCGGCGTTGCGCGATGCTTGCGGCGTCGCACCGCGGTTGGCTGAAGTGAGTCATAGTCCAATACCAAATGCCTTTGCGTCATGAATTCACCGGCTGAACCCGGTGCGCCAGCACCCGCCTGGCCTTCATTCGTCGCGGGTTTCAAGGCGACGGTCGGTCTCGCCGTAGCGGGCGGCGTATTCGGAATTCTGTTCGGCATTATTGCGTTGGCAAAAGGGCTTGATGCCGGCTCGACGGTGCTGATGAGTGCCGCTGTGTTCGCTGGCGCGTCGCAGGTTGCCGCGCTGGAGTTGTGGCAGGAGCCTCTGCCCTACGCCGGCATCTTTCTGGCCGTGCTGTTGGTCAACAGTCGTCACATACTAATGGGTGTCACTCTGCACGAGACCTTGTCGGCCGGACAGCGGCGGCCGCCATTCGGTGTTTTATTCGTGTTAACCGATGCGAACTGGGTGCTGACAAAAAAAGAGCAGCGAGCGCCAAATCGGATTGCATTTTTCGCCGGCAGCGGATGGGCAATGTACAGTTTTTGGCTGATCGGCACCGTTATCGGCGTTAGTGCGCCAGCTCTGCTGGATGCACGGACGCTTCAAGGCCTCGCGATTGGCGGTGCACTCTATATCGCCATTCTCATTTGCATTTTTTTTCGGGGACAAAAGATCGGGATGCTGGTGGCGCCACTCGCCTCTGCGGCTGTGACCTTGCTGGCGGCGAACTTCGTGGGATCGGCTCTGGCGTTGATGGCCGGCGTTTGTGCCGCGGCCGGCGTGACGTTATTGCGGGAGTTGCACCGTCGTGCCTGATTTCAACGCGACGCTATTAGCCATTGTGGTCATGACGGTCGCGACCTACCTGACGCGCATTGCCGGCTACTTGTTGGGCAGTCGCATAACGCCGGATTCCATCGCCGGCCGAGTACTTGCGGTACTGCCTGGCGCCGCGCTTGCCGGCGTTCTGGCTTTGTCGATGATAAATCTGGCCTTCGTGGAAGTATTTTCGGTGGCCGTTGCAGTCCTGGTCTTCGTTTGGTCAGGCCGTACGCTGGTCGGAATAATGACAGGCCTGTTTATCGCGGTTCTCAGTGCGCATCTGCTCGGCTGAGGAAGGTCGGTCAAACTTTGCCCTGCCGGGCTGGATGGAGCGGGGAGCGAACAATAGGTACTATTGCCTGCCCGGCTTTTTTGGTTTCCGCATGCCTCGAATTCTGTTTCTTTCAGCCTTGTTGCTGTCAGTGCCCGTATTCGCGGGGACCGGAGGACGGGCGCCTGCCGGTTTACTGCAGGTACCGTCCGGTGTGGATACGATTCTGGTCGCTGAGACGGCAACCGCAACCCTGAGACAGTTTGCTGTGCGTGGCGATCATATTGAGCAAACCGATACCACCTATATGTCGATAGGGCGCAACGGCGCCGGCAAGCAGCGCGCCTGGGATCGTAAGACCCCACTCGGCATTTACTTCATCCTGGAAGAGCTCGATACTGATCGTCTGCACGACAAATACGGCGACAAGGCGTTTGTCCTCGATTATCCCAATGCCTGGGATCGCTATCGTGAACGTACCGGCGACGGCATTTGGCTACACGGCGTTGATAAACGCGATCCGGATCGGCCACCACGGGACACGGACGGTTGCCTGGCTTTGCCCAATGAGAGAATAAACGCGCTTGCCGCAGACCTGGCGCCATTGACGACGCCAGTCATCGTTGTGCGTGAACTTGCCTGGACGGCGGCAGAGGCTGCAAGACAACAGCGCGCGCAATTGCTGGACGCACTCGAACGTTGGAAAGTAAGCGTCGAGCAGGGCAACCTCACGGCATACCTTGCGTTGTATGCCGACGATTTCAAGTATCGCGACATGGCGCACGATGAGTGGGCGCAATGGCGCAGCCAGGTATTTGCTAAGCGCAACATTGTTGCGCTCGAGGTTCAGGGCGTCGCGTTGATAGCAGATCCTGAAGAAGAGGGCCTGTTCTTAAGTCGATTCACTCAGCGCATGCAAACCGTCGAAAACACCGTCGAAATAACCAAGCGACTCTACTGGCGATACGATAATGCCGGCAATTTGCGAATCGTGACCGAGGGTAGCGGCTAGCGAGCAGCCTCGCGTGCCACCAGTTCGTCGATGACCTCCAGCAACTTCGGATAGCTACCGGCTTCCGAACCGCCACTACGGTATTTGCCGTTTACAACGACCGCAGGCACGCCAGTTATCCCGTAACGGCGACCGAGGTCCTCGGCTACACGCATTTTCTGCGCAACCTCAAACGAACCCCAGGTGTTTTTGAAGTCCTCTTCGCCAACCCCGAAGCGTGCGAACAGTTCGCCGATAGAGTCCTCCGACGTGAGCCTGTTGTTGCGCTGGTGATACTCGTTGAATACGGCAGCATGAAAGCCTTCCGGGTTAGCCAGCTTGCCGTTCTTGGCCAGAACTTCTTCTGTATAGAATAGCTGGCCGTGCAATTTAACGAGTGGGTTCCACATTGCGGGAATTCGCACGAAGCGCACGTCCGCTGGTTTTTTCTCGGACCAGCCATTGATAAAGGGCTCGAAGTCATTGCAGTGAGCGCAGCCGTACCAGAAGATTTCGGCAACTTCGACTTTGTCTGCACCCCCCACCGTGGGCTGCGTCGGCACCAGGCGATGAAAGTGCTGCCCTTCCTTGAATTTCCAGTTGGTAACGGGCGCCGCAGACTCTGCCTTGGCAAGCATCAGCGGAGCGTCTTCGGCCGCGCCCGTGTCGTCGGCGGCCGAGGATTCTTCAACCAGCGTCGGTGCCACGTCCGGATCTGCGACCGGCGCGCTGACGATGGGGGCCTCTTCCAGGACCTCTTCCTGCATCGCCGTATCGGCAAGGGGCTCTTCCGTCGCGGATTGGTCCGCGCCGCAGGCACTCAGCAAAAAGACGTTGAAAAACGCAAAAACCAGCGGGTTTTTCATGGTGTACTCCAATTGGGGTTGCAGCTTAAGACCCTTCGGCTGCAGAAAAATTCGGTGAAATCCGGTTTCGACGACCTCAGTCGCTTGCAAGCACGGTACCGCGCAGCCCCTGTACGTACGAGGCCACTGCGTCAATCTCTTCCTCGCTCAGGCGTTCCGCGATGTTGCGCATTATTTGGGTAACGCCATCCGACTTGCGGGCTTCGCTCGCATAATCACGCAGTTGTTTCGCCGTGTAAACCGCGTACTGGCCGCGCAGTTTTGGGTACGGAACTGCGGGATTGCCGAGGCCGGTCGGGCCGTGACAACCGATGCACGCGGCAACGCCGGTTTTCTTGTTACCGGCGCGGTACAAAGCTTCGCCTTTATTGACCAGCTTCGGATCAGCGACGGTTTTTGCCGCCGCACGCTGCTCGGCATAGTAGACGGCGAGGTCACGCATATCCTCGTCCGATAGCAGCATCGCCTGGCCGGTCATCAGCGCGTTCATCCGCTTACCACTTTTGAATGCCTGTAGCTGCTCTACGGTGTATTTGGCATGCTGGCCGGCAATGCTCGGCCATTCCGGATTCACGCTGTTGCCATCCGCGCCATGGCAGGCGCCGCAGGTCACAGATTTCGTCTTCCCTGCTTCCGCCGAGCCTTCGACCAGGGTGCCATCGCTGGCCATCGCGGCAAGCGGTAATGCCAGTAGCGCAAATGCAAGTCTACAATTCATAGGATGTTAAACCGTACCCTGCGGCCGGCAGACCTCAGATGGTCGCCGCCGCTGTCTAAAGAATTTGCCTGACTGAACCAGGTCCTCGGTGGGCCGTCGGCGCTTGCCGCCGGCAGCCCAAGCGGTCACTATGGGCCACCGAATACTGATCTCAGAAGGCCCCAAATTATACACACATCGGGGCGGTATCCCATGTCGCAATACCCCGATGCAAAATTCCTCACAAGTGCCAATGCGCCCGCTCAGTTCCTGCCGGATGAGGGTCGCGAGGTGGCAGTAGCCGGGCGGTCGAATGCCGGCAAGTCGAGCGCGATAAACGTCATCGTCAATCGTCGCCAGTTCGCGCGGACCAGCAAGACTCCCGGGCGAACCCAGCTTATTAATTTTTTTGCGTTGGCTGAGGGTTTGCGGCTGGTCGATCTGCCAGGCTACGGCTTTGCGAAGGTCGCGGAGAGCATGCGCGCGCATTGGGGCCAACTGATTCAGCAGTATTTTGAGAGCCGCGAAAGCCTGCGCGGTCTGTTGCTGGTTGCTGACATCCGGCGGGGAATCACAGACTTTGACAGGCAGCTGCTTAGCCTGTGTGCCTCTGTCGAGGTCCCGGTTCACGTCTTGTTAACAAAATCCGACAAGCTTAAGAGAGGCCAGGCGGCGACCGCGTTGCTCGAGGCCAGGCGCGCGCTCGGCGATGGGATCGCCGTGCAGCTTTTTTCTTCCCTGAAACGCAGCGGCGTCGACGAGGCGCGTGCGGTACTCGCCGGGTTCCTGCAGGAAGACGGACAAAAAAAGCCCCGGTAGCCCTTGAGGGCCCCGGGGCAAGTTAATTGCAGGCGGCTTGGGGAAACCGCCTGCGAGCCTGATTAGGGAGGTAAACAGGCGAGTGTCTAGCACTCAGTAACTTCGAACGATCGCTTTTAGAGTAGTTCCAGCTGTCTATATAAATAGCTGAATATAATAGGTTTTTTCTTCTAGTGGGCCTCATCCCAGTCATTGCCGACGCCCGCGTCGACGACCAGCGGCACCTTCAGGCTCCCTGCCGCGCACATGCGCGAAATGATTTCCTCGCGGACCTCATCGCAGGCGGCTTCGTCTACCTCGAGGACCAGCTCGTCGTGCACCTGCATGATCAGCTTTGCGGGTGCCTTCGATTCCGCCAGCCAATCGTGGACGCTGATCATCGCCATCTTGATGATGTCTGCGGCCGTACCCTGCATCGGCGCGTTGATCGCGCTGCGCTCAGAGTACTGGCGCCGTTGCGCATTGCGGTCGTTTATTTGCGGCAGGTACAGGCGCCGTCCGAACAGGGTTTCAACAAAACCTGCCTCGCGCGCTTCCGCGCGGATATTGTCCATGTACGCCTTGACGCCCGGATAGCGATCAAAATACAGGTCAACGTATTCCTGCGCTTCACCGCGCGTCGTACCGAGCTGCTTGGCGAGGCCGAAGGCGGACATGCCGTACATCAGTCCAAAATTAATCGCCTTTGCCGATCGCCGCTGATCGCTGGTGACCTTGTCGATCTCAACCTCGAAAACTTCCGCTGCCGTCGCCTGGTGCACGTCCTGATCCTCGTTAAACGCCTCAAGCAAGCCGGCGTCACCGGACAGGTGCGCCATGATGCGCAATTCTATTTGTGAATAATCCGCCGCGAGCAGCACGCTGCCTTCGGGACAGACAAAGGCTTTGCGAATGCGTCGGCCTTCTTCCGTGCGGATCGGGATGTTTTGCAAATTCGGGTCAGTTGACGATAGCCTGCCGGTCGCCGCGACTGCCTGGTGGTAAGAGGTGTGAATGCGGCCGGTCTCCTTGCAGATCTGCAGTGGCAGCTTGTCCGTATAGGTGCTCTTCAGTTTGGCGACACTCCGGTATTCCAGGATCACGCGCGGCAGATCGTAATCCGCCGCCAGTTCTTGCAGCACGTCCTCAGCCGTAGAAGGCTGGCCCTTGGGCGTCTTGCGAACAATCGGCAAGCCCTGGTCTTCGAACAGGATTTGCTGCAGCTGTTTCGGAGAGCTCAGGTTAAAAGGGCCACCCGCAGCTTCATGCGCCTCCTTTTCCAGTTTTTGCATCGTTTTGGCGAGCTTGCTGCTCTGCTTTTTCAGCATTGCGCGATCAACTAGGACCCCGGTTTCCTCCATCGCAAACAACACCGGCACCAGGGGCTGCTCGATTGACTGATATAGCGACCGGAGTTTTCCGACCTTGCCAAGTTCCGACCAAAGTTTTTGATGCAGGCGCAGCGTAATGTCTGCATCCTCAGCGGCGTACGGTGCCGCCTGTTCAAGGTCGATCTGATTGAACGTCAGTTGCTTCGCACCTTTACCTGCAACATCTTCAAAATGGATCGTTTCAATTCCCAAGTAGTGGCGCGCGGTGGAATCCATGTCGTGCCGTGTCGCAACACTGTTGAGCACGTAAGACTCAAGCATCGAGTCATAGTGCATGCCTGCGAGGTGAATGCCGTAGCGCGCGAAAATATGCGCATCGTATTTGAGATGGTGTCCGACTTTGGCGGCTTCTGGATCCTGCAGCCAGTTTTTCATTTTTTTCAACACCAGGTCGCGCTCAAGCTGATCAGGAGCACCGGGATAATCATGGGCCAATGGAATATACGCCGCTTCGCCCGTGGTGACGGCGAGTGAAATGCCGACCATTTCCGCCGTCATGTAATCAAGACTGGTCGTTTCCGTGTCCAGCGCAACAAGCTCGGCGGATGCAATCTTTTTCAGCCATTTGTCGAGGGACTTAGCGGTGAGCACCGTCTCGTAATCCCCCTTAATCTCGCTTTTTTCTTCTGCGGCGGATGCAGACGGCGCGTTCTCCGGTGTCGCTGACGATTTTTCCAGCTGGCGCGCGAGGCTGCGGAGTTCAAAGCGTTCGTAAAGAACACCCAGTGTCTCCGCATCCATCCCGGTACGCGTTAACGCGGCAGGTTTTTCGTCGAGCTCGACGTCGAGCTGGATGGTCGCGAGCTGTTGTGACAGTCGCAGTTGCTCGAGATTCTCGCGCAGGCTTTCGCCGACTTTGCCGCCGATATCGTCAGCGTGTTCTACGAGATTCTCGACGGAGCCGTATTTCTTTAACCATTTCGCGGCGGTTTTCGGGCCGACTTTTGGGACGCCGGGAATGTTGTCGGATTTATCGCCGACAAGAGCGAGGTAATCGATAATCTGCTCCGGCCAGACGTCAAACTTTTCGTGCACGCCGTCCCGATCCATTACGGTGTCTGTCATCGTGTTTACGAGCGTCACGCCATCATTGACGAGCTGCGCCATGTCCTTGTCGCCGGTCGAGACGAGCACGTCCATGCCGGCTGCGACTGCGCGCTTGCACAGGGTGCCAATGACGTCGTCGGCCTCAACGCCAGACAAGCGAATCATGGGGAGTCCCAATGCAGGGACGGCTTCCAGCAGCGGCGTAATCTGCGAGCGCAACTCGTCCGGCATCGGTGGCCGATTGGCCTTGTAGTCCTCAAACAATTTGTCGCGAAATGTCTTGCCCGGTGCGTCAAACACGACAGCAATGTGCGCGTCCGGTTCCTCCCGCATCAATTTTGTCAGCATGTTCAGGACACCGTGCAGCGCACCGGTGGGTTCGCCGGACGAATTTGTGAGCGGCGGCAATGCGTGAAACGCGCGATACAGGTAAGAAGACCCGTCAACAAGGACCAGTTTATTGTTACTCATGCGTGCGGTCCGTCAGAGTTCTTCTTCGTTTGCCGATTCCTCTTCACTCTCTGCTTCTGAGTCACTCGAGGTATTAATCGGTTGAATTTCGGTACGAGAGTTACTGGTGCTTCCGGGCAGGTACAACTCGCCGGTCTGTCCGCATGCCCCGAGCAGAAATACGGCGGCGAAAAAAACGGGGATGAGACGAATACCTGGCATGCTGCTGGCCCGAACTGGAATGGGACGCATGGTACCGCAGAAGGGCACCCGTTTCGCTCCGATTGTCTTACTTGGCAGTCTTGGCGCTGTACTGCTCGGCTACTTTACGGTAGGCCTCGCGAAACGGCAGGCCTTGCTGCGTGACGAGAGCATTCGCGCGCTCTGCCGCGTGCAGGCCATCGTCGAGCTGAATATTCTCAGGGTTAAACTGCAGTCGGCTCAGTAGGTATGCCATGACGTCAACGCTTTCGATCGTCAGGTCAATGCCCCGGAATAAGGGGCCCTTGATACGCTGCACGTCGCGCTGAAATCCGCTTGGCAATTTTGCCGTGAGCAGCAGGCATTCCTGTAAACAGGCGGCGACGGTGGCGCTTGCACCGCGCACCAGCTCCAGTACATCGGGGTTGCGTTTCTGCGGCATGATCGATGACCCGGTCGTAACATCGTCTGCGAGTGAAATGTAATTGAACTCCTGTGTGTAGAACAACAATAGATCTGACGCGAGGCGTGCGAGATCTTGCAGCAGTAGTGTCAGTTCAAAAAGTAGCCCCGCTTCAGCTTTGCCGCGAGACAGCTGTACCGCAGTTACCGGCGTTTGCGTTTCTGCGAAGCCCAGTGACGAGGTTGTGGCGTCGCGATCAAGTTCGAGTCCGGGCGTGCCGTAGCCGGCCGCGCTGCCAAGCGGGTTTTTGTTCATGCGCCGGCGGCTGGCGTCGAGTCCAGCTAAGGCATCGGCAAAGGCTTCTTCATAGCCCGCCGCCCACCACTCAACGGAAGAAGGCATAGCTTGCTGCATGTGCGTATAGCCGGGCAGGGCCACCTCACCCTGTCGTTCCCGAAGTGCCGCCAGTGAATCCAGCAAACCCCGAACGCTGTGCTGCACGTGATCGGCAGCGTCGCGCAGGTACAGTCTTAGCGCAGTCAGGACCTGGTCGTTTCGCGAACGGCCGAGATGCAGTCGACCGCCGGCCTCGCCAATCAACCGGGTGAGTCGCGATTCCAGCGCGGTGTGCACGTCTTCGTCGCTCAGTTCGATCTGCCAGTCGCCGGCGTGAAACTGTTCACCAAGCTTCCTTAGTCCTGCGCAAATAGTGTCGCAATCCGTGGCATCGAGTAATCCTTGCGCAGCCAGCATTTCCGCGTGTGCGACAGAACCGCGAATGTCATAGTCGACAAGCCGCGCGTCCAGCCGGTGATCTTCGCCAGCGGTATATAAAAGTACACGCTGATCGAGCGGCAAACCTTTTTCCCACAGGCGGCTCATGACGCAGACTCGCTGGCCGTTTTCTCAGCGGGCGATAGTGCGCTGATGTCATCGACGACCAGCGTGCCGGTGCCTTCGTTGGTAAAAACTTCGAGCAACAGGCTATCAGGGAGGCGGTAGGAAATGATGTGCACGCGCTTCACCCCGTGAGCGATCGCGTCGTCGATTGCAGCTGCTTTTGGCAACATCCCGTCGGCAAGCTGGCCGTTGTCCCGCATTTTGTGCAAACCTGCGCGATCAATGTAAGAGATCAAAGAGCCCGGATCGTTGCGGTCTGCGAGAATGCCGGGTGCGCCGGTGGCGAGAATCATTTTTTCAGCATCAAGTTCCGCGGCAATAGCTGCGGCAACTGTATCAGCGTTGATATTGAGCAAGGTGCCGGACGCATCGCAGGACAAGGGGCTGACGACGGGCACCAGCCCGCTGTCGAGTTGTTTGCGAAGCACGTTTGCATCCACTGACTCAATATCGCCGACGAATCCGTAGTCAACCGCTTTGCCACCGCTTTGTCTTACCGGCGGGCGGCGAATGGCCTGCACCAAACCGGCATCGACGCCGCTGATGCCGACCGCCGGAATTTCAACGTCGCGGCACGCGGCAAGAATGCGAGTGTTGACTTCACCATTCAAAACCATCGTCGCGACATCGAGCGACTGCGCGTCCGTGACGCGCCTGCCATCGACAAACTGGGTGTCGAGACCGAGTGCTTTCGCAAGTCGGGTCGATTGCGGGCCGCCACCGTGCACCAGCACGACGCGGATGCCGACCTGATACAAAATGCCAACCTGTTCGAGGAGCGCACGAGTCGCTTCGGTATCAGCAAATACTTCGCCACCAGCCTTCAGCACGAAGACCTTGTGTTTGAACAGCCGAATGTAGGGCACCGCATGCTTTAGTGCGGAAACAACGGCATCACGGTCATGACTGATCGTCAACTGCGAGTCCCGAGCATTTGGTGCAATACGGCCATCTGCGCCAGCATGCGATTGTATGCTTCATGAATAACGACGCTGCGAGGCCCGTCAAGTATAGCGTCACTAACTACCACGCCTCGGCGCACCGGCAGGCAATGCATGAAGCGACAAGAGTCTTGCGCGTTTTCGAACCAGGGTTCATCGACGCACCAGTCCTCCAGTCCTTTACGCAATTCTTGTTCAGATGTTCTATCGGCATAGTGGTGTTGCGACGACCACGATTTTGCGTAAATGACGTGTGCATCTTGCATAGCGTCCTGCCGATCATCGGTTTCACGAACGGAACCGCCCGAAACCTCAGCGGCTGCGGTCGCCTTATTCATTATCGACTCCGGTAGTTCAAAGCCCTCG
Organism: Woeseia sp.; assembly: GCA_013003155.1. Classification (GTDB taxonomy): domain Bacteria; phylum Pseudomonadota; class Gammaproteobacteria; order Steroidobacterales; family Woeseiaceae; genus Woeseia. The sequence continues at coordinate 46,215 of JABDKF010000267.1, read as the reverse complement.
GGACGCAACACGGTTACGTCCATGCCGCGCATTGCGGCCATATGCACCGTCGCGGCAGGAACCGCAAGCGGCAAGGGTCTGGGGTGGTAAGCCCAACTTAAAACAAATTTACCGCCTTTTTGCGGAATCGCGAGATCGTTCATGGTTTTCCAGTCAGCGAGACTTTGGCACGGGTGATTTATTGCAGATTCCATATTGATGTACGGTTTGTCCAGAAGTTCTGTTAGCTCAGAAAACTCGGCATCAGCCAAATCAGCCTCCAGGTTTCGACGTTCTGCGAATGCCCGAATACCAATTGCGTCTCCGTACGACGCGATGACAGGTACGGCTTCGCGGATGTGCTCCGCAGCTACGCCATCCATAACTATTCCGGACCGTGATTCGAGACCGTGAATCGACATGTTGGGAGAAATTACGAATGAGCCGCCACCTAAGCGAACCATTGCCGCCTGAAAGGAGGCCAGAGTTCGCAAAGAAGGGCTAAGAAAAAGAAGAGATAAAACTTTGCCCTGCAAGGCTTGAGGTTCAGGGTGGTTATGAAGTCTTGAGGCAAGATCGAGCAAAGCTTCAACTTCATCGTGAGAAAAATCGGCGAGATCGTTAAATGATTTCATTACTATACTCAAAACTCTTTAATTGGAATGGTTTTACTCGGCGCAGATCATATCAGCTAGCGCAACAGCGAGGCGACTGACATGGCCAGACTGCAATACGAGCGGCGGTAGAAGCCGCAAAACGTTTGAAGCTGCGCTGACGCCGGTCAAAATGTCATGTTCAAGCAGCTGCGCATGAACCTCGCGCGCCGGCTTGTCGCACACCAGGCCGAGCAACAGCCCCATGCCTTGAATTTTTTTGACTGGCCCGACGAGACAAGTTGAGCGAATTTCCGCTTCACGTTGACGCACGTTTTCCAGTAACTTTTCCTGTTTGATTGCGTCGATTACCGCAACGATGGCGGCAGCAGCCACCGGCCCACCGCCAAATGTCGAACCGAGATCGCCGTTGTGCAGTGACGCGCCCAGGGTCTCGCTGCAGAGCAAGGCCCCGCAGGGAAAGCCGCCGCCAAGACTTTTCGCGCTCGTCAAAAGATCGGGCTCCAGGTCGAAAACCTGCGATGCAAAAAAACGTCCGGAGCGCCCCATGCCGGATTGAACCTCGTCCGCGATCAGCAGCGCACCGTTTTGCGAGCATGCCGCACGCAAGGCGCTGACGAAATCGGCTTCGAGATCAAACGCACCCGCGACACCCTGCACGGGCTCGAAAATTACCGCCGCCACGCTATCGTCAATCATGCGGCGAGCCGCATTGCTGTCATTACGTGGAATAAAGTCAACGTCAAAAGGCGTTCTCGGAAAACCGTACCAGCTGTTCGCGGCCTTCCAGGTAACCGCCGCGGCCGCGGCGGTGCGACCATGAAAACTGTGCGTGATTGCGAGAATCTTGCTGCGTCCGGTAGCCCGGCAGGCCACGCGCAAGGCGTTTTCATTCGCCTCTGCGCCACTGTTTACGAAGAACACACGAGTCAGACTTTTCGGCGCAACGGCAACGAGCGCTTCCGCGGCCGCTGCCCTGATGTCAAGCGCTACTGCGTTGCTTTGGAACAGCAGGTTTCGCGACTGCGTGGAGATCGCATCGTAAAGTCCAGGATGCGAATACCCCAGCGCAGCAACAGCATGACCGCCGTACAGGTCCAGTATCGTGCGCCCGTCGCGCGTCAGAATTTCGCAGCCAACGGCGCGCAGCGGGTCGATATTGAGCTGGGGATAAACGGGCACCGTAACCGCCGCTTCTCTTTCGAGCGCACTTTTCGAGGGCAATTCGCGGGCGTTTAGGTCCATGCTGGCGAAACCGAGGTTAAACCGGAGTGCTCGGGTAAGGCGTAAAGTCGATTCATCCATTGTATGGCGCCACCAGCAGCGCCTTTTACGAGGTTGTCGATGACGCTCATGACGACCACCGTGTTGCCCCTGGCGGCAACTCCTATGTGGCAATGGTTGCTCGTGACCACGTTCTTGATGCGCGGTGTGCCTTCCAGCCGTTGCACGAACATGGCGTTCTCGTAATAACTGTCGTATATCTCGCACAACGTGCTCATCGTCATTGGTGCCGGAAGTTCGGCCTGCAACGTTACGTGAATGCCGCGGGAGAACGGACCGGAGTGTGGTACGAAATTGACCCGCACATCGCCACCACCTGCGACCCTGATGCCCGCCTCGATCTCCGGTTCATGTCGGTGGGCCAGCGGTTTGTATGCGTATAAATTACTGTGCCGTTCAGGATGATGGGTACCTGGCAGCGGTGCGCGACCCGCGCCGGTGCTGCCCGTTACGCCGTTGATAAACACGCTTTCCATGTCGGGCTGCGCAAGGCACAGCGGCACTGCCGCCAGCAATGCGGCCGTGGCGAAGCATCCGGGATGACCGACATGCGGGGCCTGCCAGACAGGCACCTGCTCCGGTACGCCCTGGACAAATTGGTCAAGTATCGCGGGGGCGCCATGAGCCTGGTCGTAAACGGATGAGTAGTCGTTGTGATCGGGGTAGCGAAAGTCTGCTGATGAGTCTACGGTATGGACGGTGACGTTCTGCCGTTGCGCGCTGTCCAACAAGCGAGCGACCAGGGCCGCGGAAGCACCGTGCGGCGCCGTAGAGAACAATGCCAGTTCATCGATTTCGCCCAGCATCGTTTCGCAATGTTCCAGCGAGCAGAATCGTTCATACGGGTACGCGGGTGAGAGTGCCGGAAAAACCGAATCGATCGTTTGCCCACTTTTTGAAGTCGACACGGCCGCGCGCAATTCAAAACCCGGGTGTGCGGCGAGCAGCCTGAGTAACTCGCCACCTACGTACCCGGTCGCGCCCAGTACTGCGGCAGGAATTTTGCGTGTCATGCTGCCGCACCTTTTGCGTTATCAACGATGTTGGCAACGTGCTCTCCGAGCGCCGCGCCGTCTGTCAACGCGTTAATTGCCGGCAAGGATAGTCGGCTAAGTATCTGATCGATGCCCACGGCGTTGTCGGTAGCAGGACCGGTCACGATGGCCGGCTCGATGCCAAATTGCTCGCGCAGGATACGGGCACCTCCCCAGGCGCCCACGGGATCGTTGGCACATAACACGACGGCAGTCAGCGCAGAACGAATTGCCTCGTCGGTGAGGATTGCCTCAACGCCGTACTCGCCGATTAGCCCATCGCCCAGTTCGACCACAATCACGTCAGGGCTGCGCGCCGCGAGGCTCGTTAGTAAACTGCGCGTCAGGGCGGGGCCGTTGTCGGCGGTCGTAGTAACGATGCCGAGATCGGAAAAAATCATTGAGTCGCTTGCGCCCGCGTCTTCCATTGCATGGATATCACGCCGCAACGAAACGCCGGTCGCTTTGCATGCTGCGACCCGCATTCCGTGGTGCCGCAAACCCGCAACAATCGCGCAGGCTGCGACCGTCTTCCCGGAATCCATACAGGTACCGGCCAGTGCAACTACCGGGACGCCAAGCGTGTCGAGTTTCGCCGCACGATCAAACTCAGCGGCCCCCGCGCGTGCTGGCACACCGATACGCTCGCCGAGATAAGGGAAGTGCAATACGGTGCCGAGAACCTCGCAGTCGAAGGGTGCGCCCACGTCAGGATTCGCCGAATCGCAAACGCCAAGTACTCCACCAATGTTCAGGAGCTGCAGCGTTTCGCCGACTTTGAGCGCTGTTGGCAGGTGTCCTGAATACCCGCGCAGCGCTTTGCGATGACCGAGCGCGCCGACCACCACATCGCCCTGGTTAACCTGCGCCATGCGGCCGCTAACGAGTTCCAGTGTGTTGTAGCGCGACTTGTTGTTCAACACGCGGACCGCAACAAGCACGCCTTCCTCGCAAGGAATATCGTCGGCCAGGCGCAACTCCTGCGCCAGTTTGCTGTGCTGTGCGACCGAGGCGATCTTGTCGACAATAACGCTGCGCATTGCCTAAACTCCGGCCGCCGCACGCGTTTGCAACGTGCCGGGCAATGACAATACCCGTGAATAGCCGAGTGCATCGGAAGCGCTCCATTCACCGGCCGATTCGCCGTACACTCCGCGCGTGGCGGCAAGCAGGGAATGCTTCGACTCGACGCCGGACACGAACAGATTGCCGGGTCGCAGCGTAAAGTGGACGTCGCCGCTGACGCGCCGCTGCGACGATGCGAGCAGTGCTTCGACATCGCGCGCCGCGAGGTCGAGCTGCCGACCTTCGTGAATCATGTCGCCGTAGATCGACGCGACGTTGTCTTTGATTCGCGCCTGAAGCGCACTCAGGACCAGTTTCTCAAGTTCCCGGTGCGTGTTTATTAGCGCTATAGCTGCAGGCGCTTCGAAAGCCACACGACCTTTTGTGCCCAGCACGGTGTCGCCAAGATGGACGCCACGACCAATGCCAAACGCACCTGCCAGAGCTTCCAGTTTCTCGATCAGCGGCACGGGATTCATCGCATCGCCGTCCAGCGCGACCGGTACACCGGCAGTGAACGTCAGCCGGTGTTGTGATTCAGCCTGCGGCGCAGTGAATGCCGTGGGTGATAGCACCCACGCGCTTTCCGGAATCGACTGGGCTGAAGTCAGGGTTTCGCGACCACCTATCGTAATGCCCCACAGGCCGCGATTAATGGAATAGGCTGAACCCTGCGCCGGCAGCGGTAAATTTCTTTCCTTAAGGTATGCCAGCTGTTCATCGCGAACCCAATTGTTGTCGCGCACGGGTGCTAGTACTGCAAGGCCGGGATTCAGTGTGCGGAGCGCAACTTCAAAGCGTACCTGGTCATTGCCAGCGGCGGTGCAGCCGTGTGCCACCGTTGTCGCATTGTGTTCGTGCGCGAGGCGCGCGAGTGCCGCGGCCTGTACGCCGCGTTCCGCGCCGACACAAAGAGGATAGGCATTGCCGCGCAGCACGTTACCGAATATCAGGAAACGAATGACCTCATCGAAAAACTGTTGCCTGCAGTCGAGCTGCAAGTGCTGGACCGCGCCCAATGCGAGCGCTCGTTCGTGCAAATCCTTGGCCGCCTGCGCATCGATTCCGCCGGTATCGACAGTCACGGTAATGACGTCGCGCCCGTATTCTTTCTTCAGCCACGGGACGCAAAACGAAGTATCAAGACCGCCGGAGAAAGCGAGCAGGATCGGTGAGGAATCGGCAGACAAAGAGTGGCTCCAGGAAACTTGAGTGAATTTAGCCGCGGCTCGCGATTTGTTTGACGCGGGCAACAATATTTCGTTGTGCTGCAGCGCCCGACGTTGCGGTGAAGACGGTGTCATCGCCGCCGACATTGCCAACAATTTCGGGCCAGCCGCAGCGATCGAGTGCCAGTGCAACGCGTTGTGCCGCGCCGATGCCCGTGCGAATAACAAGCAGGTTCGGTCCTGCCGGTTTCAATTCCCGTATCAGATCGGCAACGGCGGCAATTTCATCGATGCCGTCGTCCGCATTCTTCGGGAGCACATAGCCTGCAGGTGTTTTTAACGCGCCAAGTTCACGCAAATCTCGGCTGACGCTGGACTGAGTCGCCTCGTAGCCTTGCGCATTCAGCGCGGTCACGACCGACTGCTGGGTCGAGGCCGGTCCGGCTGACAGCAAGCTGACAATGGCGTTGCGCCGCTCGAGCTGGTGTTTCGAGGTTTCAGGCATGAGGCACTTCTGAATAATTATGCGCATAAAAGTATCAACATGTGCATATAGAGTCAAGCGCTTCAAGGCAAATAAGACATGGCTGCGGCAGGCACCGTCACTTGCCACGACATCACGCGGCGAGTCAGGCTGATAACATGCCGCGACTCAGTTCACAGGAGATGCAGGTGGCGTTACTCGAAACGGTGGAATCAACGGCGGAGGAGGATGTCGAGGGCAGTGTCATCTGGCTGCACGGCCTTGGCGCTGACGGCCACGACTTTGAGCCGATCGTTCCGGAGCTGCGGCTTGAAGGCGAACTGAATCTGCGTTTTATTTTTCCGCACGCGCCTATGCGAAAGGTCACGATCAACGGCGGCATGGAGATGCGTGCCTGGTATGACATCGTCAGCCTCGAGCGTGACGGGCCGCAGGACGAGGCCGGTATTCGTGACAGTGGCGCGCAGCTCGAAGCGCTGATCGCGCGTGAACAGCAACGGGGCGTGGCGCTCAACAAGATTGTGCTCGCCGGTTTCTCACAAGGCGGCGCGATTGCAATGCATACGGCACTGCGCCAGAAGGAGCGGTTGGCGGGCTTGATGGCACTGTCGACATGGTTGCCGCTACACGACGCGTTTGACAGGGAAGTGACAGATGCGCCTGACTCACAGTCCCGCGACTTACCCGTTTTTGTCGCGCATGGAACGTTCGATCCCATGCTGCCGCTCGCACTTGGAGAGGATGCGCGAGATTCGCTGAAGGGCGCAGGGTTCGCGCCGGAGTGGCACAGTTACCCGATGGCTCACTCAGTCTGTGCCGAAGAAATTGCCGCGATCCGCGAATGGCTGTTGCGTATCTACGGCGTTAGCCGCGCCAGCTAGGGCTCTCCAGTGTTGAAAAGATATTGATTCTCGCCGCTCCTGTTGCCGCTGGCATCAAAGCGCCGCTCAGCTACCAGTACGCTGCCATCGTTTTCTACCAGTACAACGCTGGTGCAGCGGGTGCCGTAAGTTTCGGTCTTGATAAATGGCGCAGACACTGCCCGTGCGAGGTCAACCGGCAACTCGTCGTCGATGTCTTTTACCGCTGCTGGCGTTGTGTCGGCGAGCAAATTCATCAGTGAGTTTGGATTAATCTCGTCGCGTTCGAGCAGCTTGTGCAAACCATCGCGAGACCGGGTAAGTTTTGGCCACGGAGTATCAAGTGTCGCGTTGCTAAGGCCGTATACACCAGCGGCAAGGAGTTGCGGCGGGTCTTCGCGATTCGTTGTGTAGCAAAGTGATTCGTTATCCGCCGTCAGCAAACTAAAACCGGCAAAATCATCGCCATTCAAGCCCTGCGAAAAAGCCAGTGGCGTCTTATCACCGACGACAAAATCACGCACCAGTTTGCCGCGGCTAAGTTTCGCGGGAGGGGCCCGAAAATATTCGCGATAGTTTGTGACCACGGCAAATCGGCCGCTACGGCTGATTCCCAGCCAGGTCCCGCCTGCCTGCAGATCACGGCCCGCCAAAACATTCGGTTGGTCAGGCCACCAACCCATCGGAGCCGCGGGCCGCGCATGCTGTTCATCGCGATTCGCGACCAGCACAAGTTTGCAGCGAGGGTGTTGCTGCCAGGCGAAAACTATCAGACACATTGCTCGAACGTCAGCTGGCGGTGGTTTCGAGCCAGTCGTCTACCAAGCGCCGGGCGATAGACAGGCGCGGCGGCAGCTTGGGAAAACCGGATGCCAATTCCTTGTGGGTAAACCAGCGGGCATCCTCCAGCTCGCCGTCGTTCAGTCGAATGTCCGTGCTTAAAGATCTTGCATGAAACCCCAGCATTAACGACGCAGGAAACGGCCATGGCTGAGAGCTGTGGTATTGCACGTCGCCGACATCGACATTCGTTTCTTCCTGCACTTCACGAATGACCGCATCCTCAAGACTTTCGCCGGGCTCGACGAAACCGGCAATCGTTGAATAGCGACCTTCCGGCCATCGGCTTTGCCGGCCCAGCAGGCAGTTGTCGCCGTCATGGACAAGCACGATGATCGCCGGGTCAACGCGCGGAAATAAGCGGGTGCCGCACTCCGCCTCCTGGCAAACGCGCGTGTTGCCTCCCGCCTGGGGTGCGGTTGGTGCACCACAGTGACCACAATGGCGCTGTGCGTCGTGCCACAAAACAAGTGCGCGCGCATGTGCGATCAGATTGGCTTCGTCCGCTGGCAGTACACTGCCGAGGTAACGCAAGTCGTGAAAGGCGCCACGGTTGGCGAAGGGCGCTTCCAACGAGCGGTTGATATGCACAGCAAATGCTGGTTGCTCCCGGTACATTCCAAGAAAAACCGGCAACGCATCCTTGAAAGCAGCAAGATCCGAGCGTTGCAACAATACTGTTCGGTGTGGCTCGGCGGTCACCAGGCAACGATCACCCCAGACCGGTACAAACACGGTGTCGTCGCGTGCCAAAGCCGCCTCGAGCCAGGCTGCATCAAGCCGGCGATGGGCTGAGCGATCGACGAAAGCTCCGGCAAATACGTTGTGTCCAGACATCAGCACTTAATGAAGATTGCATCCACTGGATACGGCACCCAGGTGGCCGAATGGAGCTGAAGTGTACCGGAAAAGCCTGGCGTAGGCGGACGGTCTGTCGTTCAGAAAGGCGAGCTGCGTCGCCGGCTACAGCGATTCTCGATGGCGCAACTGGGACAAGTTCCGTCATCGAGTGCGTAGGTATCCTGGACGTAGTAAGCGGCGCACTGATCGCAACGGGATAAGGTCAACTCATCGTTGCGCGCAATATTCTGCAGCAGGTTCCATGCCCATTCAAAGCTTAACTGTGGTCGCGCGTGCAGCAGACAGTAAGTTTCGTAGGCGCGGCAAAGTCGGTGACCGAATTCAACGTCCGGGCGTGGCCAGCAGGAGTGAACCCGTCGCTTGTCATCAATGCGCAGCAACAGGTTTGTGCAGAAAAGCGCGACCAGCGTTCCGGCCTGCAGCTGGTTAACCGGGTTTTTCACGAAGAACGCGATCTGCTGGGGTGACTTCCCACGGCGTCGCCTGAGAGCGGCGCCGCGGCCGCGGAAATAGGTCGCAAACGTTTTGCGAATGCGGTCGTCACTGAGTCCCGTACAGTCGCGGATAGTCCCGGTACGAGCCTCGAGAAGAATCATGCGCATAACCAGCTCGAACTGGTTGCGCTCTGTCGCGTATCGATCGTCAGTTAAACGCATTTTCTCACCTTTTGTGCTAGTTTCATCCCATATACAGTGTTATAAAACCCTATAACATCCACTTATGGGAATACAATAAAAAATTGTATATCTGCACAATTTCCTTAAAAACACGACAGAAAACAGCCTCAACCCGCGCAGTTCTGCCGCGGCGCAGCAAAAAAGCAAAGGGGAACGTATGAATTATCAAGGGCCGCAACCGGCGGATTTTCAAAACGTGCAGGCGTTCAACGCTGCATTTCTGGTGCTACTGCGATCAAGGGAAAACGCCGCTCATCTATTGGCAGGAATGCCGGAGGTGCTCGCGAAGCGCTTGCAAAGCCTGACCCCGCTGCAGAATGAAAGACTCTCGAAAGCGCCGTTCTTATTGTTCTCTTTCCGCGAGTGTGAGGGCGCGTACTGGGATCAGTTATTCAATGCCGGGCCAAACCTGACGATCTTTGATCAGGAGCCCGTACGTGGTCGGGCATACGCTGAACTACTCAGCGCCGGACTCGGTTTTGTTTGGCAATTAGCTCGCGTGAATACCTATGCAGCCCGTCTCGTTTGTGGCGCCAGCCTGCATTGGTGTGAACAGCTCGCGGACCGGCCGCTTCTGCAGGTCATAAGGGGCGCGATCGCGGCCGACGTCATGCGCCTGCGCCGAGCGCATGACGCGAATTTGTGGCGAAAACTATTGTTCGCTGGCGTAGCAGGCGAGAAATCGATTCGTCGCTCAGCCCGCATCTGCGCCTTGCAACGACTGCTGACCGAAACACAAGATTCCGCGATTGGCAAGACAGCGATAGCAGCGCGCCAGATCAGGCGTCCTGCGCTGAAAGTTGCAGAAGACAACGAGGCCTGACCCGGAGCACCGGCATGTATACAATACGCCGCCATGCATGCTCTCTCTATCAAGAACCTGACCAAAACCTATCCGAACGGTGCAGAAGCACTAAAGGGCATCGACTTTACCGTCGATGCCGGCGATTTCTACGCCTTGCTGGGTCCGAACGGTGCAGGTAAGACTACCGCGATAGGTATTATTTGTTCGCTGGTGCAGAAGACTGCGGGCGAAGTAAAAATTTTCGGCCACAGCATCGATCGCAATCTCGAAGCAGCCAAGGCCTGTCTGGGGCTCGTGCCACAGGAAGTAAACCTGAACCTCTTTGAAACTGTACTCAACATCGTGACCAATCAGGCGGGTTATTACGGTATTGATCGCAAGCTTGCGATGGAACGCGCCGAGAAGTACCTGGCCGATTTGCGGCTCTGGGATCGGCGGCACGACATAGCGCGCAGCTTGTCAGGGGGTATGAAGCGCCGCTTGATGATTGCGCGCGCGCTGATCCATGAACCGAAGTTGCTAATTCTTGATGAGCCGACCGCCGGTGTCGATATCGAGATTCGCCGCTCCATGTGGAAGTTCATGCGTGCGATCAACGAAGCGGGGACAACAATCATTCTGACGACTCATTACCTCGAAGAAGCCGAAAACCTGTGTCGCCATGTTGCCATCATCGACGAGGGTACGATCATCGAGAACGCGCCGATGAGTCAGGTCCTGCGCAAATTGCAACGCGAAGTTTTTGTATTGAGTCTGCAGGACAATATCGTGACAGCACCGGTGCTGGACGGCTTCGAAGTAATAAAGACCAGTGACAACGAAATTGAAGTTGCCATAGACGCCGGCAAAGATCTCAACCTGTTGTTCGGCGCTCTCAGCCAGCAAGACATTCACGTGGTTAGCATGCGCAACAAGGCGAATCGCCTGGAAGAGATGTTTATGGGGCTGGTCGAGAACCGACAACACGCCAACAGCAACCCATCATGAATATCAGCCTGAACTGGGTCGGCCTGAAAACCATCGTCCGCAAGGAGGTAGTCAGGGTATTGCGTATCTGGGTGCAAACCATCGTGCCGCCGGCGATTACGATGACATTGTATTTCATCATCTTTGGCAATTTGATCGGTCGGCGGATCGGCGTCATGGATGGCTTCGACTACATGCAATACATCGCGCCGGGCCTGATCATGATGGCGGTTATCACCAATTCCTACGGAAACGTCGTGTCATCATTCTTCGGCGCGAAGTTTGGTCGCCATGTTGAGGAGATGCTTGTCTCACCGTTGTCCAATGCCACAATTATTCTCGGGCACGTGGCAGGTGGCGTTATCCGCGGCTTGCTGGTTGGCTCACTGGTAACGTTAATTGCGCTTGGATTTACCAGTCTCAAAGTCGAACACCCGCTGATTACCCTGTCTATGGTCCTGCTGGCATCGGTCGTGTTTGCACTCGCGGGGTTTATTAATGCGATGTTCGCTCGCAAGTTCGATGATATCTCGATAATTCCTACTTTCGTCCTGACGCCGCTTACGTATCTTGGGGGCGTTTTCTATTCAATCTCTTTATTGCCGGAATTCTGGCAAAAAGTCTCGTTGGCCAACCCTATTTTGTACATGGTCAATGCTTTCAGGTACGGCATTCTCGGAACTTCGGACATCAGCATCGGCAATGCGTATCTGCTCGTGTTGTTCTTTGTCGTGTTGCTGTTCAGCGCCTGCATGCTGTTAATGAATCGCGGCGTTGGCATTCGAGAGTAACGGGATGTGTGGCCGCTTTGCATTTTACTCACCCAGTGAAGCAACTGCCGCACTATTCGGCGTAAAAAACGTAGCGCCCGTCGAGCCACGCTACAACATCGCCCCAACACAATACATTGCAGCTATTCGTGATACGGAGGAGAAGCAGCGAGAGCTAACGATGCTGCGCTGGGGGCTGGTGCCGTTCTGGGCGAAGGATCCAGCAATCGGTAACCGGATGATCAATGCGCGCGCCGAAACTGTCGCTGAGAAACCCTCATTTCGCAATGCGTTCAAGAAACGGCGATGCTTGATTCTCGCCGACGGTTTCTACGAATGGCGCAAGGAGAGTAGCGGCAAGACGCCGTATTTTATTAGTCCGGCGGACGGTGAGCCCTTCGCTTTTGCCGGTCTTTGGGAAGCATGGCAAGACAAGAGCTCCGAAGACACGCTTGAGACAGCTACCATCATCACGACCGGTGCCACAGAATTCATGGAAGCGCTGCATCATCGCATGCCGGTTATTTTGCGAAGTAGCACTGGGCTGGAGTGGCTTCAGGGCTCAACGGACCTGTTAGACAGAGTGGCCGAAATCACGCCAAAGATGCGTGCCTGGCCCGTCTCCCGAACCGTTAACAATGCGCGCAATGAAGGTGAAGATCTGCTGACGCCCGCGGGTGACGAACTGGTCGAAGCCTGAAAGACATCAGGTGGAAGCTCTGAATTCCTCCGGGCTTCGATACTCTTGCAATGCAACCACGATCGCCCCGGGTCCGCTATGTGCGCCAAGCGCTGAACCCAGTTCGGTAATGGTGCAGCGACTAATCGTCGGCAGCCGGGCCCGCAACATTTTCTCGAACGTTGCGGCGTCTTCAGGGCACATGGCATGCCCGATCGAGGCCCGCCAGTTTTTTTGTCGATCAACTCGCGATGCAATGTAGCGCAGGAAGCGAGGTAGTAGATTGTTGCGACCGAACAAAACGCCGCCCGCAGATACTCGTCCGTCAGGTTCGGTGCGAAGTACGGGAGTAAGACGCAACAGATCCGCCAGCACTTTGCGAGCCGCGGGTACGCGGCCGCCACGAACGCCGTAACGCAAGTCTTTGACGAGCCCAAAGGTATAGGTTCGCGAAACAATTTCGTCGATCGCTTGCAACGTGGTCTTTATATCAAGGCCGGCTGCAGCACACTCCGCGGCGTAAACCACAATCAGGCCCTGGCCGATAGAAGCATTTAACGAGTTAACGACATGAACTTTGCCGTTTGCGTCGACACGCTCTGCTGCCGATTGTGCAGCCTGCAGTGTGCCGCTGACGCGACCCGATACATTGATGGAAAGTACATCTTTAAAATGGCTGGCAAGGAACTGAAACTGTCGACGAAAATCGCCCGGCGACGGTTGCGATGTTGTCGGATGTACAGGGTTTGTCTGCAGCTCCTTGAAAAATTCGCCGGCCGAGATACTGACCTTGTCAAGAAAGCCGCGGTCTCCGAACTGTACCCGCAACGGCACCATGTGAATATCAAAGCGCTCGAGATCCGTGTCATCAATGTCCGCCGCTGAATCCGTTATGACGGCGAAGCGGGACGCGGTTTCATGAGAGCTGTGCTGTTGGCGCAGCATATCGTCCGCTTTTTCGCCGCTCAAGGTTCCATAGCGTCTTGCCACGTTGAACACTTCTTCAGGATCGTTGACATGAATATGAATTTTGGCTTTTCGCTTCGTGCCCGCCAAAACCAGTGAATCACCCAACTCGGTCAATGATTCGCGCAACTTTCTCCGGTCAATGCTGATTCCTGAAACGATGCATTCCGTACAGAAACGGAACCGGGGGTCCGCATCTGACGAAACCGGCATTTCAGTTACGGCATCATCCAGATTGACGTGCCGCGGCATTGGCGTCGCCCGTCCTTCTGCAATGTAGTCGCGAACGCCCTCGATAAGGGCGAGAAAACCTTTGGCGCCCGCATCCACGACGCCCGCTTTTCGTAGCTCTTCCAGTTGGGTCTGGGTTTTCGCGAGTGCTTCGCGGCAATCAGTGACAGCATTTGTCAAAAGATTAGAAAAACCAATAACATCGTTGACAACAGTCTGTTGTTGCAGGCTGCCGGCAAACGCGCCAATTACTGAGAGGATCGTTCCCTCACGCGGGTCTGAAAGCGCGTCACGCGCATACTCGTGGCCCTGCACAACTGCTTGAGTGAACGTGTGCGTTGAAAAACGGCTGAGTTGTTCACCGGCGTCGCTGACGCCCTGGAAGAACTGGGCAACGATCGCTCCGGAATTTCCGCGGGCGCTGTCCAACAAAGTATCTGCCAGTGCCGCGAGCAGTGAGTTGAGACGTTTACCACGTGACGCTTGTAAGGTTCCTAGCGCGGCGCCGAGCGACAAACTCAAGTTAGTGCCTGTATCACCGTCTGCAACCGGGAATACGTTTATGGAGTTCAGCGTTTCCTGTTCCCCAATGACCCGATGAATGCCGGACCGTAATGCCTGAGCGAATTTGTCAGTATTGAGGTGCTGTAGCGAAACGGATTCTACGCTCAATGCATCCTGCCTCGCCGTTAATCCCGGGGCAGCAAGAACGTGCTGCCCCGATGCTCGAGAATCACACCTTCCGGTACGATCTCCTTTACCAGCGGACCTTCGGTCAGGCGTGCCGCCTCGCGGTACTTCGTCATGTTCACGAAGACGAAGCGGTCTTGCGGCGTGTTGCTGTAAACATGAATGTCGAGGTGCAGCTCCGGAAGTTGCACGGTCCCATCAGCGCTGAGTTGCAGCAGAGTTGGCAAACTTGCCGTTTGCGCAGTATTACCCTGGTTTGGCGTTACATCCCGTGCTGCGGGCCGTGCCGGCGTGCTTGCCGCGGGACCCGGAGAACGAACTGGTGTGCGCTGAGGCGGCGTGTTGCTGCGGCTGCTTGGGGCGACCGGCGCAGGCTCCGCGCGAACCACGGGTTGCACCGGTTGCGCAGGTTCATCGCGTTGCACGGGCGTTGCTACTTGCGCCGGCGAGACCTCAGGCACCGGTTCCGTAGCGGCAACGAGCCCTGTGGACGTGTCAACGGTACCGCGCAACAACACCGCGCCAAGAACTATTGCATTGATTGCCAACAGGCCGACGACAAGCCACAGCCACGCAGACATGCTCTTTTGCTGACGTTTTGCGGGTACATCGGTAAACACCGGCGAATCTTGCCGCTGGCGTTCAGTTTCTGATCTTTTCAGGGCGTCGAGAATATAGGACATCAGAATTTCCGTCCGCGGTCGCAGCTCAGCATATCATTGCGCTGCTGCGCTAAGCAGCGGTGTATTTTCGTCAGCGAGCAAGGAATTAATCAATATCAGCGTCATTGGTCCAGCAACGCCGTCGACCTGCAGACGATTGCGCCGTTGGAACTCTTTCAGTGCCCGCTCAAGATCAGCATCAAATACGTCCGGTGCGTCGCTTTTAGTTGCATAACTTTCATCCAGCGTGGCCAGGCTGCTTCTCAACCAGGCAACATTCTCGCCCTGCGTCCCGGGCTGCAGCGTGGAGAGCAGGCCGTTCGGCGGCTGCCATAGCAACAGGTGCTGGCCGAACCACAGCTTTTCTACCTCGGCTATTGGCAGCGTCACGCGCGTGCCGTTAATCAACAAATCTGCGTTATCGCCGTTAATCGTCGTAACGACCGGGTAGTGATTATCGCCGTCCTCATCAATCAGCGTCAGAATCGCGGGGTGATTGAGTCGCTTGAGGACATTCCAGGTGCCTCGATTAAACATGCAGCTTAGGCCCAGGGCCGCGGCTTGCTGGCAGGCCGTTCTTGAACCCGGTTGATAGTCGATCTGCCAGAGGTCAAATAACTCGCGCATTGCATTCTCAAGCGTCACCGGTGAATCATGCAACATATTCGTCAGACGCGGCGTCGGCGGTGCAGCCTGTGCTGTCGCATCGGGAACGTACAAAGGCGTTGTGTCGGTTGGTGCTGACAGCGCCAGCTCTTTTGCAACGAGGCCCGAGCTCGCTGCCGGAGTGCTGACGACCGGCACGACAGATGTTGGCCTTTCCACCATAAAAAACCAGGCGGCGAGCGCCGCAATAACCAGCGAAGCAGCAAGCGCTGTTGGCACAGGCCACGAGCTGCGTTGCAACTCGTCGCCGGTAATCTCCCTGGCGGCGCGTCGTACGATCCTTTTGGTAACCACGCGGCTTTCGCTGCTGTATGCACCCAGCAAGGCGCGATCACAGATTACGTTTACCAGCCGCGGAATGCCGCCTGACAACTGGTACACGGCGCGTTTTGCCGCCGGCTCAAAAATTTCGGTAAGTGCGCCGGCCACCCGCAATCGATGTTCAATGTATTTGACGGTTTCGTCGCGCGATAGTGGCTGCAGGTGATAGCGTCCTGTCACGCGCTGTGCCAGTTGCCGCAGATTATTCTGTGCGAGCAGGTCTCGCAGCTCTTCCTGGCCGATCAGAATGATCTGCAGCAGCTTTTGCTTGGCAGTTTCGAGATTGGTGAGAAGGCGTACCTGTTCCAGCACACCCTCCGAAAGATTCTGCGCCTCATCAACCAGCAGAATCGTGCGCCGGCCATTGGCATGCGTCTCAAGCAAATGCCGATTCAGGGCATCGACGATCGCTTTGCTGCTTGATTGATCCTGCGGCAGCGGGACGCCCAGCTCGTCGCAAATGGACGATAAAAACTCAAGCGCGGTGACTTGTGGATTTAACACCAGAGCTACGTTGACTTCAGTCGGCATCTGGCTCAGCAGTGTGCGTACCAGCGTCGTTTTGCCGGTACCGACTTCGCCTGTCAGCTGAATGAAGCCACCGCTTTCCGTGACACCGTAGACGAGGTGGGCAAGCCCCTCTCCATGTCGCTCACTCATAAAGAGGTAGCGCGGATCCGGCGTGATCGCGAACGGTTTTTCGTTAAGTCCGAAGAATGCGGTATACATGCGTTTTGGCTTAGCCAGGACTGCCGACAGAACGGCTTATTCTACCCGATTTGATCCTCGTCGAAGGTGCGAGCTCGCCCGAGCGGAAGTGAGCCGAAACGCTTGCGGATCTTGTCGACCGTCTCATCGAGCGACGATACCGGCTCGTCTGGGGCCGCCGCGAAGAGATCCCCCTGGGTCACTGCAACGAGGTCACTGGCGCCGACGCCCAGCAAGCGGATCGCGGTGCCAACGTGTTCCTGGCGCCATATTTGCAGTAGTTCGCGGGCAGCGCCATGCAGAATTTGAGTATTGTCTGACGGTGGTTGCAGGCTGCGTTGCCGACTGAATGTAGTGAAGTCAGATTGGCGAATTTTCAACTGCAGCGTGCCGGCATGAAGTCCTTTTGCGCGCAAGCGGGAGGCCATACGCTCGGTCAGAGACAATAACTCTTTTTGAATATGCCGTGAATCGCGCAAATCCTGATTGAACGTTTCTTCAGCACTAATCGATTTGCTCGCTCTGTCACTTACTACCGGCCGGTCATCGATACCTGCCGCCCGATCCCGCATCCGCGATGCAAAACGTCCAAACAAAGTCTCCAGGTCTCGCGCAGTTGCGAGCCGCAGGTCAGCAATCGTTGCGATTCCCAAACCGTGCAAGCCTTTCAAAGTTTCCTTGCCTATGCCGGGTATCACTTGCACCGGCAACGGGTCGAGTGTTGCTCTCATGCTGGCAGGCTCGACAACAACCAGCCCGTCCGGCTTGTCGAGATCTGATGCAATCTTCGCGACGAGTTTGTTTGGCGCGACGCCGACCGAGGCGGTCAAGTTGGTTTTAGCGAAAATGCGTTGCTTGATAGTTGCAGCAATCTCAGCGGCGGCGCCAAACAGCGTCGTACTGCCGGTGACATCCAGGAACGCCTCGTCCAGTGACAAACCTTCGACAAGTGGCGTGAATTCGCGAAAAACAGCAAATACTTTGTCGGATTCCGACTTGTAGCATGTCATACGGACGGGCGCCTGCAGCAATTCAGGGCAGCGGCGACGTGCTTCGCGCATGGGCATGGCGGACCGGATGCCAAACGTTCGGGCCTCGTAACTGGCCGCAGCGACTACTCCACGATTACTGCTGCCGCCAACGACCAGCGGCTTACCTCGTAGTGCCGGATTGTCGCGTTGTTCGACCGATGCATAGAATGCGTCCATGTCGACGTGCAGGATATGTCGCTGCGTAACCGTCATTTGGCGCGGTCTACCATATAATGCGCGAGCCATTGCAGCGGTTCGTGATCGCATTCAAGGCGCTTAAGACTGTCGAGTCCTTGCCTGAGCAATTCGTTGCAACGCGCAAGCGCCGCATCCATCCCGAACAATGCCGGGAACGTAGCCTTGTTACGACGTTCGTCGGAACCGGCCGGCTTACCGATTACCTGTGTTTCGCCCTCGACGTCAAGAATGTCATCCCGAATCTGGAATGCCAGCCCGAGTGATTGCGCGAAATGCTCGAGGCAACGCTTCTGTTCCGGTGTTATCCCGTTTGCGACGTACGCTGCGCTCATTACCGATGCATGGATTAGCGCGCCGGTTTTCAGGCGATACATGTGTTCAAGTTCTGTCATCGACAACGGTTGTCCTTCCGACAACAAGTCGATTGATTGCCCGCCCGTCATACCCAGCGAACCGCAGGCAGCGGCCAGCAGCCGGGTCAGGTCAACGGCCTGCGCGGCCGACAACGTTTCATCACCTGAGATCGCGGTAAACGCAAGCGGCTGCAATGCATCTGCCGCGAGGATCGCCGTGGCCTCGTCGAACTTGCGGTGCAGCGTGGGTTTGCCTCGCCGCAGGTCATCATCATCCATTGCCGGCAGGTCGTCGTGGACGAGCGAAAACGCATGCATCAGCTCGATTGCCGTTGCCGCGGCATCGACGGACTCCGGCGGGACCTGCAGGCACTCAGAGCTCGCATAAGCAAGGAGCGGGCGGATGCGCTTACCGCCGTTCAGAACGGCATAGCGCATTGCGGCGTGCAGTCGTTCGGGTGCCGTGTCGGCATTCGGCAGTATTTCGTCAAGACGTTGCTGAATGCGGTCGGTGTAAAGTGGCATGCGTTCGGCAAAAGGTGAGGTCACACACGCTCCGCTGCAGTGGTTAGGGAGCCAAAGCCTACACTGAATTCCGGCGTGCTGCGCACACCGCATTTCGGCGTGCTGTGCACACCGCGCCGGCAACGATTGCCAGCCCCGCTGAGCTATAATCGCGCTCCTGCCAGAATCGACAAAGCCGGAATCTTCCATGCGGGCAACAAGCCAGGCTCAGCCGAATATTGCCTTGGTAAAATACTGGGGCAAACGCGATGCCGTCAGCAACCTGCCGGCGGCCGGGTCACTTTCGCTTACGCTGGACAGTCTCTGGACCCGCATGAGCGTTAAATTCGATGAGTCCGGCAATGCCGACGCATTGCTTGTCAACGGAGAGGAAGCGCCGGCGATGTTACCGCGGGTCAGCCGTTGTCTGGACGATATCGTGGGCGTGAAGCGTCCCTGTGCAATGGTGAGCAGTGAATGTAATTTCCCGATTGCGGCCGGACTGGCGTCGTCGGCGTCCTCCTTCGCGGCACTGGTAGTTGCTGCCAGTCACGCGTTCGGCCTCGAGTCAGAAACTCTGGAAATGGCACGCAGCGCCGGCCGCGCGTCTGGCTCGGCAGCACGCTCGCTATACGCGGGTATCGTCGAATTGCAGCTTGCCGATGATGCAATTGCCGTCGCGTCTATTGCCGCGCCGCGCGACTGGCCGCTTACGGTAACGGTCGCGATTACGGAAAAGTCAGCGAAGAAAATAGGATCCGGACCGGCAATGAATATCAGCCAGCAGACTTCGCCCTTCTACAAGGAATGGATTTCCCGACAGGCGCAAGACCTTGCCAACGCTCGAGCTGCGGTCGAGTCACGGGATTTTGCCGCGCTCGCAGCTGTCACGGAACACAATTGCCTGAAAATGCATTCGGTCATGTGGTCATCGCGGCCTTCGCTCGTCTACTGGAACTCGGCGACACTGACGTGTCTCGAGACCGTCAGGCGACTGCAGGCTGATGGCGTGCCCGCATTTTTCACGATCGATGCAGGCCCGCAGGTCAAAATAATTTCTGAGCCCGCAGCCGCAGAGGATGTCGGCGCTGCGTTGCGGAGCACCAACGGTGTTGTCGATGTTATGCAAAGCCCATTGGGTGACGGTGCACGTTTGTTGGGCGGCAAGTGATCACCGTGCGTGCAATAGCGCCGGGAAAAGTCGTGTTGGCGGGAGAGTATGCCGTGTTGCACGGGGCTCACGCAGTCGCCGCCACCGTAAATCGCTTTGCCAGGGTCGTGATTGAAACGACTGACAAGCCGTGGATCGAAGTACGAGCGCCAGGATACTGCGAGGAGAGCGTTCGCTACCGGGCAACGGAAGATGGCCTCTTGCAAGCGGCGACAAGTGTGCCTGCGAAAAAAAACTTCAGCTTGTTTGAGCGCGCGTGGCGCGCCTGCGCTCCACTCTCCCTGCGGGGCGCTCTCATCACAATGGACACTTCAGAGTTCGTTGACCCAGTGAAACGAAGCAAGTTGGGACTGGGTTCCAGCGCCGCCCTCTGCGTGGCGCTAACAGCGGCATTCACATTTAAGAACGACAAAATTTCAATTGCACAGCTCGCCGGCAGGATTCACCAGGACTTTCAGGGTGGCGGCAGCGGCGTGGATATTGCCTGCGCTGTGCACGGGGGCGTTATTGATTTTTGCCGTGATCGTGGCGCGCCGCCGAAAGTAGCGCTACCCGACGGACTGCACCTTGCGGTTCTCTGGAGCGGCAAACCTGCAAGCACGGCAGCCAGTATCAAAGCATTGTCGACGAGCTTGCAGGGTGCGGGACGACATGCAACGCTTCACAAGCTGTGCGCGGCAGCCGACACACTTGCCGGGTGCTGGCGATCCGGTAACGCAGCAGAGCTGTTCGCGCAGCACCGACAGTACGGTGAGGCGCTCAGCGAATTCGATGCTGACCAAAAGCTCGGCATTTACGCAGGCGGCCATGCGGAAATGGCCGCTGCAGCGAACAATGACGGACTTTTCTACAAACCCTGCGGGGCCGGTGGCGGGGACGTCGGCCTCGCAATAGCACTGGATGCGAAAAAATTGCAGTCTTTTACCGAGCTGGCGCCGACGCTTGGCTTTCAGCCTCTCGAATTAGGCTTCGGTGTGGAAGGTGTGCGCTGCACAAGAGAAGACCATGGCGGCTAAAACCGAATACCCGAAATTCTACCGACTCAGCCTGGAAAAGCGGCTGGCGATGCTCGTCGCCAATAGCGTGCTAAGTGAGGAAGAGGCAGCGCGGTTTCTACGCGGCGATAGCGTGTTGCGTGCTCCAATGGCCGACAAACTGATTGAAAACGTGATTGGTGTTTTTGGCTTGCCGTTCGCCATCGCGCCCGGCTTCGTTATCAACGGCGATGAGCACCTGGCGCCGCTGGTGGTTGAAGAGCCATCCATCGTCGCCGGCTTGAGTGGTGCTGCCAAGCTGATGCGCGCCGCAGGCGGTTTACAGGTAGACATGCCCGAATCGCTGTTAATTGGTCAGCTGCAGCTTGTGGATCTTGAGGATCCAGACGCTGTTATTAGTTCATTGCGAGACGCTGAGGGCGAGTTGCAACGACTCGCTAACCTTATTCATCCGAACTTGTTGGCACGCGGTGGAGGCGTGGAGGGCTTCGAATACTTCAAACATCAACTTGCCGATGGAGGCTGGACAGTCGTCGTGCATCTGTTGGTCGATACCTGCGATGCCATGGGCGCCAATCTCGTCAACACGATTTGCGAGCGCCTCGCGCCGCGCATTACCAACATTACCGGAGCGCGTGTCGCGTTAAGAATTCTGTCGAACCTCGCAGATCGATCACTCGTCACAGCGCGCGTGACAATCCCACTCGAGCAGCTGGGCACAGCGACATTTAGCGCAGAATTCGTGCGGGATGAAATCGTGCAGGCTACTGCGCTGGCAGAAAAGGATCCGTACCGCGCCGCAACACACAATAAGGGCATCATGAACGGCATTGATGCCGTGGCTATAGCGACTGGCAACGACTGGCGCGCGATAGAGGCAGGCGCGCACGCCTATGCCGCGCGCGGCGAGCGCTACAGCTCATTAAGCGAATGGACTATCGGTGACGACGGCAGTCTTTGCGGTTCATTAACCGTGCCCCTGAAAGTCGGCATCGTCGGCGGGTCTCTTGAAAGTAACCCGGCGGTTCCGCTCGCACTAAAAATCGCAGGAATTCATACATCGAAGCAACTGGCGTGTCTGATGGCTGCCGTAGGACTGGCGCAAAACTTCGCTGCGCTACGCGCGCTCGTGACGCACGGAATTCAGAAGGGGCACATGCGGCTGCATGCGCGCAGCGTCGCGGCCAGCGCCGGCGTTCCGCCAGAGATGTTCGATCGCGTCGTGGCAGGATTAATCGAGAGTGGCGAAATAAAGTCTTGGAAAGCAGATGAGCTGATAGACGACTATCGGATGGAAGCGTTGTCAAAGCCAATAGTCAGGCCTGATGAGCCGCACGGCGCCGCGTCAGGCAAAGTTATTTTGTTGGGCGAACACGCAGCGGTTTACGACAAGCACGCTTTGGCCGTCCCCTTGCCTGATGCGGTACTCGCATGCGCGCGCAAAGCCGGTGACGCACCGCGCATTTCTATCCCGGCCTGGGGAATACAACAAAGCCTGACTCAGGAAAGCCCGCGGCCGGGCGCGCAGGCAATCGCCGCCCTGATCATGCGGGTACTGCAATTGCCTGACAATATGTTCAGCATCGACGTCGACGCACGCATACCGGCGGCGATGGGGCTCGGCGCTTCGGCAGCGCTGGCCGTGGCAGTCATTCGAGCATTCGATGTGCTACTAAACCTTGGTCTCGCAAATCGCGACGTCGACGCGCTCGCACTCGAATGCGAAAGGCTGTCACACGGCACGCCTTCCGGAATAGACAACAACGTTGCTACCTACAGCGAACCTGTATTGTATTCACGTTCCTCTGCTTCCCGTACCCGTCCGATTACGCTAAGAGAGGTGCCGCCGCTCGTGATAGCGTCAAGCAGTCAGCGCGGGTCGACAAAAGAAATGGTAAGCGGCGTGCGCAAACGCTACGAGGCTAACCCGTCTCTCTACGACACGATTTTTGCAGAGATCGATGAACTCAGTATTGCCGGTGCGGTAGCATTGCGGGATCGTGACTATGCGGCGCTCGGCTCGATGATGAACGTTTGCCAGGGTTTTTTGAACGCAATCGAGGTGTCTACCCCGGAACTTGAAAAGATGATTCAGATCGCGCGCAGATCCGGCGCTGTCGGTGCAAAATTGACGGGGTCGGGCGGCGGCGGATCCATCGTCGCGCTTTGCCCGGATCGTTGCGACGAGGTGGCCTCCGCGATGCAGGATGCAGGCTACGCTTTCATCAGACTCAACAAGAGCCGCGCCGACCAGAGGAATTTGTAAATGGCGAGCACCGACAAAATAGTTTCATCTGACGACGAGACGTTAATACTGGTCGACGCTGACGATCGCGAGACCGGTTTTCTGGACAAGGCGCGTTGTCATGATGGTGCTGGCGTTTTGCATCGAGCATTCTCAGTCTTTTTATTCAACGACGCCGGGCAATTGCTGCTGCAGCAACGCGCGCCCGGCAAACGACTTTGGCCAAACTTCTGGTCGAACAGTTGTTGCAGCCATCCACGCAAGGGAGAAAGCATGGCGGAGGCGACGTTGCGGCGTATTGAGGAAGAGCTGGGAATACGCGCAAACGTGGAGTTTGTCTATAAATTCAGTTACCAGGCACAGTATGGGGACGAGGGCGCGGAACACGAGCTTTGCTGGGTATTTCTGGGGCGGAGCAACGATGCAGTAAAGGTAAACAGCAACGAAATTGCGGCGTTTCGTTACGTTCAGGCGCAGGAATTGAGCGCTGAGTTGGCCGCGGATTCCGCGATGTTTACGCCGTGGTTAAGAATGGAGTGGCAGCGTTTGCAGGAGGAGTTTTCCGGACGCCTCGCTGTTTACACGACGTCCGTGAAAGACAAAGCTAGCTGACGTAGCGGTAATACTCGATTCCCATATCCTGGAAGTGGCGATCATCCGAGTGGCCAACCTTGTCGATGACAAATTCAGCACGGGGCAGAATGTCGAGATCGCGCACGGCCCTGCCGTCGTGCAGCGCCGCGTATTGTTCCTGACTCAAATCGACCGCGGTCCGCATGGCGTCGGCAAATAGAATTTTGCCCGTCGCGGCGCGCCAGTCCGCAGCGACGGTAAACGGAATGACCTCGGCCGCATCCCCGCTGCCGTATCCCAGAGTCAGCAATTCCTGGCCGTCAAGATCTATGTGCTCGTCCAGTGCCTGCTCAAAGCCGGCCGCCATCCATGCCGGCAACGCTGCGGTGTAGAGGTTGCCGAGGTCGAGCATCGTGTCGCTGCCCAGCGCCATCTTGTCGAGAATCTCGCGGCGGTAATGCCGTGATGCGCGAAACACGCGAAATACTGCCATGGCCTGCGGGTACGCCTCGAAGTGCAGGCGATCAGGTGTGGCCAAGTTGGCAATCTCAGGCTTGCTCGACATTTCGGCCAGCAGCGCTGCAGGCTCAATGCCGGCTTCGTAACAATAAGAGGCAAGTTCCGCGCGATCTGCAGAGCCACCCCCGCCGAGCGCGAATAAATAGGCCAGTGCCCACCCTTGTTCCGGCATGCGCCGATACGGACGATGCATAAACACAGTTTCCAGCGACCGCATGTAGTCAATCGCCTTGAGATTGCGC
Organism: Woeseia sp.; assembly: GCA_013003155.1. GTDB lineage: Bacteria > Pseudomonadota > Gammaproteobacteria > Steroidobacterales > Woeseiaceae > Woeseia. The sequence goes on along the minus strand of JABDKF010000267.1, from coordinate 22,053 downwards.
TTGTCGTACATGTCGTTCAGTGCATGCAGCGTTTCATCGATGTAGCAGGTCGTCGAGTACTTGCCATTAAAAACCGGGAAGTCCTGAACCTGGTGTGATTCGCTGCGATCCTGACCACAAAAACGCTGCATCGGTTTCCGAAAATCCATGATCCGATAATCGGACGCCGAGCCGGAACGAATCAGGTCGACTTCGGCAAGCGTCGGATTCTCTTCGAGCAACATCGCGACTGCACCGGCGCCTTGCGTCGGTTCGCCGCTACTGCCACGCGCATACTCCGCGATATCTGCACAGACAACGATCGCCTGACCGCCCGCGCCGTCGTGCGCCAGGTGGCGCAACGCACCTTTCATACCGTATACGCCGCCAAGGCAGGCGTGTTTGAATTCGGGTACTTCACAGCTGCGGGAAATAGGCGGTTTTCCCGCTGCGGTCAGCGCCTGGTCTACCATGCCTTTTACAATAATGGCGCCAGCGGAATTGTCAGTACTTGATTCCGTCCCGAGGCCGAGGAACTTCACCCGTGCCGGGTCGATATCGTACTGGTTGATAAGCCGCATAACCGCAGTCGCGGCCATGGTATACACGCTCTGATGAGGACCGCGTACCCTGAAACTGCGCCCGACAACCTCACGCACTTTGGGCCACTGGTTGCCGGTCCACTCGCACCAGTCCTCCAACCAGACGCGGTAAGGCGGTACGTATGCGGATAAACCGCTGATTCCTATGCTTTTATTATTCATTTACTGTTTTTGCTGAAAGGTCCGGCGCGGCACTCGTAAGGCGTAGCCCGCAAATTCTAGTTGGCTATGCAATCCGGCTCAAGCATCTCATTGCACCGTGATGCGGATTGTTTCCGACATGACCGGGGGCTGATGCGGAATATGCAGGTAGTCCCCCAGCAATAACTGCAGCGTATGCTCGCCTGGACTGAGCGTTAGCGTCGTTTCGGTGTCGCCCTTGCCGAAGTGGACGTGATTCGCGTCAGCCGGGATTGGCAGGTCCATGGTGGGTAACGGCACATCAACCAGTAAATGATGGTGGCCGCTAGCGGGCGCGTCTGTGCCCGCAGGAACCACTTCCATGCCTTCAAGCCCAAACACAACCGTTACCGGGTTTTTCAGCGTTGCGTTGTTTGCCGGCTCGACGAAGAAAAGCCGCGCATCGGCCGGTGCTGTGGATCGAGGCATCGCAGGCCCGCTGCTCTCGGTTTTAGCCTTCACTGCATTCTGCATTGCTGGCTGTTCTTGCTCACCACAAGCAACAACAAGCAACGGCACCAGGCATGCGAGTCGCACAATAGGGGCCACGGCGCTCTCCTCCATATAAATTCAGGCAGATATGATAAAGCCTCGGCAGACCGATTGCCGCAAATACCCGCGTTGCGCTATTTAAATCGCAGCCCCCGTCGTGCAGGCGCTGTCTTGGCTATGCTTTCTTTTTCTTGCGCGTTGCCGTTTTCTTGCGCGCCGGCGTTTTCTTGCGCGCCGCAACTTTTCTGGGTGAGCGCTCGCTCACGTCCGCAGATGGTTCCTTCGCGCGCATCAGGTCGGCCGGTGCGAAGTCATCGACGCTCATCAGATGCAGAACCTTCTCGTGGAAATCACGCAGCCTCGTTGCTTCGTCAGCCGTGATGATGTCTGCCTTGCTGGCTTCATCAATCTGGTAGCCAAGATAATCAGACCTCAGCACTCCGTCTTTGTACGCCTTTCGCAACTTCTTCTCGAGCGGAGCGAGTTCTTCAGACAGCCGCAAAGCCTCTTGCAACTGGCCGAGCGGGTTGCCCGGTTCGAGCGCCGTGTACGCCTGCTTACTCAGTCGGTCGCGGGACTCGCCGGTCTGGGTGATGAGGTCGACGACTTTCATGGCCAGTTCATCAGACGGCGCGGAATAGGTGCGCCCGCGCGGGAAAATAAAGCAGCGCAAAAAGAACGCTACTGGCCGGTTCGGAAAATTGCGCAAAAAGCTGTGCAGCTGTTCCTGGGCCTCGTACATCAATGTGCGAACCGACCACTCCACGAGCGGCAGGTCAGCCGCGCGGCGTCCCTGGTCCTCGAAGTGTTTCAGAACAGTTGACGCAAGGTACATAGAGCTGAGGACGTCGCCGAGTCTTGCAGACAATAATTCCTTGATTTTCAGTTTTCCGCCCAGCGTCAACATCGCGAAATCTGACGCCAATGCGAATGCCGCACTGTAGCGGTTGATATTCTGGTAATAACGACTGGTCGGCGTATTCAATGGCACCAGGCTGAACTTTGCGTGCGTGAGTGCCATGAAGAACGAGCGTGCCAGATTGCTGATAGCGTAGCCGATGTGACCAAACAGCGCCTGATCAAATTCAATCAGTCCGCGTTCTTCGTCGTTGTCCTGGGCAGCCTGCAATTCGCGCAATACGAATGGATGGCAACGAATCGCACCCTGCCCAAAGATAATCAGGCTGCGAGTGAGAATATTTGCGCCTTCGACAGTGATCGCAATGGGCGTCGCCATGTAACCGCGACCGAGGTAATTATTCGGGCCCATCATCACGGCTTTGCCGCCATGCACATCCATCGCGTCGTTGGAAACGTTGCGGCCCAGTTCGGTGCAATGGTATTTCAGAATCGCCGACGGTACCGCCGGCTTCTCACCCTGCACGATGGCGCCCGCCGTCACTGAGACTGCGGCATTCATTATGTAAGTGTTGCCGGCAATACGGCTTAGCGCCTCGCCAACACCGTCAAATTTAGCCACCGGCAAACCAAACTGTTTGCGCAACTGAGTGTACGCGCCGCTTGCCCACGCGGCTGCCTGCCCGCCGCCGGCGGCGCTTGAAGGCAGGGTAATAGCACGGCCTACGGACAACAGCTCGACCAGCATTTTCCAGCCTTTGCCGGCCATTTCCTGGCCGCCGATGATGAAGTCGAGCGGTACGAAGACATCTTTGCCGCTGGTCGGTCCATTCTGGAATGGAATGGTCAGCGGATAGTGGCGGCGCCCCGTGACGATGCCGGGGAGGTCGGTTGGAATTAATGCTGCAGTAATACCGTAGTCTTCCTGCTCGCCGATCAGGTGATCGGGGTCATAAAGTTTGAAGGCCAGGCCCAGCACGGTCGCGATAGGGGCCAGCGTGATGTATCGCTTGTCCCAATTCAGGCGTATGCCAATGATCTCTTTGCCTTCCCATTGACCGCGACAAACAACACCGCTGTCGATCAGCGCGGCCGCATCGGAACCCGCCTGCGGAGACGTCAATGCAAAACAAGGGACTTCCTCGCCAGATGCGAGACCCGGCAGCCAGCGTTGCTTCTGTTCGTCAGTGCCGTAGTGCAGCAGTAGCTCGGCCGGCCCCAGGGAGTTCGGGACGCCGACCGTCGACGAAGCCGTCGCACTTCGGCTCGCCAGCTTGGTGATAACCATGGCATTCGCGTACGCCGAAAATTCCAGACCGCCGTATTTTTTCGGGATTATCATCGCGAAAAACTTGTGACGTTTGATAAATGCCCAAACTTCCTCGGGCATGTCTGCCCGCCGGTGGGCAATGTCCCATTCGTCCAGCATGCGGCAAAGCTCTTCGCAAGGGCCGTCAAGAAACGCCTGTTCTTCGTCGCTAAGTTTTGGTGCCGGAAAAGACAGCAATCGATCCCAGTCAGGCATGCCGGAAAACAGTTCACCGTCCCACCAGACGCTGCCGGCCTCCAGGGCTTCGCGTTCGGTGTCAGACATCGATGGCAGCATCGTGCGATAAATTTTTAGTGCGGGTCGTGTTATTTTGTCGCGACGCAGATCTTCAAAATTCAATACGACCATCACGCCAAACGTAAGCCATAACAGCAGTAACCAGAGCACATGGCCTGCACCAAAAATACTGTACGCAAGCAGCGCCGCGCCGACAGCAACCGTCGCACTAAATAGATTTACCCGCTTGTAGGCGAGATAAATTCCGCCTCCGGCAAACAACAGAAACCAGGCAAGACCAACTATGAAACTGGACACTATAATTTTCCCTCATAACAGAAAGGCGGCATTTGCTCCCTGCAGTCACGCGATGACAAGCACCTGAGTAACCGCGAGCAGTCAGTTGTTCACCGACCCGCACGCCCCGCTTTGCTTATTCAGACCCCCACCCCAGGGATCCGGTTCCAATGGATGCGCCCCCGGCGACGCATCGCGAACAGACGCCAATAGCAATTGGTGTCAGGCGATGACCCTAGCATCGGCGCCATTTCGGCGCCAGCGCTTGCTGCTCAAGACAGTAAACTGGCAATGGCAGCGCGTTCTTCACGCAGTTCTGTCTCGGTCGCCGACATTCGTTCGCGGCTGAAATCGTTGATATCGAGGCCCTGGACGATCTCATAGTCGCCGCCGTTGCAGCGCACCGGATACGAATAAATCACGCCTTCTTCGATGCCGTAGCTGCCGTCGCTGGGCACGGCCATGCTGACCCAGTTATCTGCGGGCGTGCCCAGCGCCCAGTCGTGCATGTGATCGATTGCTGCGGAGGCGGCCGATGCTGCGGAAGACGCTCCGCGCGCTTTGATAATTGCCGCGCCGCGTTGTTGCACGGTGGGAATGAAATCGTCGGTCAGCCATTTCGTATCGACCATTTTCGATGCCGGTTTTCCGCCGACCGTCGCATGGTAAATATCAGGATACTGTGTCGCTGAGTGATTTCCCCAAATCGTGAGTCCGCGTATGTCCGAAACATGACTTGAGGTTTTCGCTGCCAGCTGTGCGGCGGCACGATTGTGGTCAAGGCGGGTCATAGCGGTGAAGTTTCGCGGGTTAACATTCGGCGCGTTTGAACGCGTTATCAGGGCGTTCGTATTGGCAGGATTACCGACAACAAGAACCTTGATGTCGCGGTTGGCTTGGTCGTTGATTGCCTTGCCCTGTGCCGAAAAGATTTTCGCGTTGGCTTCCAGCAAATCTTTGCGTTCCATCCCCGGACCACGCGGCCGTGCTCCAACAAGCAGCGCATAGTCGCTATTCTTGAACGCTTCGTCCGCGTTGTCCGTCGCGACAATCCCCGCAAGCGTGTCGAACGCACAGTCTTCCAGCTCCATGACCACGCCTTTCAACGCGTCGAGCGCCGGCGTAATCTCGAGTAGCTGCAAGATCACCGGCTGGTCGGTGCCAAGCATCTGGCCGGAGGCGATCCGGAATGACAGCTGATATCCGATCTGGCCGGCAGCGCCGGTAATCGTCACGCGAACGGGTTTTTTCATGGTGGCTTCCTGGCAGTCTGGTCGTCCCGGTGCCGTCCGCCAGTCAGGAACTGCGGGCGACCTAAGAAGGGCAAAAACAAAACGCATCGCTTTGCAACGCGTGGGAAGCGATTCTAACACTGCCGCAGGCCTGCGGCATCTTATCCAGCGTTACCGTGGCGCTCTGAAATCCGGATAGCGTGTTTCCAGCTTGCGCAGCTCCGCGTCTGCCGTCGCGCTGTCGCCGGCAGCGTCAAGTGCTTTTACACATTTCCACCATTGCTCGGCGGACTCGTAGCGCGTGTCACTGCACGCGCTCGCGACATCACTGGCTGGTAACTGTTTGGCACTGGCTGGAGCGGCAATCGCTTCGCGAGAGAGAGCCCTGAACTCTTTAGCCGGAACCTGAGCTTCGCTTTCGAGCACTCGTTTCGTTGCGTCGTCGTTGAGCGGTAGTGCCGAGCTCTTTTCCAGGGGTCGAGGTGCGGCAGACGTTGCTGCAGGCGCAGAAAATCCAGCCGGTGCAGCGCGACGTGCCCGGGGAGCCGAGTCGGCACCTGACAAGTCGCGAGTCCGTTCTGCACCGTCAGTGTCAGTCCGTGCGGTGTCAGCCTGTTGCGCGGGTGCGGCGACATCCTCCTCGTTGACGGTCTCCGCGCTGTCGATGGTTTGGGATGCTGGCAGAAGCGGTGTACCGGTCTCCCTGAGTACTGTTTGCATGTCGTAAACGAGGCTAACGCCCAGGACCAACGTCGCCGCAAACGCAAGCGGTCTGCTCCACGCAAATATTTTGGAAATGACTGGCTGTCGCGCAGCTGACTTTGCTTCGCGCAAGACTGCGCGATTCAGCTTTTCCGGTGCAGATTCCGTGCTGAAATGGCGATACGCTCGCCTTACGCTTTCGTCCATGTCGTCGGAATGCTCAGTCTTCACGGTCACGCACCCTCTCGTCTGGCCGATCTTCATTCATTGCCTTGCGCAGTTTATTGACAGCGTAGCGCACTCGACTTTTCGCCGTTTCTTTTGGCACGTTCATCACGGCGGCAACTTGCTCGATTGACAGACCACCTTCCTCGTACAACAGGAATGCGTCCCGTTGCTCGTCGGGGAGCTGACGAAGGGCACCCAGGAAAAGTGCCCTGGCCAATGCTTGTTCCGCGTGCATTTCCGGTCCGGCATCGCTGCTGGCGCGCAGGTCCGGATCATCTGCCGGCCCGTCACCGTACCGCTTGTTGCGACGGATGTGATCGATGAACGCGTTGTGCGCAATCCGGTAAAGGTAGGTATTGAACTTGGCGCTCGGTCGATACTTGTGCCGCGACTTAATGACCTTGCTCCAGACTTCCTGGAAAACATCGGCCGCGGTATCGTGATTATTCGAAAGCCTCAACAGGTATCGGAACAGGCCGTCGTTATGCCTCTTATACAAGATGTCGAACGCAGCGACATCTCCGTCAGCGTAACGAAGCATCAAGGCGGAATCATCGACCGGCACGGACATGCTGTGAGGATAAGTCAGCGTCTTCGACGACGGAAGTAACGAGCGCGCCTCGACCGTCCACAGTTCGACCTGCGGTATCGCTGCCGCGTTGTCTGCGATCGTGGTCATGCGGACCGCATCTCAGAGGCCATCGCGGGGCAGGGGTAGAGCGCGCAGTTATCAGAAGCAGGCATACCCTTGTAAACGCGGGCGACTCGAGGAAAGGGTCGGCCCGACAGACCGGCTTGCAAATTCGTGGGCAGGTGTTATAGTCAACTACAACACCAAGTCACTACGCCCACAGCCGAGTACAGGCGGGCTTTGAGAAGGAACCTGGCGTCATGTCGAGATCCCGTGGGGCAACCCTTTCACACTCGTTAAAAATTGCCGTATTCGTCGTTTTTGCGCTGCTTACGGTTGCTGTTATTGCCAGTGAGGCCCGCTCTTCCGAACCATTGACGCCCGCAGCGGCGGCGACCACGCCGACGACGCCGCTCCTGCAACAGAGTCTGCTGGCCTCACGAATTGGCAGGCTGGGCTCAAGCGTCGCTCGCGCATGGTCACTTCGCTAGCCGCAGTGCACTCTGAAACTGTTTGCCAGTTTGTTGGTAAAAGTCGGTATCAGGTTTATTCCCGCAAGCACCGAAGCCTTCCCTGACCGGAACCGCTTTCGCTGCTAACGCAATCGACTAGAATTCACACGAACAGCACTGAGAACTTCATGGACCCAAAATGGAATGACGATCAACCGATCTATCGCCAGTTGCGCGACAGAATCGTGAAAATGATCCTCGAGGGCGTTATCACCGATGGCGACGCCTTGCCATCGGTTCGCAATGTCGCAGCGGAATACCGCTTGAATCCATTGACAGTCTTGAAGGGGTACCAGGAACTGGTGGATGAAGACCTGGTAGAAAAAAAGCGCGGTCGCGGCATGTTTGTAAAAGATGGCGCGTGCAGTCAACTGATGAAGGACGAGCGGCGTCGCTTTCTGGAAGTAGAGTGGCCCGTTATCGAAGCGACGATAAATCGCCTGGGACTTGATCCACAGGAACTGCTTGGCAATATCGATGCGCGGGATCCTGACACCAAGGAAGCGAAAAATGACTAATCTGGTCGAGGCCAGAAACGTTTCGAAGTCCTACGGCGCAGTGCGCGCGGTGGACAACGTTAGTTTCGACATTGAAAAGGGCCGTATCAGCGGGTTAATCGGGCCGAACGGCGCCGGTAAAACAACGCTTCTGAAAGCCATTCTCGGACTCACGGATTGCCAGGGCACGTTGTCCGTGCTGGGGCTTGACCCGTTCAGGCAGCGCCGCGAGTTAATGCAGAATATATGCTTTATCGCCGATGTTGCGGTGTTGCCGCGCTGGATCCGCGTCTCACAGCTGCTGAGTTTTACGGAGAAGGTGCACCCGTCATTTTCGCGGCAACGCGTGAACAAACTTCTTGGTGAGACGAAAATCAAGAGTACCGCAAAAGTTCGCGAGCTCTCGAAGGGCATGATCACGCAGTTACATCTTTCAATTATTAGTGCTGTCGATGCAAAATTTCTGGTGCTTGATGAGCCAACGCTCGGGTTGGATATCATTTTCCGCAAGGAATTCTACAGTAACCTGCTCAGCGACTATTTTGATGAAGAGCGCACAATCCTGGTGACGACCCACCAGGTTGAAGAAATCGAAAACCTGTTGACGCATTTGATTTTTATTAACGACGGCAGGCTAATTCTCGATGCTGCAATGGAAGAAATTCCCCAGCGATTTGTCGAACTGCAAACCTCGGGTGACAATGCTGATGCCGCACGCGCCTTGCGACCCTTCCACGAAAGAGACGGTGTCGGCAAAAAGATCATGATGTTTGAAAACCTGGAGCGTGAAAAATTGCGGGGTTTGGGCGAGGCTCATACGCCTGCGGTTGCCGACCTGTTCGTCGCGATGGTCAAGGGAGCGAAGCGATGATTCAGCGACAATGGGCATTACTACAGCGGGAGCTTTGGGAACACCGGGCCATTTACGTCGCGCCGCTGGCGTTGGGGCTGGTTTCCGTATTGCTTGCCTTGACGGGCCAGGTCGCAGTCTCTGCATTCGATCAGGCAGTGGATATTGCGATCCTCGGAGCCAGCAACGTGGGCGAGCGAGAACGCGCCGCTGCGATTTCCATTTTGACAATGGCCATTGCAACGCTATTCGCGTTCGCAATGGCAATATTGGCAACCTTCTATTTGCTCGATGCGCTCTACACAGAGCGTCGCGACAAGAGCATTCTTTTCTGGCGCTCTTTGCCCGTCTCTGATGCCGAAACTGTGGTTTCAAAGCTGCTGACCGCGATACTGACGATCCCGCTTTTTTCACTGGCCACCGCTATTGTGACGGTGTTACTGGTGCTCGGCATTTCAAGCCTGTGGGTCGACGGACGGGGAGGCGATGCGTTGAGTCTGATCTGGGGCGCCGCGCCGCTGATGAAGAACGGCTTCGCCTTGCTGATCTTATTCCTGGCATTGCCACTGTGGTTTATGCCACTTGTCGGTTGGTTCATGTTCGTTTCTGCGTGGACGCGTCGTTCGCCGTTCCTGGTCGCGCTGCTACCATTGGCCGTTGTCCCGATGCTGGAGCGAATTCTGGTCGGGAGCACACTGTTTCGTGACGCGATTTTTGTGCGGTCTGCACAGATACCGCTATTTGATCGGCCTGACGCTGCGGGCATGGTGTTCGAAGATTCGAGCGATATGCGGCTAGCGGCAGATGCCAAGACGTCATTGCTCGGTTACCTGGACGTTGCTGGTTTTGTTACCAACCCCGGCCTCTGGATGGGGCTTATCGTGGGTGGACTGTTTATTGCCGGAGCGGTTTACGTTCGGCGCTATCGCGACGACAGTTAGTTATTGCGCATGTACCGCAACGTTGTGTTTGCGAATTCGGCCACGCAATTGATGGTACGTCAGCCCGAGTAAATCTGCGGCGACCTTCTGATTAAATCTGGCTTTGCGAAGGGCCTCCTCGAGCAGCTTTCGCTCAGTTTCGGCTAATGCATCTTCCAGGTTCGCCGGCAATAAGGCTGGCTTCATTTGAGCGCGTTTGGCGGTCCTTGGATTATCGGCTTGGTCCTCGGTTTTCAGACTGAACGGGGAGTCAAACGGATCAAAAGCGATTTCATTAATAGGTCCCTGCAAATCCTCCGCTCTGTACACTGATCTTTCGATCGCGTTTTTGAGTTCTCGTACGTTGCCAGGCCAGTCGTGCCGCAACAGCATCGATGAAGCACGAGCCGTAAAACCCGGAAAATAGGACTGGCGTAATTCGCTGACCATCGCGACGGCGAAAGCGTACGCCAGTGGCAAAATATCCTCGTTCCGCTCACGCAAGGGCGGCACCGTGATCACGTCAAAGGCCAGGCGGTCGAGCAGATCGTCCCGAAAGCTGCCGTCCGCTACCATCGCACGCAGGTCGGCGTTGGTCGAACCTACAATGCGCACGTTTACGCTTATCGTGTCGGAACCTCCTACTCGCTGCAGTTCACCGTATTCAATGACACGGAGAATTTTCTCCTGCATCCGTAGCGATATCGTGGCGAGTTCGTCCAATACCATCGTGCCACCATCGGCCCGCTCAAAGTGCCCCTGGTGAACCTTGACTGCACCAGTGAACGCGCCGGCCTCATGGCCGAACAACTCAGATTCCAGTATTGATTCGGTCAGCGCTGCGCAATTGACCTTGATGAGAGGCTGTTCCCAACGTAGCGACAGGAAGTGCAGTCGCGACGCGATAAGTTCCTTGCCGGTGCCGCGTTCTCCGACGACCAGAACTGGTTTGTTCAGGGGGGCCGCGCGCGACACGTGCTCCAGCATTTCGAGAAAAGCCGGCGCCTCGCCGATGATTGGCTGGGATCGTGCGTCGTTTGCCATTGGCGAAACATACTAAACGTGTGCGAAAAACGCTAATTAATGGTAAAAATAGCTAAGTAGGCCGCGCCGCGGCACGCGATCATTGCGTTAATTATTCTATTTTTTCAGTGACTTAGAAAGAAACCACCGAGTTGGCACGGATGCTGCAACTATGGTGATGACCATCGACAAAAAGAGGATAGCAACATGGGAATTTTCACGAGATTCAGCGACATCGTGAACTCCAACATCAACGCGATTCTGGACAAGGCCGAGGATCCGGAAAAGATCGTCAGGCTGATGATCCAGGAAATGGAGGACACGCTGGTGGAGGTGCGTTCCGCGGCGGCTCGTTCCATCGCCGATAAGAAAGATTTAAACCGCAAGCTTGAGATGCTCGAGCGAGAACAGGGCGAATGGGACAACAAGGCTGAATTGGCTTTGCGTAAAAATCGCGAAGACCTGGCGAAAGCAGCGCTGGTGGAGAAGTCGCGTGCGACGGCGGCCGCCGAGGCAATCCGTGCCGACTACGCCGCTGTCGACGACGGCCTGGGTAAACTCAATGACGACATTGGCAGACTGGAGGGCAAACTGCAGGATGCGAAAACGCGCCAGAAAGCGTTGCTTGCGCGGCACAAGACGGCCAACAGTCGACTGCAGGCGCGCAAGAAAATTCATGACTACAAGATTGACGATGCGCTTGTCAGATTCGAGCAGTACACACGTCGGATCGATGATGTCGAGGGCAGAATCGAGGCGTACGACCTGGGCCTCCCCAAAGACTTGTCGCATCAATTCGCCAGCCTTGAGGCAGAAGACTCGGTTGCGCAAGAGCTCGATGATCTGAAGCGCAAGGTAGCCGGCGTACGGGTTGACGAGGCCAGCTAGTGAACGGGTTGACAGAACTTGTACTTGTCGCACTGATTGTTTTCATCGCGATACCAGCGCCGCTTTTTATCGTTTTGCATTTCATCACCAAGTGGAAGCAGTCGCGGGAGCTTTCAGGTGGCGACGAGAATATGCTGGAAGATCTTTGGCAGCTGTCAATCCGACTTGAGGATCGTATGGAGGCCCTGGAAACCATAATCGACAATGAATTGCCTGGTTGGAGGAAGAATCGATGAGCACAACGGGTAGGAAAGCGTGGGAACGTTACTCTTCATTGAGGCAAGGTCTGTATCGCGATCGCGAAAATGGCTGGATTTTTGGCGTGTGTGCCGGAGTGGCAGACCGCTACGGATTCGACAAGACCGTGGTGAGGGTAATCGCAGTCCTGGCGCTTATCTTGTTGACAGTGCCCACCGCGTTGGCGTACCTCGCTGCTACGATGCTTATTAGAACCCGGCCCCTGATTTACAGAGGTAGCAATCCGGAGCAGGAATTTTGGCGTCATCACGCTGGTTCCGATCACTGGAGTTCATTATGAATGCAGAGCACGAATGGCGTGGGCGTCGATTTTTCAGAAATTCGCGCAGGGGCATGCTGGGCGGAGTTTGCGCCGGCATCGCGGATTACTTCGGCTTTAACCTGTGTGCAACGCGTTTCCTGACAGTAATAATGCTGCTGATGTTTACGCCGCTGGTTATTTTGGCATACGTTGCCTGTGTGCTGCTGGTGCCGTCGGATCGAAAACTGGCAGCCGCGGCGGCACCGGATCCCGGATTCCGCCAGGCCATGCGCTCCAACCCCGCGGGTACGCTGGCCGACGTCAAAAGGCGTTTCCAGAAGCTCGATACGCGTCTGGCAAGACTAGAGCGCTATGTGACCTCGTCACGCTTCAATCTTGACCAGGAGTTTCGCAAGCTTTAGGTTCGCGCCTTAAAAAAATAGCAAAGGGAGAATAGATGAACGTCTTTACATTCTTATTTCTGGCCGTGCTCGTTGGCGCATGCTCCCATGTGATCGATTCGTGGATAAAGCATCGCCACAAGAAAACAGAGCCTTTGGGAGACGAGCTGAGCGAGGCGCTCGCAAAGATTGATCAGCTGGAAGATCGCATCCAGGTGCTTGAGCGTATCGTTACGGAACATCCGACGGGGCTAAAGGATAAGATCGAAGCGCTTTAGCCCTGACGGTGCATGCTGCATCAGCAGCAAGGTCGCGGCTGAGAACAATATCCGGTATCCGCAAAAAACCAGCATTGTCAGCAATGGCCGAATCAGGAACCGGACCAATTATGCTAACGGACTAAATAACCCTAGCCGTCTTCGCGTTCCTTAAACGCCCGCACCTCTGCGTTGAACTCGGCTGCAACCCTCTCCATCTCTTCGACCGCCGCGTTGTATTTTTTGTTGAGCATCTCCTCGCGAAGCTGTTCGTCTTCCGCCGATAGCGAGTCCATGTCTGCCCGATTGGATTTTTCGTCTGCAACGATGCAGTCGAGATATGCCTCCATGGTGGCAACGTATTCCTTGACCTGCTTCTGTCCCGAAATCATATCGTCTCGAGTGGCTGAAATACCGTTCGGAACATCTATACGCGATGGATACTCACAGGCCATCAAAGCAGGCGCTGAAAAAAGAAGCGTTGATCCAATGCAAAGCGATATAAAAGTTTTCATCAATCTATTGTGTCCTGTGCATGCGCCGATCGAAACCGTACCGGGAAACCGCGGCGTTGCCACAATTAGATCATGTTGTTTGGAGTGAGTGAAGTGAGGGTGTTTTTTGCCACAAAATCAGAGTCTTAATTCGCGTGTGCAGGGCTTGATGCTCGGCCGGTTTATGCAAAAAGGGCGCGGTGCTTATCTGTGCCGTCGAGTTGCGAAAGCAACAGCTCAAGATAATTGTCAGAACTCATGGGATCTCCAAAAAGCAAACCCTGAACATAAGTGCAGTCGAGCGATTGCAGGAAGTTAAGTTGTTGTTCCGTTTCCACACCTTCGGCAACCACGTCCATTTTCAGGCTGCGTCCCATGTGCACAATCGTTGCAACGATTGTGGCGTCATCCGGGTTGACAGACACATCGCGGACAAACGACTTGTCAATTTTCAAGGTGCTGATAGGGAACTGTTGCAGGGCGCTCAGAGAAGAGTAGCCGGTACCGAAATCGTCGATCGCCAGGTGCAGGCCCAATCCGTAGAGTTCATCGAGCAGTTTGATGGTCCGAGTCGGGTTCTCCATCAGGGTTGTTTCAGTGATTTCCAGCTCCAAAGAGGTCGGGGAGACCTGGTAGCTGCGAAGTATATTGCTGATGCGACCTATAAAATTGGGCTGCCGCAGCTGTTTTAGTGACAAGTTGACCGAGACACGACCCGGCGACGGGACAGATCGTTGCCAGAAGCGAAAATCTTCACAGACTTTGTCGAGAACCCATTCACCTAATTCGATGATGAGATTCGTTTCCTCGGCAATAGGGATAAAGTCCGACGGGAGAATTATGCCGCGTTCCGGCAATTCCCAGCGCACCAGGGCCTCGGCTCCGATCACCTGACCTGTCACGATATTGTATTTCGGTTGGTAGTGAACCAGCAGTTCATCACGCTCAAATGCGCGCTTGAGTTTGCTTTTCGTCATCAGCCGCTCGACTGCGGCTTCATTCATCGCAGGATTGTAGTTTGCAAATACGTTGCCACCGGACTTCTTGGCAGAATAAAGCGCAGCATCTGCATTCCGAATCAGATCTATGACATCCGGGGCGTCGTGCGGGTAGCAAGCGATGCCCAGGCTTGCCGTCATAAATACTTCATGACCCTGAACGTAAAAGGGGTCAGCCAGTCGATCGAGTACCTCGCGGGCAAGCTGATCAAGCTTCGGATGATCGTCCGGTGTCTCGTCGAATTCGTCGACGATAACGGCAAATTCATCACCGGCAAGCCGACCGATCACCGCATCCGCTGGCAGCGACTCTGCCAGCCGTTCGGCAACTGTTTCGAGCGTGGTGTCGCCCGCGAGATGCCCGAAGGTGTCGTTAATTTCCTTGAAGCGATCAACATCGATATAAAAAATAGCCAGCTTCTGCTGACTGCGCTTCGCGCGCGCTATGGCGCGCTGTAGCAGATGTTGAAATTGCATTCGATTCGGTATTTTCGTCAACGCATCGATGCGAGCCAGGTACCGTATGCGTTGCTCCGCTTTGCGGCGTTCCGTAATGTTTTGCGCTGCAAAAATATGATCTGTGCGGCCCTCATCGTCATCAATGCTTGAGCCTGTATACGAAATTGGAATCGAGTCGCCAGATTTCGCTATGAGCAAGGATTCTTTCGGAATGCCGGATTGGGTGTCGGATACCAGTTGGCCGCCACGCTTTTCGCTGACGATATTTTTTAAGGGCTGCCCAACGAGCTCTTCTTCTTGGTAACCCAGCATGCGCGATGTTGCATTGTTTATTTTCTTGATCGTCTGGTCTTCTGTCGTAACAATTATCGCTTCATTCATACCGCTGAGGATACTGTCGACGTAATTTCTCGACATCGTGGTTTCTTTCAGGTGATTGCGCATCCTGTTAAATTCCGCAGTCAACTGACCGAGCTCATCGTCCTCTGAGCTGTCCAATGCCTCGCCGAAATCGGCGCTACTGAGTTTCTCGGCCTGAATCTTTAGCTCGTGAATCCTTCGATTTAGATTTCTGTTAACGCGCCAGATGATCAGTACGCACGACACCAGAATCAATACCAGTGCCACCGCTTCCCAAATCATGCTTTGCCGGCGATAGTCTGCCGCCGCGGCAAGCATGTTGTCCCGGAATTCGTTTGCGTCAGCCCAGAATTCGCCCAGGTCAAAATTGCCGAGCAGTACGCCGAAACGCTCGCCGTCCCGAACGACGGGATAAGTCATGTACATTTGCTGCGACTGCCACTGAGTAGCGTCCTGCTCAAAACTCTCGGGTAACTCGCCAGACTCCAAAATAGTGCCGTCGACGGCGAGGTAGCGAAGACCGACAAATTCGTCCCTGGCAGCAACCATGTCGCGAAGGATATCCGCGGTTGCACGCCGATCGGCGTCGCTGTCGTTCACCTGAATACGATCCGCAACATTGTGCAGGCGCGCTCTGAAACGACGCTCAAAGCTCGCCGCCAGCGTTTGTTCGTGCTGGGCGAATCCCGTTTGGACGAGCTCATCCGCCAGCATCCGGTATTGCAGATAGAAACTCGCGAGCGCGACAACGGCTACAACTGACGCAAGCGCCAGCACGGGAAAAAGGTAGCGAGGTAGGGTATTGCCGGTCATGTCATAGCCAGGCTCAGACCGAATTCACGGGAAAACCGGGTCCCGTGTTCGATTAGTTATTGTAATTATTATCTGCAATCCGTGAGCCCTGAAGGCGGCCCACCGCTGGCGGGACCGGTTGACGAGTCGCGGACTGGGCCCAGTCTACCACCGGGAATCGGCGGTCGCGACGCCTGTAATTCGTAAAAAACACCAAAATCCGGCGATTTGCCCGCGCTGCAGCTCGCAATGGGTAAATAATCGCCGTAAATTATTAATTTTTATCGCGTTTTTCTATGAATTCGACGGGGGCTGCAGCCACCGTGGTGCGCATTGTTCCCTGTACAATAGCGCCGGCTGCTACGGCAATCTCGCCGCCGATGACCCGCCCATCGATATTGGCAGTCTCACCGATTTCGATTCGGCCGTCTGAGACAACCTCACCCTCAACCCGGCCGGCCACGATGACGGCTGCTGCTTTCAAAGTGCCTTTCCAGAAGCCCTTGCGAGTGAGAGTTACGGTGCCCGCCAAATCGCTATCACCAAAAACCTCGCCGCTGACCATGAAATTGCCGCCTCCTTCAATGGTGCCGGTAATTTTGCAGTTCTCACTGATGAGTGTCGGCGGACCACTGTTAACGTCGCGCAGGCGACGCTGTTTCGATTCTTTCATTCATTTAGCTCATGCGGCGGTGCGGAACTCTTGGGGCCGACAATACTACGCTTGAACCACGACGCTGTGAAATCATTGCAGCGCAAACTATCGACGACAGATCGAACTGCAAAAGCTGAGAGCCAACAGCTACTGAATGGCCATGTTTGGGTCGCTCATCGCAAGGTTTGGCAGTGTACGGGGTCGCCTGTATAGTCGCTGCATTCTTGAGTTCGGGGCACACGCTTTGAGTGCAGCATTTCAGCAAAGGCTCGGTCGCTTGGTCAAAGCGGACTCGGGCCGATGCCTGCAGGGCGGTTTTCGCGGCATCGAGAAAGAGTCGCTACGCGTAACGCCAGACGGTTACCTGTCGCGAGCCGGTCATCCCGCTGGCCTGGGATCAGCGCTGACCAACCCGTTTATTACGACAGACTTTTCAGAAGCACTGCTGGAGTTCGTGACGCCGGCCGTCGGGGCCAACTGGGAAGCTCTGCGCGACCTTTGCGATATACACCAGTTTTGCTATCCGCACCTGGGCGAGGAACTGCTGTGGGTTACCAGCATGCCCTGCAAGATTCCGCCAGACGATGACATCCCGCTGGCTCGATACGGCAATTCCAATGTCGGGCAAATGAAGAATATTTACCGCCGCGGACTCGGATATCGCTACGGCAGGGCAATGCAAACTATTGCCGGGTTACACTTTAACTACTCGTTACCCGGGAAATTCTGGGAAACCTGGCAGGAACTGGAGGGTAATAGAGACAGCGAGCAGGAATTTCGCTCTGCTGCTTACCTCGGACTTATTCGTAACTTCCGTCGCTTCGGCTGGCTATTGCTCTATTTGACCGGCGCGTCCCCTGCCTTGTGCAAGTCATTTGCGCAGGCGACACCGGCCGGCATGCCGGAACTTGACGAGGCCACGTTCTATCAACCGTTCGCGACGTCCCTGCGGATGAGTGATCTTGGCTACAGCAACAAGACTCAGGCGCGCCTGAACATATCGCTCAATCGTCTGGAGGATTATATCGCCGATCTCAGCAGTGCAATCTGCTCACCGGAACCAGCCTATGAAAAAATCGGCGTCAAGGTCGACGGCAAATATCGACAACTAAACAGCAATCATTTGCAGATAGAAAACGAGTACTACAGTCCTATTCGACCAAAACGAGTTGCTCATTCAGGTGAACGGCCGACGGCCGCTCTGCGTCGCGGTGGCATCGAGTACGTGGAGGTACGGTCGATCGACCTGAATATTTTTGACCCGGTCGGGCTCAATCAAAACGTCATGCGGTTTGTTGAAGCCTTCCTGATCTATTGCCTGTTAGAGGAGAGCCCGCCACTGGAAGAAGGCGACTGGGATGAACTGTTGCAAAATCATACGCAAACAGCGAAACAAGGCCGCGACCCGGATTTCAGGCTGCGAAGGCACGGCAAGTTATGCTCACTACGCAGCTGGGCGGCAGAAATCATGCCCGGCGTTGCTGCGGTTGCAGAATTATTGGATGCGGGAAGTGAGCAGCAGGACTACCGTGCGGCGGTAAATGCCCAGGCGGAGCTGCTCGACGATCCAGCGGCCACGCCCTCGGCACGCCTTCTCAACGAATTGACCCGCAATAGCTGTAGTTTTTTCGAGTTTGCGATGGCCGCAGCACGCGGGCATCGCGACTATTTTTCAGCATTGACTCCGTTGCCGGCAGAGCGCCTGGCCTCCTACGAGGCGGCGGTGAAAGACTCGCTCGAGCTGCAAAAGAGCATTGAAGCGGACGACAGAATCGGATTCGATGAGTACCTGGCAGCCTATTACGCCAGTGGCCCCGCCGGCTGATTGGCGTCGCAGGTGTGCTACAGGTCACAAATAACGCTATTGGGCGTGAGCTGCAGTGGAAACTTAACTAAACTCCCCCGGTGAGCGACTGTAACGCTGTCGCCGGGTCTGCTTGCCAATAAGATAAGGAACGCTCGTTTGTTGAAGGTTTTTTCAATCGGTATTTTGCTGGGCCTGATTGCAAGTGGCGCGACTGCATTTTTTATGCCGGTTGCGGACCTGCACCGTGAAACCTCTTTACTGACGGTGCAACCGAATGGCGGCGTTATCGAAATCTTCAAGATCCGCATACCCGAAGACAGGGTCATGGTGGGTAGCACGGATGCCGCGGCCAATCTGCCGGGCACCCTCAGGTGGCCGCAAGACCTGACTGACGCCGGCGTCACGGCCGAAATATTTAAATTGAGAAACGACGATGGCGCAGTTATTGGCCTTGCCAGCAGAATGGTAGGTTCGGCGATATACGATTTTGGTGCGGCGGCGGATTCGGTCGAATGGGTACTCAATCTGCCTTCACGCGGTTCGCTGTACTTCTTGATGGATGCAGATGCGGACGCGGCAGGCAATCGTGGTGGTTTTCTTCGCGCCGGCACTCGCGAGTTCAGCTACCAGAAAGGAACGATGATAGAGCGCGTTGTGGACGATGCCAGCACCGGTAGTGCTTACATCGAGTTGACATCGCTGGCCCTCGGAAAGGCAACTGACGATGCTGCAGGTGTTGCCCAATGAAATACGTGGGTGCTTTGTTAGCAGGAATACTGGCGGGCATCGTCTTGTTCGTTTTGTTGGTTTATTTCAATCCGCTGATCAAGGCAAGAACCGTTTCGCCGATTGCTGTCACTGACAGCCGCCAGTTTGAACTTGTGTACACGGCAACGCCTGACGATTCCATTCTGTGGGCAGACAACGGCGAAGTGAACGCGCGGCTACGTCCTCCGATGGTCGCAAAACTGGTTGAGCCGGCGATCAACGAAACGAAATTGCTGGTGACTATGCTGCGGAATAGTCGTGGCAAGTCAGTCGGCGTTGGTATTAAATTTGAAACCGTTGCTGAAGAGACTGGCGTCTTGAACGGCATCTATCCTGTGAACAGCACATGGCACATGTGGCTATTGGATCGCGGCGGCATGCTTATCGATCAAAAAGAAAACCAGTGGTCGTTGTTACGTGATGTTGTCTTGCCGGCGCACATTGGTTCCGGGGATAGTTGGCAGGGCAGCTGGTACGGCATCCTTACCAACGGGCCGCAATCGCTCGGCACCGCTGCTGTCAGCGGCGGCAGCGGAAGTCTTGCCGGTGCGGTCGGCGCGGCGATCGAGTCAATCAGCGCCCGTGCCTATTCAACGATTAGAGGTCCTGTCGCCATGGAAGGGCGTATTACCGTTTCTCTCGCAGACGACAGGTAGCCCGGGAGGCGCTACATTGCGCTGATTCCACCGTCAATCCGGATCTCAGTACCCGTAATAAAAGACGACTCATCGGATGCCAGGAACAGGATGGCGTACGCAACGTCTGCTGTTTTGCCGACCCTGCCCAATGGAATCTGCCTGGCGAGTTTCGTCAGTGCCGCCTCGCGGTCATCGTTCCTCATCATGCCGTCCAGAATCGGCGTATCGATAAAAACGGGATGCACGGAGTTGCTACGAACGTTGTTGTTTTCGCGTGCGCAATGCAGCGCTACCGATTTGCTCAGATGACGCACCGCCGCCTTGGCCGAGTTGTAGGCCGCCAGGTTATGGGCAGCAATGATTCCTGATATCGATGAAACGTTAATTATTGAGCCGCCACCGCTGGCGCGCATTAGCGGCAACGCCAGTTTACAGCCGAGAAATACGCTATCAAGATCCACCGCATGCACGTAACGCCAATTCTCCAGCGTCTCGTCCTCGACACTCGCCAACGCGCCGATGCCCGCGTTGTTGACCAGCACGTGCAAGCCGCCGAAATGTTCTTCCGCTGATTGCATCGCGATGCGCCAATCATCGGGTGATGTCACGTCATGCGTTAACGCGATTGCGTGAGCAGGATATTGATCATTGATGCGATTCGCTTCTGCTGTGGCACCGTCTGTGTTGATGTCCGTAACCAATACTTTTGCGCCTTCGGCGGCCAGCATCGTGGCAACGGCGGCACCGATACCTTGCGCAGCGCCCGTCACCAAAGCAACTTTTCCTTTTACCCTATCCATTCGTTGGGATTCCCTGTACTCAAGACTAACTATTATTCTACGTTCGTCCATCGTGCGACGATAGCAACAATGCAGCGCTTAATTTTTGTCATGCGCTCCGCTATGCTGACTGAAAACCAATCTATGAGGCATCGGCAATGAAAGCAAACGCGATTCGCATGCACGAATATGGCGGACCGGAAGTACTGCAGTTTGTCGAGGTTGAAGTTCCAGACCCCGGCCCGGGTGAAGCCCGTATTCGTCATTCCGCGATCGGCCTCAACCTGATCGATACGTATCACCGCAGCGGTCTGTACCCCGGAACGTTGCCGGCGGGGCTCGGCAGTGAGGCAGCCGGCGTTATTGATGCCGTAGGTCCGGGTGTTTCTGCTGTAAAGGTGGGCGACCGGGTGGTCTACACCGGCCGACCGCCCGACAGTTACTCAGAATACCGGGTCTTCCCGGCAGAGCGACTGGTGCCTATTCCGGACGGGCTCGAAGACGAACAGGCCGCAGCGGTATTGCTGAAGGGCCTCACTGCCTGGTATTTGCTGCACCGCAGCTACCCGGTCAATCCGGGAGACGATGTCCTGCTGTATGCGGCTGCCGGCGGTGTCGGGACGTTGGCCGCGCAGTGGGGGCGGCATCTCGGCGCGCGGGTCATCGGCGTCGTCAGTACCGAGGAAAAAGCGCTTCTGGCACGCCAGAATGGCTGTGCCGATATCGTGATGGCGCACGATGACATCGCGGCTCGTGTCCGGGAACTAACAAACGAGAAGGGCGTAGCGGCTGTGTACGATTCCGTTGGCAAAGATACTTTTATGGCATCGCTCGACTGCTTGCGGCCGCATGGCGTAATGGTGTCGTTTGGTAATGCGTCCGGTCCGGTTGCTCCGTTCGCACCGGCAGAACTTGCCAAGCGGCACTCGCTCTACGTGACTCGGCCGGTGTTGTTTGATTTTGTCGAAAGCAGGGATGAATTACTTGCTGCATGTGAGGCTTTGTTTGGCGCGATTAGTGCTGGCGTGATGGCGATACATGTTAATCAGCGCTATGCGCTCAAAGATGCGGCCCAGGCGCACCGGGACATAGAGGCGCGCAAGACGACCGGGTCGACCGTATTGTTGCCATGACCTTATACCGCCGCATAGACCACAACACGAGAAGATAGATCCTGGCGGATACGCGGTAGATCTGATTTCCAACCGGAAAATACTCGACCGCCAGTTGTTGACCCGGACTCATAACCAGGCAGTTGGTCCCACGCGTTTCGTCCTGATGAGGGCATTGTCGAGTGAGCGCTCAAAATTGCTCAATCGTAGTGCCCACTTATGTGCTCAACGGTGCGACAAAGAGTCAGCTATGATCGAGTAGCCTTTCAGTTCTTCGTATTTCGGAGGTTTGATGTCAGGAAATTCCGGCTACTGCCCGAGAATCGCTGCTCGAACGAGACAGCTGCGGCTGCGCGGTGCGACCTACGAAATTCACGAATGGGGAGATACATCGCAACCCACAATCATCATGTTGCACGGGTGGGGCGATTGCGGTGGATCTTTCCAGTTTACAGTTGATGCGCTGCAGCGTGACTGGCACGTCATTGCTCCCGACTGGCGTGGCTTCGGCGACACAAGCCACAACGACGGCTCTTACTGGTTTCCGGACTACCTGGCCGATCTTGATGCCCTGCTCGACACGCTCGACGTCACGGG
>JABDKF010000251.1 GCA_013003155.1 Woeseia sp. | reverse complement strand
AGAGCCATGGACTGAGCCTGTTCGTCGTCGAGCGCGGCATGGAGGGTTTTGAACGCGGTCGAAACTTGAAAAAAATGGGCCTGAAAAGTCAGGATACGGCGGAGCTTTTTTTCAACAACGTCAAAGTGCCAAAAGAGAACCTGCTGGGAGAATTCAACCGCGGCTTTTATCACCTGATGCATTTCCTCGCGGAAGAACGCCTGCTGGGTGCGGTGGGTTACCTGGCAAATGCCGAAGCTGCGTTCAATGTAACGATGGACTACACGCAGGAACGCAAGGCGTTTGGTCAGCGTATCGCAGATTTTCAAAACACGCGTTTCAAGCTCGCGGATATGCGCACCGAGATCGACGTGGCGCAGGCGTTCGTCGACCATTGCGTGCAGGAACACAATGAAGGCAAGTTGTCGGCCGACGATGCGGCCAAGGCGAAGCTCTACACGAGCGAACTGGAGGGTCGCGTTACCGACGATTGCGTGCAGCTGCACGGCGGTGCCGGTTACATGGACGAGTACCCGATTTGTCGCATGTACCTGAATGCGCGTATCTCGCGCATTTACGCTGGCAGTTCCGAGGTCATGCGCGAGATCATCGCGCGCTCCATTGGTCTCGATCCGCGTAAGAAAAAGCCCAAGTCCGTCGATAGCGAACGTGCAGCCTGACCTCTAGTCGGAGTCCGTCATGAACGTCTCTTTCATTGGCCTGGGCGTAATGGGATTTCCGATGGCCGGCCATCTCGCCAGCGCTGGCCACACGGTGACCGTCTACAATCGCAGCGCCGATAAGGCAGCGAGCTGGCGAAAACAACATGACGGTACCGTTGCTGCCACACCCGAGGCCGCGGCTGCCGGTGCCGACATTATCTTTTCCTGCGTGGGTAACGACGATGATGTGCGCGCGGTGCTGCTCGGCCATGAAGGCGCGCTAGGTGGCGCTCAGGAAGGCTCGATTATTGTTGATCACACGACGGCCTCAGCCACGGTGGCGCGCGAAGTGCAGGCTGCCGCGGCGAAAAAAGGCGTCGGCTTTCTGGATGCGCCGCTGTCGGGCGGGCAAGCGGGGGCCGAGAACGGTCAGCTTACGATTATGGTCGGTGGTAACCGGGATATCTTTGACCGTGTGCTGCCGGTAATGGACTGTTATGCGAAAGCCTGCACATTGATCGGGCCGGTCGGTTCGGGGCAGCTTGCAAAAATGGTCAATCAGATTTGCATTGCCGGTGTTGTGCAGGGCTTGTCCGAAGGCCTGCACTTCGCCAGCAGGGCAGGCCTTGACGTCGAAAAAGTGATTGGCGCCATATCCAAAGGCGCCGCACAGTCATGGCAAATGGAGAACCGTTGGCAAACAATGGTCGCTAACGAATTCGAATTTGGTTTCGCCGTGGAATGGATGCGCAAGGACCTGAAGATCGCGCTTGATGAGGCTGACAACAACGGCGCAAGACTCGACATGACGCGGCTCGTCGATGGTTACTACGCGGAAATCGAAGCGCTGGGCGGTCGCCGCTGGGACACTTCGAGCCTGTTGCGCCGCCTGCAAGGCTGATACTTATTGGTTCCGGCGCGTGCTCATTGAGCCGCCACCGTCAAAAGCGGTATAGTCCCGCGTTCACAGGGGTGGCTACCAGGGGATATTCCCCGGCCTGAGATTCGTCGCGCGCATTGCGCTAAAGACGGGAACCCTTACACCTGATCCGGATAATGCCGGCGTAGGAAGAGGTTTCCTGATGTCCCGTCGATTGTTTGTTCGCCTGCGCTATCGAATACCGATAGCGCTTTTGGCAATTTCTCCGCACTTTGCGCAAGCTGATGATGTGCTCGATGAAATTATCGTGCGCGCCGACTTCCGCGAGCGTGCTGCTGCTGAATTACCGCCGTCAATTTCGGTGCTCGACCAGGCCACCATCGAGCAAAGCGCAGTACAGCATTTTGAGGAACTCGTGTTTTCCGTGCCTAACCTGAACTATTCGGGCGACGGCAATCGTGCGCGCTACTTCCAGATACGTGGCATTGGAGAGCTGGAACAGTACGAGGGCGCGCCGAATCCATCCGTTGGCTTCCTGATCGACGACATCGACTTTAGCGGTATTGCGACAGTTGCAACGCTGTTTGACGTTGAGCAAGTAGAGGTACTGCGCGGCCCGCAGGGCACTCGCTACGGTGCAAACGCGCTTGCCGGCCTGGTCTACGTGCAGAGTGCTACGCCAACAGCGGAGTGGGACGGTCGGGTGCAGCTGACGGTTGGCGGCGACGATGCGCTGGCCGGTGGCATCGCATTGGGTGGGCCGCTGATCGAGGACAAGCTCGAATTTCGCGTTGCCGCGCACCACCACGAGAGCAACGGATTTCGTGATAACGCGTTCCTCGATCGCGAAGATACGAACGGCAGGCAGGAGTCATTACTGCGCGGCCGCCTCAGCTGGCATGCCGGTAACGACTGGCAGCTCGGCCTCACGGTAATGATCGCTGACATTGACGACGGCTACGATGCGTTCGCGATTGATAACAGCCTGACCATGCAATCGGACAAACCGGGCCGTGACGCACAGGAAAGCGCGGCGGGATCGCTGCGGTCAAGCTGGAATGGCTCCGAGCGCATGTCATTTACCTCGATCACGACCTATGCTGATTCCGACATCGATTTTTCTTTTGATGCAGATTGGGGCAACGAGGAGGTGTGGGCGCCGTACACCTACGACTTTGTGTCGCTCAGCTCACGCAAGCGGCGTACTCTGAGCCAAGAATTGCGCTTAACCTCGGCGGAGGCAGGTCGCCTTTTCAACGACAGCACAGATTGGCTGTTCGGCGTTTACGTTATGCGCCTGAATGACGAGCTGACCACGATTAACCGGGGTGACTACGTTGATCCTGTTTTTAATTTCGCGTTGGCAATCGACGATCGCTTTGGCGGTGACTTCGTAGCGCTGA
>JABDKF010000264.1 GCA_013003155.1 Woeseia sp. | reverse complement strand
TGACCGTACTCGTGGCCGTGCTTATCGGCCTCTTCATGGTCAATCTGATCGAGCCCGGCGTGGGCGTATCGACGGCCGGTCTTGACGGGTCGGCCGAAATCGTTGCGGCCGCCACCGAACGCGGGATTGCCGACATCCTGTTGGCGATGATTGCCCCCAACCTGATCGCGGCCGCTGCCGAAACGAACCTGCTGCCGCTGATCATCTGGTCAGTGGCATTCGGCATTGCCCTGGCCAGCCTTGGGGACAAGGGGCGCCCGGCGGCCAAATTTTTTGAGAGTTTTAACGAGGGCATGATGTTGCTCGTTTCATGGGTAATGTATTTCGCGCCGATCGGCATTTTCGGCCTGATCGCCGGCATGTTCGGGGCGGCCGGTACAACCGAGGCATTTGTCGAGAAGATCAGTGCAGTTGGCCTTTACGTCATAACCGTTCTCACAGGGCTCGGTGCGCATTTCGTGCTGCTGGCGCTGATCCTGATCCTGGTCGGAAAACGCTCCCTCGGTTACCTGACGATCATGCTTCGGGCGATTGTCACCGCGTTCGCAACCGCGAGCTCCACGGCAACGTTGCCAATCACGCTGCAGTGCGCGCGCGAAGCCGGCGTCGACGAACGCGCGCGGCGTTTCGTGTTGCCGCTGGGGAGTACTGTCAACATGGACGGTACAGCGTTGTACGAAGCAGCCGCCGCAATGTTTATCGCTCAGGCATACGGCCTCGACCTGGGACTGGGGCAACAAGCGATCATCGTCGTTACCGCGACTCTGGCCGCGATCGGCGCGGCGGGTATCCCGCAGGCGGGTCTCGTAACGATGATCATCGTGCTGCAGGTGATCGGACTGCCGCTCGAAGGCATTGGCCTCCTGCTGTCGGTCGACTGGTTCCTCGACCGCTTTCGCACGGCGACCAACGTGTGGGGCGACGCGGTCGGCGCCGCCGTTGTTCATCAATACCTCGCGACCGAGGACTCCCGCAAAAAAAAGGCCTGACCCCTATCTAAATCCCTACTCCCACGGGTGACGGTCTTTTTCGATTACCTGGGACGGAACACCGACGATTAACGGATCGGGGCCGTGCACGACGTGCTTGTCCTTGTTGGGGTAGTCAAGCTTCAGCGGCAGGCGGCGAACACGAATAACCAACCGTTGCCCATAGCGCCTCGCGAGTGACAACATGCCGCAGTCGAAGCCTAAGCTATCCGTAATATCACGTAAGTTAAGCGCTATGAATAAGTCTGGGATGGTTCGATCCTCTCCCCAGAACGTACGTATTTCTACGTGTAGCACTGGTGCTTGTGCGCATTCCTGTGAACGCTTCCGGGATCTAATATTTCCTCGCCATTCTGTGGAATCAATAGTCATGTCGAAGACTCCTGCGCCTTCAGGCCTTGTTCAAACCACACATCTTATTGTGCTCTTGCTGCTCACGGCGTGTGCCGGAGGTCCACCCATTGCGACCGCAACCGGCTACCAGTACACGGCGGGTGCCGCCAACATCCACAGCTATCGCATCGAGTTTGCAGGCATGCCGGAATTCTTGAAGCCAATGCTGCGTGATGAGATCAGTCGGGTATTGGCACAAAAAGGATTGCGCTACACCGAGGGCGATGCTGATGCCATTTTGCTGATGACTTTTATCAATGACCCGCTGCCCTCAGCCACTCTTCAATCAGGCAGCGAAGATAATAACGGCAGCATGACCTCCGAAGTATTCGCAGCACGATTCAATGCGCGCATAAAGATTGAAATGACGACGCGCATCGCTCAAGAGCGAATCTGGTCCGGTACGCTGAGCCGCGTGCACTACGTCACAGAGGGTGACTACATGCACGAGGCGCCGGCACGTGATGCCATGCGGCGTGCGTTCGGTGAATTGTTCGCAGCCTATCCAGCGGGTCGTACTGAGTACATGACTCGACCCTGAGTTAGCGGATTTGCTGGATGACACATCGGCGAGTTGCGTTGCAGGTAAGACATTGAGACTGGGTGCCGCCGTCATCCAGCAGCAGCGGCCGAAGTTGTCCAAGCCTTCTGTAGCTGGGGCTTTGAGGGCCGATCGCGGCTGAAGCCGCTCCCACAAGTTGGTCGCTTGGGTTGGCAGGGCCTTTGGTTCGATCGCGGCTGAAGCTGCTCCCACAGGGTTCCTGTCTGGCTGGAGCGAATGTCTCCTTTGGGTCAGTGACCGTCATTCCAGCTAAAACCAAATGACCGGCGGTATACAGACTTATGCGAACGTTCGAGGCAAATGAAGCGTTGTCCGCATTACGCTGGTACCTTTAACGAACTTGTTGAAGAAAGGGTCCAAGCCAATGCCGGAAACTGATCAACTATTTGGGTGGGCCGGTCAGGCTGCCATGTTGGGGTGGCTCATCCTGATACTGCTGCCCCGACGGTGGTTATGGCTGCTGGCCGTGCCGCGCTACATGATCCCTTTCGTGCTGTCGTTGCTCTATGCGGGTCTGGCAATGGCGCATTTTTTTACAGTCGATGGTGGAGGATATGGGTCGCTGTCCGAAGTAAGCATGCTTCTTTCCAAAAAGGATATGCTTCTTGCCGGCTGGGTACATTATCTCGCCTTCGACCTTTTCATCGGCGGATGGATTGCGGTCAATGCTGACAAAGTCGGCATAAACCGCTTGGTCCAGGCCCCCGTCTTGGTAACTACCTTCATGTTTGGCCCGGTGGGTCTTGCGTTGTTCCTCGCGATGCGTGCCGGATACTCTCGCAAGCCATCCTACGAGCCACTGGAGGCCACCGCATGACTAGCCTGCAACCAGCCGGCTGGATACCGCTATCCTCGTGGCTCGATGACGATCATGTGAC
>JABDKF010000229.1 GCA_013003155.1 Woeseia sp. | reverse complement strand
TCGCGGCAAAACAGGAAAGATGGCCGACGTCGAGAGCGTTCACCATTTTATGTAAAGGAGGACTTATGTTTAATTTATCAACTATCGCCCGTACCGCAGCCCTGCTGGCTAGCCTTACGTTGGCTGCCTGCGCGTCGTCGCCACAGTACGTCGCGGCAGATGATTCGAGTGACTTTGGGCACTACAGCACGCAGCTTGCAGACAATCGGTACCGCGTTGTTTATAACGGCAACAACCGCATTGATCTGAACAAGACGAAGGACTACGCCTTGCTGCGCGCCGCTGAACTGACGCTGCAGGAAGGTTATAGCTGGTTCGAAGTCGTCGACCGCGCAACCACCAGCAAGGAAAAGTCTTTCGATCGCCCGGGTACCGGTGCGAGCGTTGAACGCAGCTATGAAGTTGAACGCAATTGCGGACTTCTGGGCTGTACCGAACGCGTGCGGCCCAGCACGACGGTCGGCATGCATGCAGGCACTGGCGCCGCTGAGGAAAAGCACAGCTACGCGCTTGAAGTCCTGATGGGTAATGGCGAGATGCCGGAGAAAGGCGGCAATTACTACGACGCCAGCAGCGTTGCCAAGTCCATTTGGGAACGCATGTAGCGCGGCACCATTGAAGACATAAAAGAACAGGCCGCAAGGACGCGGCCTGTTTTTTTTTGCGTCTGGCGCCGTGGCAACTTGGCGTAACACACCGGATTGTCTTAAGCTCTGCGGCCGGCCAGCGGAATACCATCCTGGCCCGTACTCTTGAGCCAAACGGGAATCTGCATGAAATTTAAGCTTTGGTTGGCGCTATTCGTGCGTTGTGTCCTGCTTTGCGGTTTGGTCACTGGTGCTGCCTTGGCCGATGCCAATGTCGAGGTGCGTTACCAGGAAGAAATTTTTGCACTCAAGGCACGCGCCGATGTTTCTGCAGCACTTGACCATGTATTGACCATTGCTCCGCGTTCACGGGCAGATCTGGTCGAACTTACGGAGATTCCGGCCCCACCGTTCGAGGAGGATCAGCGCGCCGAGCGATTCGCAGAATTGCTGCGCGAGGCCGGCTTGCAAGATGTTGTCATTGATGACGTCGGCAATGTCATCGGCCGGCGGTCGGGAAGCGGCGCCGGCCGCACGGTTGCCTACAGCGCGCACCTCGATACCGTTTTCCCCGCCGGCACGGACGTTACCGTGAAGATAGACGGCGACAAACTGCGCGCTCCCGGTATCGGGGACAATTCGCGCGGCCTCGTCGTCGTCCTCGGCGTATTGCGCGCCTTGCAACACGCAGAAATTAAAACAGATGCCGATATCCTTTTTATAGGCAACGTCGGTGAAGAGGGCCTCGGCGACCTCCGCGGCGTCAAGCATTTGTTTCGCGACGGCGCCGAACCGATCAACAGCCTGATTGCTATCGATGGCGGGGTTACCGATCGAATTGTCTATGGCGGCGTGGGCTCGCACCGTTACCGCGTCACCTTCGTGGGACCGGGCGGACACTCATGGGGCGTATTCGGGACTGCCAACCCGCACCATGCTCTCGGCCGGGCGATCGCGCTGTTCGACGAAGCTGCTTTGCCCATCACGCGCAGCGGCGCGAAGTCCTCCTACAATGTGGGTCGCATCGGCGGCGGCACCTCGGTCAATTCTGTACCATTCGAGTCCTGGATGGAGGTTGACCTGCGTTCAGGTGACCTGCAAAAGATTGACCAGCTTGACGTCGCGCTGCAAACCGCCGTGCACCAGGCACTGCAAGAAGAAAATGCCGAAAAGACCCGTGGCGACGGATTGACGGTCGAGATCAGACGGGTCGGGACGCGGCCAGCTGCAAAAGGTGACCCCAGCTCCCCGCTGGTGCAACGCGCCATGGCCGCGACGCTGGCCTATGACCTCGAGCCGCAGCTGCGCATTTCCTCCACGGACGCGAATCTGCCCATCTCGATCGGCATACCCGCTATCACGATGAGTCGGGGCGGCTCCGGCGGTGGCGCGCACTCGCTGCGTGAGTGGTGGCGCAACGACGACGGCCACCTCGCAATCCAGATCGGCATCCTGACGCTGCTGGCCGAAGCGGGGCTGGCCGAAGCGGCGCTTGCCGACTAGTCGTTGCAGGTCTTCCCCAGCGCTTTATTCAGTTTAGTCATGGACATCGAATGACGCAGTTTTTAGCAAAGCAAACACCTGCATGTCGGGTTCCAGCCGCAGGTCACTGACCGCTTGTCGCGTCAACTGGCAGTGCAATACCGATCCGGCGACATCGATACGCGCGATCGCAAACGCCTGTCCCGCATGCTCTTCGACGTCCAATAGGCGGCCGCGCAGGATATTGCGGATACTGATATCGCGCGGCTCGGTCGTTGCGAGGGCGACCTCTCCTGCACGTACGCGAA
Organism: Woeseia sp.; assembly: GCA_013003155.1. Classification (GTDB taxonomy): domain Bacteria; phylum Pseudomonadota; class Gammaproteobacteria; order Steroidobacterales; family Woeseiaceae; genus Woeseia. The sequence goes on along the minus strand of JABDKF010000229.1, from coordinate 10,109 downwards.
GCAGCAGCCGTTCGCCCGGCTGCAAATGCCCGCGCTCTGGCAAGAACATTGCCTGCGCACCCACCTGCAATTCGGTCAAAGAGAGGTCCGTTAGCTGCCGCACAACTGTGGCTTCCAGTACGGACGACACCCCGTAGCGGGAGCCGAGCAGCGCAGGCGGAAGACCATTCAGCGCGCGACGCGTTTCACCTTGCGTTTTGACCCGCCCTGCTTCGAGGACAATGACCTCATCAGCGAGTCGTAACATCTCGTCGATCGAGTGGCTCACGTAGATCGTTGGCAGCGAGAAGCGAGTCTGCAGCGACTCGAGGTACGGCATGATGTCGCTTTTGCGCACAGCGTCCAGAGCCGCCAGCGGCTCGTCGAGGAGCAGCAACTCGGGGTTGCATAATAAGGTACGGCCCAATGCGACACGCTGGCGCTCGCCACCGGACAGGTCCGCAACATCGCGTTGCAGCAACGCTGCCAGATCAAGTGCATCAACCACGTCGTCGAACGCGGGACCCGCACCGTGGTTACGACGTGCTGCAAAGTCCAGGTTGCCGGCAACATCAAGATGCGTGAACAGCCTCGCGTCCTGAAAAACGTAGCCGATTGGCCGCTGATGCGCGTCAATGTGCACGCGGGCACGCGAGTCGAGCCAGCAACGTTCCGCCATCCGTATACTGCCTTGCGCTGCAGGCTCAAGCCCGGCGATGATGCGCAGCAACGTGCTCTTACCGCTGCCGTTGGCGCCGAATAAGCCGGTTACGCCCTGCGCTTTCACGGTTGCCTGAACGTCGAGCAGGAAATCCTGCAGCGTGATCTTTACGTCAATTTTCAGCACGTTGGCGGAGCTAGCCGACACGAATGTCACCCCGCCGGTTCGTTGTGTATACGAACAACAACACGAGGAACGAAAAAATCAACAGGCCCGCGGACAGTACATGCGCCGCTGCGTAATTAAGCGTTTCGACATGTTCGTAAATTTGGATAGAGATCACGCGCGTCTTGCCCGGAATGTTGCCACCCACCATCAACACAACCCCGAACTCGCCTATCGTATGCGCGAACGTCAGAACCGCAGCCGACAGGAAGCCGCGGCGCGCAAGCGGCACGACAATCGTGAAGAAAGCGTCCAAAGGCGATGCACGTAAAGTAGCAGCCGCCTCCAGCGGCGCGCGGCCGATGCTTTCGAAGGCACGCTGCAGCGGCTGCACCATAAACGGCAATGAATAGAACAACGACGCAACAACGAGCCCGCTAAAAGAGAACGTCAGAGCGTCACCGGTCACGCGCACCCAGAACGCGCCAAGCGGCGATGCCGGACCCAGCAAAATAAGGAAGTAAAAGCCCAGCACCGTTGGCGGCAAAACCAGCGGCAACGCCGTCACGGCCTCAACTGCCGGCCGCAGGCGTGAATGACTGTTCGCGAGCCACCACGCCAATGGCGTTCCCAATGCCAGCAGCAGCAGGGTCGTCGCGCCCGCCAACGCAATACTTAGCCACAATGGACCAAGGTCAGGCATGCAGTTTACTCCGTGTCATAACCGGCTTGCCGAATAATATTCAAAGCCACGGGCGATTGCAGAAACTCGCAAAAGTCGCGTGCACCGTCATTCGCCGCACCGTGGAGTAGCAACACGGCGCGCTGTCGAATGGGCCCATGCAAACTCGCCGGCACGTCCCAGCGACTGCCGCTCGCCCTGCCAGTCGAACTAACAATGGCAGCACGCGACAGAAACCCCAGTTCCGCATTGCCTGTCGCAACCATCGCGAAAACCTGTGCCACGTTTTCGGCCGTAACGATGTGCTTTTCGAGCGTTTGCAGCAGGCCGAGCGACTGCAGGACCTCGCGCGCCGCATGACCGTACGGCGCCAATGCCGGATTTGCGAGAGCGATATGCTTGAATTTTGCAGAGCGCAGCACGGCCTTACCGTTGTTTTCGATAAGCTGCGGATCGCTGCTCCACAAAGTCAAACGTCCGAGTGCATATACAAAGCCGCTACCCTGCAGGGCGTGTCCCGATGCTTCGAGTTTATTGGCGCGCATTTCGTCTGCAGATAGAAAAACGTCAAACGGCGCGCCATTCGTGATTTGTGCAAACAGTTTGCCGGATGAGCCGCTGACCAGAGTGACATCAACGCCGTACCGCTGCGTAAAGGCCTCAGTCAGGTCACTTGCTGTTTCGTAAAAGTTCGCGGCAACGGCAACCGTAATACTGCGCGCTGCCTCGGAACCGTTGCACGCGTGCTGAGAGAGGGCCACGCAGAGAATTACCAGCCACCGCAGCTTCATTTAGATTCCCCGAAAAGGTAATGATCAAATTGCGAGAAAATTGTTTTGGTCTTGTCGCAAACTATCTGGGCAGTGGCCGCAGGATATCATGCAAACATGGTGAGACGACGGCGCGACTATTGCGGTGCTGGCATGCGCAACAGAGAGGCTACTTCTTTAGCAACGCGCGCAGATCCGCACTCTGATCTTCGAGGATAGCGCGGTCAACCTCTTTGCCGAAAAGGCGTTTGCCGATCATGAAACTCTGGGGATCATTAACCGCATCAACGGCGACGATCGCACCGTCAGCCAAATGAAAAACAGCGAACTTGTTGGCATCCACATCGCCTCGCAGGATCTGAAATTCGCCGTCCGCCGCAAAACCGACCATCTGCAATTTCAGACCGTACTGGTCGCTCCAGAACCACGGTACGGCATCGTGGATATCGTTGCCGCCCAGCATATTGACGGCCGCGACGCGCCCCTGGTCGAGTGCATTCGGTACCGATTCCAGCCGGAGTCTGCGCTGCAGTTGCGGGCTGGGATGATGCGTGCAATCACCGGCAGCGAAAATATCAGCACTTGATGTGCGACAGTATTCATCCACGCTGATGCCGTTGTCGCAGGCCAGACCCGCAGCAGCGGCTAGCTCGACGTTCGGTTCTATACCGATGCCGACGATGACAAGGTCGGCGGGAAACTCTTTGTCACCGCAGCAAACCGCGCGCACGGCGCCGTCGCCCGCAAACCCTGTGACCTGCGCATTCACATGGATCGAGACGCCGTGGCTCTCGTGCAAATTTCGGTAAAACGCGCTCAGCTCAGGTGTTGCTACGCGCTGCAAGACGCGCTCTTCAGCCTCAATAACCGTGACTTCCAGGCCCGCAGAGATCGCGACAGCCGCCACCTCGAGGCCGATGTAGCCACCACCCACGACGCACAGGCGCCTGGCGCCTGGCAGTTGCGCACGAATTCGATCTACGTCCGCGACCGATCTGAGGTAATGGATGCCCGCCAGACTCATGCCAGGCACATCGAGTCTTTTCGGGCGTGCACCCGTCGCCAGCAGCAACTTGTCGAAGCGGACAGCGTCGTCCTTATCCGTGGTGAGCGTCTTTTTTCCCGGGTCAATTGCCGTGACGGTCACACCGCTGCGCACGGACACGTTCCGACTCTCGTAAAATTCGGCCTGCCGTATCAGCAAATGTTCGCGTTCGAAGTTTCCTGCCAGGTATTGTTTGGAGAGCGGCGGTCGCTGATAAGGCAAAGAATTCTCGTTGCCGATAATCGTAATCTTGCCGTCAAATTTTTTCTGGCACAGCGACGCTGCGGCCTGTCCCGCCGCCTGGCCGCCGCCAACAATTACTATTTTTTTCATCGGGTGTGTCGCCCAGTAAGGCAATCGCGACGCTAGGCGAGATGCTTGTCCATAGCATCTTCGATTGCACTGCGAATAGTGCCTTCCATCAACATCAGCGCGAATCCGAGCTGCACGTCAACGTCAATAGTGTCGTCAGCGACGATGATATGTCCATTGACGCCGCTGCCCGATACGTCGAGCTGGTCATCGCACCATTGGCCGTTGACGCCTAGCTGGCTGCCAAGCGCATCGGCCAGTTTGTCGACGCGACGTTTAGCCTCGTCCTTGCCTAGTGCATGTGTGCGAGAAATTCTCATAAAAATCAGTCGTTATCGAGGAAACGGTTGGCAATCGGCGCATACGCATCGACGCGGCGATCGCGCAGGAATGGCCAACCGTGCCGGGTTACCGACATTTCCGCAAGATCAACGTCAACGACCAGTGCCGCCTCCTGGTCCACGGGTGCACGCACGATGATCCGACCGTCGGGTGCGACAACGAAGCTCTGACCCCAAAACTCGATGCCACCATCGCCGCTGGGGTCTGGCTCGAAACCAAAGCGATTGACGGCGACGACAAAGCAGCCGTTGGCGATTGCGTGCGAACGTTGAATGGTCTCCCACGCTTCGTGCTGCTCGGCACCGACTTCGGCTTTCTCCTCCGGATGCCAGCCAATAGCTGTCGGATAAAAAAGAACTTCGGCACCCTGCAACGCCGTCAGGCGGGCCGCTTCCGGGTACCATTGGTCCCAGCAGATGAGTACACCGAGGTTGGCGCGTTCGGTCGGAAACGTCTTGAATCCCAGGTCACCAGGCGCGAAATAGAATTTTTCGTAGTAACGCGGATCATCCGGAATATGCATTTTTCTGTACTTGCCGATATAACCCTTGCCACGATCGATGACGGCGACCGTATTGTGATAGAGCCCGGTTGTTCGCTTTTCGAACAAACTCGCGATAATGGCAACGTCGTGCTCTGCTGCTACGGTCGCAAAACGTTCTGTCAGCGCGTTGGGCACCGTGTCGGCCAGCTGAAAGAACGCCGAGTCTTCCGTTTGGCAAAAATAGCGCGACCGAAATAATTCAGGCAGGCAGATAACCTCTGCGCCCCGCTGTGCCGCATCGATGGTCAGCGCAACCGCGCGCTCGGTGTTCTCCTCCGGGTCTTCGCCCATGGCCATCTGCACCAGGCCCAGCTTCAAGGTCCCTGCAGTCTGCGGGCCACCGTTCATTGCGACTTCACCTCATCCGACTCGCGGGTATCGTAGTAGGTCTCGTGCTGGAAGCAGGCAAGATACTGCTCAAGAATCTTCATTCCCTGCTTCGGCCGAATTTCGCCTGCATCGATCTTGCTCTTGATAATCGCGTTCATGCGTCGCTCAAGGTCGTTCGGAAAATACTGAACCTGCGCAAGCATGTCCTGCACTTTGATTCCCGGCAGCACTTTTTCGATCCAGAAGTTGTCATCTTCCGTGTCGTCCGCATAAACGTGTAATTCCGTGACCCGCCCGAACAGATTATGAGCGTCTCCCATAATATCCTGGTAGGCGCCCATCAGGAAAAAGCCGAGAAAATACGGCTTGCCCGGGCTGAGCTTGTGCAACTGCAGGAAAGACTTGTCGTCGTTCGACGAAACGTATTCTGAAATTTTGCCGTCTGAATCGCAGGTCAGATCAACCAGCACCGCGCGCCGGTCCGGCCGTTCATCTAGCCGTTCGAGCGGCATGATCGGGAAGGCCTGACCAATGGCCCAATGATCGATGACTGACTGGAAAACTGAAAAATCACACAGGTACTGATCGACGAGCTTTTCTTCCAGTTCGTGGACTTCAGCCGGCAACGGGTCGGGATCCGCCGCGCGCAAATGCTGCAATATCAAGGAACAATTTGACCAGTACAGGCGCTCGATCAGCGCATCCTGATCAAGCGGCAGAAAACCCAGCCGAAACAGTGTCGCCGCCTCTTCATGCACGGTATCAAGCGTATGGAATGCTTCGAGCAACTCGCTGACGTCGTGTGCAGCGCTGTGTGCGCGCAACTGCTGATGCATATCCACAAGTCGCTTGACGGCATCATGCACGTCAGCAGGCGCTTCATAATCTTTGGCAATGTTGTTTTTCTGGTACGCACCCAGGGTTTCAACGACCAGCACGGAGTGATGCGCGGTAATCGCACGCCCGCTCTCTGACACCAGTACCGGGTGGGGCACATTGCGTTGATCACACACCTCGGCGAGTGTCGAAACCACTGCGTTGGTGTATTCCTGCAGACTGTAGTGAATAGCGCCCGCGTCGTTGTCGGCAGAATAATCGACGCCGAGACCGCCGCCGACATCAACGAAACGAACAGGAATGCCGCGCGAGACAAGCTCCGCATAAATCTGTGCGATCTCCTTGGTCGCCTGTCGCAGTATTTGCACGTCACTTATTTGACTGCCGAGGTGAAAATGCAGCAGTACAAACTCAGCTTCGCGGCCGGTGGCCTGTAACTGCTCGACAATCTCCATCAATTCAGGCAACGACACGCCGAACTTGGATCGATAGCCCCCGGAGTCGGCCCATTTGCCGGAACCGGACGTACGCAAGCGAATGCGAACACCGAACTGCGTCGGCTGATCTTTGTCTTCCGCGAGCCGCATAAGCTCGTCAAACTCGGCAAACTTTTCCATAACAGGAATAACGTTCTTGCCGAGCCGTTGCGCAGCCAGAATCAAAGACAGCATGCTGCGGTCTTTCACGCCGTTGCAAATCAGCGGCATGTCATCTTCGGCCAAATGGGGCAGAGCCGCTATGAGCTCCGCTTTGGAGCCGCACTCAAGCCCCATGCGAAACGGGCGCCCGGAATCCAGCACTTCTTCCACAACTTCGTGAAGCTGATTGACTTTAATCGGATAGACACCGCGGTAGATGTTGGTGTAGCCGACATCTGCTATCGCATCATTGAAAGCGGCATTGATGCGTTGCACTCGCGCCCGCAAGACGTCCTGAAAACGAATTAGCAACGGTGAGCCAAGACCCTGTCGCCGCGCCTCGTCCACGACATCCATGATTTCGATTTCGAGCGCATCCCCAGCCCGCGGTCTCACCGCGACACGGCCTGCGTCGTTGACTACGAAAAAATCGTCGCTCCACGCGTCCAGCCTGTACAGTTCGGCAGCGTCCTGCGCTGCCCATTCGTCACGATCAGCCGGGGCGTTTATTGATGCAATACGCTCTACCATTTTTGTTTAAGCACCTATTGTTCAAGCACGCAGGCAAAGATAAGCGGCGCTACGATCGTCGCGTCGGACTCGATAATGAACTTGGGTGTGTCAGCGGACAATTTGCCCCAGGTGATCTTCTCATTGGGCACGGCACCGGAGTAGGAACCGTAGCTCGTCGTCGAGTCGCTGATCTGGCAGAAATACCCCCAACGCGGAATGTCCGTCATGTGCAGGTCTTGCTCCAGCATCGGTACGACGCAAATCGGGAAGTCACCGGCGATGCCGCCACCGATCTGGAAGAAGCCTACCGAGCGCGACTGACAAATTCCCTTATACCAGTCGGCCAGCATCATCATGTACTCAATACCGCTGCGCACGGTGTGCACGTTTTTGATCTCGCCCGTAATGCAATGGGATGCGAAAATATTGCCGAGCGTAGAGTCTTCCCAACCGGGGACGATAATCGGCAGGTTTTTTTGTGCGGCGGCTAGCAACCAGCTGTCTTGCGGATCGATCTGGTAGTGTTTTTCCAGTTTGCCTGACAGCAAAATCCGGTAGAGAAACTCGTGTGGAAAATATTGCTTACCGCCCTTGTCGGCCGTCAGCCACTCGTCAAGCACAACGTGCTCGATGCGACGAATCGCCTCTTCTTCAGGAATACAGGTATCGGTGACCCGATTCAGGTGGCGCGCCAGCAGCGCTTCTTCGTCGTCAGCCGTCAGGTGCCGGTAATGCGGGACGCGCACGTAGTGATCATGCGCGACGAGATTAAACACGTCTTCTTCAAGATTGGCGCCGGTGCAGCAAATAGCCTGGACCTTGTCCTGCCGTATCATTTCTGCCAGCGACAGCCCGAGCTCCGCTGTGCTCATGGCACCGGCGAGCGTCATGAACATGGCACCGCCCTCGTTCAGATGCGTGACGTAGCCATCGGCCGCGTCGATGAGTGCGGCCGCATTAAAGTGGCGGTAGTGGTGATGTACGAAGTCGCGAATCGCGGTCACGCTGCAGTCCTCAAAAAGGGTGGTGTCGATTAAGTGCCGGATGGCACCTGACCATGGCAGCCTAGCCTAAGTAAAGCGACCGGCCGGGGCAAGCATCATGCGCGGTTTGTTACGCTGCCGCCGGTACCTGCTGTGTCAGGCAATGAAAAGTACCGAGACCGAGCACGAGGTCCCGGCAATCGATCGGCACGATCCGTCGGTCGGGAAACGCGGCGGCAAGCGAGCGCTCATTGACCGCGTCATTGGGATCGTCGAATGACGGCATCAGTACGACCGTGTTGCCGATGTAAAAATTCGCATAGCTGGCTGGCAGGCGATCCCCTGCAAACTCGACCGGCCGCGGCATAGGCAGCTCAATCACCTTCAGCGGGCGACCGTCCGCAAGGCGCAGTTGCCTCAGTCGCTCCCGGTTCTCCGCAAGCATTGCGTAGTTGTCATCCTGCCTGTTGTGTTCGGTAACCGTAACGACGGTATCCTCGGCAACGAAACGGGTCAGGTCGTCAATGTGGCCGTCAGTATCGTCACCGACGATTCCTTCCCCGAGCCAGAAAACCTGTGTGACACCGAGTTGAGAAGTCAGCACGTCCTCAATGGCGTTGCGGTCCATACCGGGGTTACGATTCGGGTGCAGCAGGCACTGCTCCGTCGTTAACAAAGCGCCAGCGCCGTTAACGTCAATCGAGCCACCTTCCAATACCATCTCAATCCGCTTGCAGGGCACGTTCAGTGCCTTGGCCATTTGCGGTGGGATTGCATCGTCAAGATCGTAAGGGGGGTATTTGTCACCCCAGGAATTGAAACGGAAATCGAGCGCGACAAGAGGCGCGGCCGCCGCTTTGTTCACGACAAAAATTGCTCCGTGGTCACGACACCAGGCATCGTTGGTGGGGAAGCGATGGAACTGCACGTTGTGCGCCTGTGCTTTGCCTTCCAGCAGCGCCGCAACGTGTTTCTGGTGTGCGTAATCCAGTACGTTGATGCGAACGAGTTCGCTGCGCGACAAGGTCGCTACAGCCTGGACCATGATTGGCTCAACGGGTTCGAAGTTGTCGGGCCAGCTCTCGCGCTTGTGTGGCCAGGAAATCCACGTCGCCTGGTGCGGCGCCCATTCGGCCGGCATCCGGTAACCGCTTGCTGCAGTCGTGGTCATCAGTTCGCGCGAAGAGGTTCTAGTCTTTAAGCGCCGCCTGGATTGCACGCACCAGCTGTTTATCATCAGGTTGAGTACGCGGACTGAACTGGTCGATCAGCTTGCCATCACGCCCAATCAGGAATTTGTGGAAATTCCAGGTCGGGTAAGTCCCGGCATCCATTGCCAGGTTGGCGAAAAACGGATGCGCATTGTCGTCTTTCACCGTTACTTTTTCGAACATCGGAAACTTGATGCTGTAGGTCAGCCGGCAAAACTCCTGAATCTCCTCTTCTGTCCCCGGCTCCTGACCCATGAAATCGTTGGAGGGAAAGCCCAGCACGACCAGGCCCGCATCGCCATACTGTTGGTACAACTTTTCAAGGCCGTCATATTGCGGCGTGTTACCACACTTTGATGCCGTATTGACGACGAGCACGACCTTGCCCGCGTAGGCGTCGCTTAGGTTGACGACCTCATCTGATGCAAGAAGCCGGAACTCCTGGTTGAGTAAGGTGCCGTCATAAGCAACGGTAGAGGTTACGGCGATGATTAACAAAGCCGCCAGTAGTGCGCGCATGAAGTACTCCGATTTTGGGCGTGACGTAGTGCGCCCGGTTGGTAGTGCGACGATGAATAATGCCGTGTATCGCGTGCCATCACCACTGTTTTCCTGTAACGAAACGTATCCAGCGCATCGGCTGGCGCGGCTCTATTCGGTGTGAGTCTGGCGGTTTGCCGCTGCGGATCGCCTGAACGTCGGTCGTCCTATATTATCCAATGGGCGACCGTGGGCTGGAAGGATTCATTGAAAGACGACAACGAACTCGGCTTGAATCGCACTATTGACCGGCGCCAGTTTTGCCAGGGATCGGCAGTAGGGCTGCTGGCAAGCCTTATACCAATCGCTGCTGATTCCGCTTTTCAGGGTTCACCTGAGATTGGTCGCAACTACTATCCTCCCGCAGCGCTCGGCCTGCGCGGCGCTCATCCCGGCGCGTTCGAAGTGGCCCACGGTGTCGCACGCGAGGGCCGCACCTGGCCTGCTGCCCGCTCGACCGGGGAAGCAGTTTTCGACCTCGTGGTCGTTGGCGGCGGCCTGAGTGGCCTTGCGGCAGCCTGGTTTTTTCGGCAGGAAAAACCGCACGCGAAAATTCT